>NZ_JBIVPJ010000015.1:0-103595 GCF_044754585.1 Streptomyces sp. NPDC093065 | reverse complement strand
CGCGGGCCACCGCGATGCTGCTGTCCGGCTGCGCGCTGCTCGCCGTCTACGTCGTGCCGTTCCTCAAGTACCCGGCCAACCCGCCGGCCGTCGGCGATCCCGACACCATCGGCAAGCGGACCACTCTGTACTTCCTGATGATGGTGCTCGCGGTGCTGCTCGCCGTGGCCGCGGCCATCCTCGGCAAGCGGATCACGCCGAGGCTGGGCACCTGGTACGCCACCGTCGTCGCGGTAGCCGGGTTCGCCATCGTGATCGGCCTCGCGTTCGCCTTCCTGCCGGCCGTCAACGAAGTGCCGAGTGACTTCCCGGCCACCGTCCTGTGGCGTTTCCGAGTCTCGGCGCTGGCCATGCAGGTCACCCTGTGGGGCGGCTTCGGTCTCCTCTTCGGCGAACTGGCCGAGCGGTTGCTGAACCCCAGGCCCGCCGTTGTGGTCCCGGCCTCGACGGCAGCCGCTCCCCACTGACCGGAAGGCGACCACATGTGAGGGCCCGCGGAACCACCCGCAGGCCCTCTCGCGTTCTCCGGGCAGTGAAGGCATCGGGAGCGGAGGAAACGAGTGGCCAAGCTACCCCGACCGCGCCACATCACCCTCGGCGGCCACGAGGCGGTGGCGCTCACCGTGGAGGAGTACGAGCAGCTGATCGCCAGCCGCCGGCAGATCGGCGGCCAGAGCGCCCGCGTGCGGGTACTCGCTCAACAGGCGCAACGCACCGCGGAGTTACTGACGGAACTGGAACAACTGGTCGGGCCTCCGGAGGGCTGCCGCGAGGGTGCCACTACGGAATGGGAGGACTGCCCTCCGACGTGCGCCGCAGGTGACAGCGGGCCCTCGGAGCAGGACAGTGGCTGTCTCCGCTGCACCATCGCCAAGCTACTGCGCCGGCACCGGGACCTCTCATCCTGACCATCTGTCGAACGGCCGGAAGACTATGCCCCGCCGTGGGTCGATGTGACCCAGCCACGCATCCCGGTCGTCCGCCCCTGGGCGACTCAGGGGAGGCGGCAGGAACGGGCGGGCGAGGACGAGGCCCGCGTCCTCACGGAGCAGCGGCGGCGCCCGAGACGTCCAGCCGACGGCCCAGCCGCAGATTCCACCGGCCGGATCTGCCGCTGAGCTCCGTGGCCGACAGGGGCGGGACGTCCAGCCGCCAGAAGGCAGTGGTGGGCAGCCCCAGCGCGCACACGACGGCAGCTCGCACAATCTCCGGCTCCACCACGGCCAGCGTGCGTTTCTCGCTCCCCTGCGCTGTCTCGAGCCACTGTCCCACCCGGGCGCACATGTCTTCCACCGACTCACCATGGTGCGGCGCCCACGTCGGGTCGGAGAGCCAGCGGGCCATCCCCTCGGGTTCGGTGGCGGCGACCTCGTCGAGAGTCAGGCCCCGCCACCGACCCACGTTGAGGGGCGCCAGGCCGGGCTCTTCCTCACCAAGGAGCAGCAGAGCGACGGCTGTCTCGTGGCACCGCACACTCCCAGGGGAGAGAACGACACGGCCGGCCCGGGGCAGCGAGCCGGCCGCCGCACGGGCACGAGCGGTGCCCGCCTCGTCGAGCGGTCCGCCGTCGTCGAAGCGGGCCTGCCGCAGCGACTGGCTCGTCGCGGGAGAGATGAGAATGACTTTGCTGGTCACGCGGCGGCGCCTCCTGCTGCTGCATGGGTTTCCGGCCGGCGGGGAGAGGAAGGAAAGCGTATGACACACGAGGACGAGATCGACGCGGCTGGAGGCGATCCCGGTCTGGACACCGGCGCGACGAGACCCCTCGTCGTGGTGGCCGCGGCCGTGGTCCAGGCGGAGCGCCTTCTGGTGGTGAGCAAGAAGGCGGCTCCTGAGATCTTCTATCTGCCCGGCGGCAAGCCCGACGGCGACGAGGAACCACTGCAGACGTTGACCCGGGAGCTGGACGAGGAACTCGGGGTTCGGCCGCTCACGCCGCGATTGCTCACCGCCGTCGAAGCCACTGCCGCGCTGGAGGGCGTGCCGATGAGGATGACGGTCTTCGAAACGGAGATCGACCAGCTCCCGTCGCCGGCCTCCGAGTTGGCCGACCTGCGTTGGATCACCGGGTACGAGCACGACATACGCCTCGCTCCCGCGCTGACGGACCATGTGCTGCCCATGTTGAGACGGCGAGGTGCCCTGGCCTCATGAGGGAACCGGCGTCGGCACCCGTTCACGACGACTGGACGGGCCCGGTGCGGGGCTCGACGGGGTAGGGCACGTAGGTCCGCCGGTCGGGGTCGACTGCCAATCGGCCGCCCGCCGGTGGCCTGGCACGCTGGGCGCAGTCACGGCGCTCGCAGATCCGGCATCCGAGCCCGATCGGTGTCGCGGCGCGGGGGTTGTCCAGGGCCACGCCCTCCGCATAGACGAGGCGGTGGGCGTGGCGGAGTTCGCATCCGAGGGCGACGGCGAACTCGGCGCGCGGTGCGTGGTGCCCGAATCCGCCGCGCGTGATGGTGCGCGCGACCCAGAAATACCGCTTCCTGTCGGGCATCTCGGCGACCTGGGTGAGGATCCTGCCGGGCGCCGAGAACGCCTCGTACACGGTCCACAGGGGACAGGTGCCGCCCAGCCGGGAGAAGTGGAAGTCGGTCGCGGACTGCCGTTTGGAGATGTTGCCGGCCCGGTCGACGCGCAGGAAGGAGAAGGGCACCCCGCGGTGTCCGCCGCGTTGCAGAGTACTCAGGCGGTGGCAGACGGTCTCGAAGCCGACGCCGAAGCGGGCCGACAGCAGTTCGACGTCGTAGCGCACTTCCTCGGCCACGGTGTGGAAGGCGGTGTACGGCATGAGGAGCGCACCGGCGAAGTAGTTGGCGAGACCGATACGCGCCAGCGCCCGTGACTCAGACGAGCGCAGACCCGGTGAGCTGTCTGTCAACTGCCTCAGGAGCGCGCCGTGTTCCAGCAGGGCGAACTGAGTCGCGAGCTGGAAGGCACGCTGGCCGTCGCTCAGCCAGGGGGAGAGGAACAACAGTCCCGTCTCGGGGACGAAGCGCCTGGCGTCGCCCGACCGTCCGGGGGCCGCCTGCACGACGCGAACGCGATGGCACTCGGCAAGCAGCCCCGTCAGCGGGGCGGCCGCTTCACCGGGACGCAGGTCCAGCGTGCGAGCGGTCCGCTCGGCCTCGGTGTCGAGCGGCTCGAAGTGGTTGTGGTGGGCGTAGAAGAAGTCTCGCACCTCGTCGTGGGGCTCGGCCGGATGCAGTAGAGCGCCGACCCGTCCCGGGGATCCCAGAGCGGCGGCCTGCTCGACCGTGTCGCGGTAACGGCGGTGCAGTGCGACCAGGGCGCGGGCCACGTCGGGGTGGTCGCGGGCGGCCTCGGTGACGTCCTCTGGGGCGAGCGGACTCACCCCGCACGCCTCGTCGGAGAGCGCGGCCCGCAGGTCGGCGGCGAGTCGGTCCTCGTCGGCGTCGGAGAAGAACTCCGCGTCGACACCGAACACCTCCGCGATCCGGAGCAGCACGGAGGCGGTCAGTGGTCGCTGGCTCTGCTCGATCTGGTTGGCGTAGCTGGTGGAGATGGAGAGGGCGCGCGCCATGTCGACCTGGTTCATGCCGTGCTCGCGACGCAGCCGCCGCAGCTTGGCGTGGGCATAGACCTTGCGACCGGCTGCTCCTCGTGGCACGGCGCACCTCCTTGTCACAGGCCGGAAAGCGGGACATTCCGGCAGGCGCCGCTTGCGAACATAGCATCCGCCTTCTTCGCAGAATCCGCAGATTCGCAGCTCCGGGTTGTAGGGATTCCGCAGATTGGAGAGGTGGCCGCACGGCGCAGGAGCGGGCACCGTCGATCACATCAGCACCGGCCAGGACCGTCCGAACCCCACGAGGAGCCCCGTGATCGAGCACCACGTCCGTGTCCACCCCAGCGCCGACCGGCTTCCGCGCGAGGAGCAGCTCGCCTGGAAGCTGGCCGCCGTGGCCACCGGCACCCAGGACCTGGACACCGACAGCGCCGCCATGGCGGTCAACCGGGTGATCGACAACGCCTCCGTTGCCGTCGCGTCCCTGCTGCGCCGCCCGGTCGCCGTCGCCCGCGCCCAGGCCACCGCCCACCGCGCCACCACCCCCGGCGCCTCCGTCTTCGGCAGCCGTGCCCGGGTCTCCCCGGAGTGGGCCGCCTGGGCCAACGGCACCGCGGTCCGCGAACTGGACTTCCACGACACCTACCTGGCCGCCGACTACTCCCACCCCGGCGACAACATCCCGCCCCTGCTCGCCGTGGCCCAGCACACCGGCCGCCCCGGCGCCGACCTGCTGCGCGGAGTGATCGCCGCGTACGAGCTCCACGTCGCCCTGGTCAAGGGCATCTGCCTGCACGAACACCGCATCGACCACGTGGCCCACCTCAGCGCCGCCACCGCCGGCGGCCTGGGAGCGATGCTGCGGCTGCCGACCGAGACCGTGTACCAGGCGATCCAGCAGGCCGTGCACACCACCACCGCCACCCGGCAGTCCCGCAAGGGCGCGATCTCCAGCTGGAAGGCGTACGCCCCCGCCTTCGCCGGCAAGGCCGCCATCGAGGCCGTCGACCGCGCGATGCGCGGCGAGACGTCTCCCTCGCCGATCTACGAGGGCGAGGACGGGTTCCTGTCCTGGATGCTGAACGGTCCCGAGTCGGACTACACCGTCGTCCTGCCCGAGCCCGGCGAAGCGCGTCGCGCCATCCTCGACACCTACACCAAGGAGCACTCCGCCGAGTACCAGGCACAGGCGATCATCGACCTTGCCCGGCGACTGCGGGAGAAGGCCGGACCGCTGCGGAACGTGCGCTCGATCGTCCTGCACACCAGCCACCACACCCACCACGTGATCGGCTCGGGTGCGAACGATCCGCAGAAGTACGACCCCTCGGCCAGCCGGGAGACGCTCGACCACTCGGTGCCGTACATCTTCGCCGTCGCGCTGGAGGACGGGACCTGGCACCACGAGCGCTCCTACGCCCCCGAGCACGCGCGGCGCCCGGAGACCGTCGAACTGTGGCGGAAGATCACGACGGTCGAGGACCCGGAGTGGACCCGCCGCTACCACGACCCCGACCCGGACCGCCGCGCCTTCGGCGGACGCGCCGTGATCACCCTCGACGACGGCTCGGTGATCGAGGACGAACTCGCCGTCGCCGACGCCCACCCGGCCGGCGCCCGGCCCTTCGACCGCACCGAATACGTCGGCAAGTTCCGCACGCTCGCCGAGGGCGTCGTCACCGAGTCCGCGCAGAAGGCGTTCCTGGACACCGCCGCCCGCCTCGCGGAGCTGTCTGCGGTCGATCTGGACGGCCTTTTCCCGGCCGTCGACGCCGACGCCGTCGCCGCGTACGACGCGAGCCTGCCGAAGGGACTGTTCTGATGGCGCTGCACACCCGGACCACACCCGCCGAGCGCCGCCGGACCTTCCGCGCACAACTGGCCTCGGGCCGGCTGCTGCGCATGCCGGGCGCCATCAATCCGCTGTCCGCCCGCCTGATCCAGGACACCGGCTTCGACGCCGCCTACCTGTCCGGCGCGGTACTGGCCGCCGACCTCGGTCTGCCCGACATCGGCCTGACCACCTCCACCGAGATCGCGGCCCGCGCCCAGCAGACCACCCGCGTCACCGACCTCCCCGTCCTCATCGACGCCGACACAGGCTTCGGCGAACCCATGAACGCGGCCCGCACCGTCCAGCTCCTGGAGGACGCCGGCTTGGCCGGACTGCACCTGGAGGACCAGGTCAACCCCAAGCGCTGCGGCCACCTGGACGGCAAGACGATCACGCCCCGGGAGGAGATGGTCCGCCGGATCCGGGGAGCCGTCGACGCCCGCCGGGACCCGGACTTCCTGCTGATGGCCCGCACCGACGCCCGCTCGGTCGAGGGACTGGACGCCGCGATCGACCGGGCCAGGGCGTACGTCGACGCCGGCGCGGACGCGATCTTCCCCGAAGCCCTCGCCGACATCTCCGAATACGAGGCGTTCCGCAAGGCCGTCGACGTGCCGCTGCTCGCCAACCTCACCGAGTTCGGCAAGACGCCCCTCCTCGACACGGCCACCCTGGAGAACCTCGGCTACAACATCGCCCTGTACCCCGTCACCCTACTGCGCATCGCGATGGGCGCGGTCGAGGACGGCCTGCGCACCATCGCCGCGGAGGGCACCCAGGAGTCCCTGCTGCCGCGCATGCAGACCCGCTCCCGTCTGTACGAACTCCTCGGCTACGAGGAGTACTCGGCCTTCGACTCGGCCGTCTTCGACTTCACCCTCCCGCCCGGCAACTGACCCGGCACCTGACCCACGAAGGCAGGCACCCCATGACCACCACCGCGCCCGGGATCCACCGCGGTCTCGCCGGTGTCGTCGTCGACACCACCGAGATCTCCACCGTCATCCAGGACACCAACTCCCTCACCTACCGCGGCTATCCCGTCCAGGACCTCGCGGCCCGCCGCTCCTTCGAGGAGGTCGCCCACCTGCTCTGGTACGGCGAACTCCCCGACGACGGGCAGCTCCGCGACTTCCAGGCCCGTGAACGCGCCCTGCGCCCCCTCGACCGCACCACACTCGAACTGCTCACCCGTCTGCCCGAGACGTGCCACCCCATGGACGTCCTGCGCACCGCCGTCAGCTTCTTCGGCGCCGAGGACCCCACCGAGGACGACGGCAGCCTCGCCGCCAACCGCGCCAAGTCCCTCACCCTGTTCGCGAAGCTGCCCACGGTCGTGGCAGCGGACCAGCGGCGCCGCCGGGGCCTGGCCCCGATCCCGCCCGACCCGTCGCTCGGGTACGCCGAGAACTTCTTCCACATGTGCTTCGGCAGCGTGCCCGACCCGGACGTGGTCCGCTGCTTCGAGGTCTCCCTGACCCTGTACGCCGAACACAGCTTCAACGCCTCGACGTTCACCGCCCGCGTCGTCACCTCCACCCTCTCCGACCTCTACAGTGCGGTCACCGCCGCGATCGGCGCCCTCAAGGGACCGCTGCACGGCGGCGCCAACGAGGCCGTGATGCACATGCTGCTGGAGATCGGCGATCCGCAGCGGGCCGAGGCGTGGCTGGACGAGGCGCTGGCGACCAAGCGGAAGATCATGGGGTTCGGCCACCGTGTCTACAAGCACGGCGACTCCCGCGTCCCGATCATGCAGGACGCCCTGGACAGGCTGGTGGCGCGGGTCGCCGACCCGGAGGTGACCCGGCTCGCCACCCTGCACGCCGCCCTGCGGCACGCCATGGTCGACCGCAAGGGGATACACCCGAACCTGGACTACCCGGCCGGGCTCGCCTACCACCTCATGGGCTTCGACATCCCGGTCTTCACGCCGATCTTCGTGATGAGCCGGATTACCGGCTGGACGGCGCACATCACCGAGCAGCTTGCCCACAACGCGCTGATCCGCCCCCTGGCCTCGTACGACGGCCCGGGCCAGCGGGCGGTACCGGGCGCGGCGTGAGTACCCGTCAGACGGAGGCCGCACAACTGTCGTCCGAGGCGGCCGGCACCTCCTCGGCGTCCGTCCCCGGACACAGCACCTGAGCAGCGTCGAGAAGCGTCTCGACCACCTCGTCCAGGTCGAGACGCCTCTCGACGGAGTGCAGCTGCGGCAGCCCGGCGCGGGTGCTGACCCGCGGAGGTGCGAGCAGGCTGCAGCAGTCCTCGTCGGGCAAGACCGAGATCCCGGCTGTGCCGATGGACGCGGCCTCGTCGATGATCTCCTGCTTGTCCCAGCCGATCAGCGGCCGCAGCACGGGCAGTGCCGCCGCCTCGTCCACGGCGACCAGGTTGGCCAGCGTCTGACTGGCCACCTGGCCGAGGCTGTCGCCCGTCACCAGCGCCTCCGCACCGGTACGTGCGGCCAGCGCCGACGCGGTGCGCACCATCAGACGGCGTTGCGCCACTACCTGGAGCCGCCCCGCCCCGGCCACGGCGATCTGCTTCTGGGCCTTCCCGAGAGCGATGACGTGCAGCCGGCCGGGCGGCTGGTAGCGGTTCAGCTCCCTGGCCAGGGCGTACGCCTTGTACACCGACGACGGATTGGTGTACGGGGCGCCGTTGAAGTGTACGAAGTCGCAGGCCAGGCCGCGCCTCATGGCCCGATGGGCGGCCACCGGTGAGTCGTAGCCGCCGGACAGCAGGACCAGGGCACGGCCGCTGGAACCGACGGGCAGCCCGGTAAGGCCCGGGAGGCGTTCGCGGGACAGGTACGTCTCCTTGCGGTCGATCTCCACCGCCAGGACGACATCGGGCCGGGCCAGGTTCACGCGCAGGCCGGGGACCCGGGCCAGGACCCCGGCCCCGACGTGGGCGTCCACCTGGGACGAGGTCAACGGGAACTGCTTGTCCCGCCGTCTGGTCCGCACGGCGAACGTGGCGCCGTGCCGGGCGTCGGCCAGCGCCTCCACCGCCGCCGCGGTGATGGCCTCCAGCTCGCTGGGCACCCGCACGGCCGGCTCCACCGAGTTGAAGCCGATCACCCTGCGCGCCCGCTCCAGCAGAGCCTCTTGGGGTACCTGGCCGCCCAGTACGGTCACGTTCTGCGCGGTCTTGATCCACGTCGAGCCGCCGATCCCGCGCAGTGCGAGGCGCAGGTTGTCGTGCAGCCGCTCGGTGAAAAGGTGGCGGTTGCGGCCCTTGAGGAAGATCTCGCCGTGCTTGAGCAGCACGCACGAGCCGAGACGGTCGGACGCGCCACGGGGAGCGGGCACACGGGGTGTGTCGGACACGGCAACCTCTCAGAAGTCCCAGTCGTCGTCGGCGGTGTCCTCGGCCTTGCCCATGACGTACGAGGAGCCGGACCCGGAGAAGAAGTCGTGATTCTCGTCCGCGCCGGGCGACAGCGCCGCGAGGATCTCCGGGTTCACCTCGGTCTCCTCGGCGTCGAAGCGGGCGGGGTAACCGAGGTTCATCAGGGCCTTGTTGGCGTTGTACCGGACGAAGACCGCCACGTCGTCCATGAGTCCGAGCGGCTCGTACAGCTCGCCGGAATACTGGAGCTCCAGCTGGTACAGCTTCTCCAGCAGGTCGTACGTGAACGCCCGCATTTCCTCCTGACCGGCGGCGTCGAGCTTCTCCAGGCCCCGCTGGTACTTGTAGCCGGAGTAGTAGCCGTGCACGGCCTTGTCGCGCAGGATCAGCCGGATCATGTCGGCCGTGTTGGTGAGCAGGGCGTGGGTGGAGAAGTGCAGCGGCAGATAGAAGCCCGCGTACAGCAGCAGCGAGGACAGGAGGGTGGAGGCGACCTTCCGCTTCAGCGGGTCGTCGCCGTAGTAGTACTCCAGGACCGTCTTGCAGCGCTGCTGGAGGACGTCGTTGTCCACGGCCCAGCGGTAGGCGTCGTCGATCTCCGGGGTGGTGGAGAGCGTCGAGAAGACAGAGGAGTAGCTGCGGGCGTGCACGGCCTGCATGAAGGCGATGTTGGTGTACACGGCCTCCTCGTGCTCGGTGCGGGCGTCCTGGATCTGGACGATCTCGCCGACCGTGGCCTGCACGGTGTCGAGCATGGTCAGGCCGGTGAACACCCGCATCGTGAGCGTACGCTCCTCGGCGGTGAGCTTCTGCTGCCAGTCCTTGACGTCGTTGGACAGCGGGACCTTCTCGGGCAGCCAGAAGTTGGCGGTGAGCCGGTTCCAGACCTCCAGGTCCTTCTCGTCGGTGACGCGGTTCCAGTTGACCGGCCGGAGCCGGGCGGCCGGGTCGTGACGGTAGGAGGGCGGCGTGACCGACAGCTCGGTCGGTGCAGGGGGAGTCGTGGTCATGGTGCGTGCTTCCAGAAGGTGGGGGAGGGCGGGGTCACAGGGTGCAGGACAGGCAGTTTTCGATCTCGGTGCCTTCGAGGGCCTCTTGGCGCAGCCGGATGTAGTAGAGGGTCTTGATGCCCTTGCGCCAGGCGTGGATCTGCGCCTTGTTCAGGTCGCGGGTGGTGGCGGTGTCCCGGAAGAAGAGGGTGCAGCTCAGACCCTGGTCGACGTGCTGGGTGGCCGCCGCGTAGGTGTCGATGATCTTCTCGTAGCCGATCTCGTACGCGTCCTGGAAGTACTCCAGGTTGTCGTTGTCCATGTGCGGCGCCGGGTAGTAGACGCGGCCGAGCTTGCCCTCCTTGCGGATCTCGACCTTGGAGGCGATCGGGTGGATGGAGGCGGTCGAGTCGTTGATGTAGCTGATGGAACCGGTGGGCGGTACGGCCTGGAGGTACTGGTTGTAGATGCCGTGCTCCATGACGGACCGCTTCAGCTCGCGCCAGTCGCCCTGCGTGGGCAGGGCGATCCCCGCGTCGGTGAACAGCGTCCGCACCCGCTCGGTGGCCGGCTCCCACACCCGCTCGGTGTACTTGTCGAAGTACGAGCCGTCCGCGTACGCCGTGTTCTCGAAGCCGTCGAAAGCCGTGCCGTGCTCGATCGCGATCCGGTTCGACGCGCGCAGGGCGTGGAAGACGACCGCGTAGAAGTACATGTTCGTGAAGTCGACGCCCTCCTCACTGCCGTAGTGGACGCGCTGCGAGGCGAGGTAGCCGTGCAGGTTCATCTGGCCGAGGCCGATGGAGTGGGACAGGTCGTTGCCGTGCGCCACGGAGGGCACGGCGTCGATGTTCGACTGGTCGGAGACGGAGGTGAGTCCGCGCACCGCCGTCTCGACCGTCGCGCCGAGGTCGGGGGAGGCCATCGCGGCGGCGATGTTCAGCGAGCCCAGGTTGCAGGAGATGTCCCGGCCGACCGTATCGTAGCCGAGCGAGGCGTCGTAGGTGCTGGGAGTGTTGACCTGGAGGATCTCCGAGCACAGGTTGGACATGTTGATCCAGCCCGGGATCGGGTTGGCCCGGTTCACCGTGTCCTCGAACAGCAGGTACGGGTAGCCGGACTCGAACTGCAGCTCCGCAACGGTCTTGAAGAACTCGCGGGCACTGAGCGTGGTCTTGCGGATGCGCGGGTTGGCGACCATCTCGTCGTAGTGCTCGCTCACCGACAGGTCGGCCAGCGGCCTGCCGTACTCGCGCTCCACGTCGTAGGGCGAGAACAGGTGCATGTCCTCGTTGCGCTTGGCGAGCTCGAAGGTGATGTCCGGGACGACCACGCCCAGCGACAGAGTCTTGATGCGGATCTTCTCGTCCGCGTTCTCCCGCTTGGTGTCCAGGAACCGCATGATGTCCGGGTGGTGGGCGTGCAGGTACACCGCGCCCGCTCCCTGCCGCGCGCCGAGCTGGTTGGCATAGGAGAAGGAGTCCTCGAGGAGCTTCATCACCGGGACGACACCGGAGGACTGGTTCTCGATCTTCTTGATCGGCGCCCCCTGCTCGCGCAGGTTCGTCAGCAGGAGCGCCACGCCGCCACCGCGCTTGGAAAGTTGGAGGGCGGAGTTGATGCCGCGTCCGATGGACTCCAGGTTGTCCTCGACGCGGAGCAGAAAGCAAGAGACCAGTTCGCCGCGCTGGGCCTTGCCGGCGTTGAGGAAGGTCGGGGTGGCCGGCTGGAACCGGCCGGTCATCATCTCTTCGACGAGCCGCGAGGCGAGGGTTTCGTCGCCGGCACCCAGGAACAGGGCGGTGGCGACGACCCGGTCCTCGTAGCGCTCCAGGTAGCGGGAACCGTCGAAGGTCTTGAGCGTGTACGACGTGTAGTACTTGAACGCCCCGAGGAAGGTGCGGAAGCGGTGCTCGTGCGCGTACGCCTGCCGGTAGAGGTCCTCAAGGAACTCCCAGCGGTAGCGCCGGATCGGCGCTTCCTCGTAGTAGTCGTGTCCGACGAGGTAGTCGATCTTCTCCTTGAGCGACCCGAACTCCACGGTGTTCGGGTTCACATGCTGGAGAAAGTACTGCCGTACGGCTTCGCGGTCCTCGCCGAACTGAATATTGCCGTCGCAGTCGTACATGTTCAGCATGGCGTTGAGCGCGTGGTAGTCCTTGCGCGTGCCGACCGACTCGCGCTGCGCCGCGGGGACCGTGACCGCCGTGGGGAGGGTGCTCATGCCGCCTGCCGCTCCGCCGTCCGCCTGGTTGACGAGTGTCGTGTCCAAAATTCCTGCAGCCCTTCCCTCACGGCGCGGACGTCGCGGTCCGTGCCCAGCAGTTCGAATCGGTACAGCTCCGGGACCCGGCACTTCGCCGAGATCACCCGGCCGGCCAGGCAGTAGTCGGCGCCGAAGTTGGTATTGCCGGAGGCGATGACTCCGCGCAGCAGCAGCCGGTTGGCCTCGATGTTCAGAAAGCGGATCACCTGCTTGGGCACCGCGCCCGCGCGTTCACCGCCGCCGTAGGTCGGAGTGATCAGCACATACGGCTCGGTCACCTGCGGCATGCCCTCACGACGTGGGTGCAGGGGGATCCGCCTTGCCGGCAGGGCCAGTTTCTCCACGAAGCGCCTGGTGTTCTCCGAGACGCTGGAGAAATACACGAGACCGCTCATCGGCCGCCGTCTCCTCTCGCTCGTTCCCGTCCGTGACCGAGGACCAGGAGGAGGAGCGGTGCAGGACGTGCGGCGGAACACCGGGGCGACGGGAGGAAACCGATACGCCTCACCCGGGGCCGTGCGTCTGCCACCTGGCCCTCCCTCGGGGCCTCGGAGCGCGCACACCGCTGTCCGGCGTGCGCACCGGTGGCAGGTCTTCGGACTCGCGGGCGTGTCTCGTGTCGTACGAGACTCCTACTGGCCGTCGCTTCCCAGGCCCGGCATGGTGGACCCAGTGCTTGTGACGGCGGTTGTTCCCGCTCACCGCTGCGGGGCAGTCCCGGTTTTGCACCGGGTTCCCTCTTGCGCCGCCGAACACAACAGTGCCCGGCGAACCACCAGCACCGACAACACTACATCTAGAACTGGGTCGGCATGCGCGGCCCAGATGTTGTGTCGTGGTGGGAATTTAGGTATACCTAAGTTCTGGTATGGTCGGACGGATTCCGGCTTCTCGGGGAGTGTTCTGTTCCGGTTACGGCGCGTACATGGGGTGCGCGCCACTGTGTCCAGGAACTCGCTCAGGTCGGCCAAGGTGTCGCGCAGCAGGCGCTGCTTGGCGGTCTGGCTGCCGAGCTGTCTGAGCATGGTCAGCAGACTCTGAAACTGTTTCGGACACGGCGATCATGGGGTTGTCGTCCACGATGGCCTGCCGCGGACTGACCGAAGAAGGCAGTGGGCCGGCACGGGAGGGCCGGTGAACGCCGCGCTCGCGCTCACCGCCCCTCCCTGTCACGCCGCAGGGACCCTCGCCCCTGTGACGCTGCGTGCCCCTCGGCCCGCGTCTTATCAGGCCCTCAGCCCTGGTCGCAGGTGTGGAACCCCCGGCCGGTCTTCCGGCCCAGCAGCCCCGCTTCTGCCATCCGCTGGAGCAGCGGAGGCGGAGCGTAGAGAGATTCGCGGAACTCGTCGTAGAGGGATTCCGCGATGGAGGCCACGGTGTTCAGGCCGACGAGGTCGGCCAGTCTCAGTGGGCCCATCGGGTGTGCGCAGCCCCGTTCCACACCCGCGTCGATGTCGGCGACCGTGACGAACCCGGAGTCCGCCATCCGCACGGCCGAGAATAGGTAGGGGATGAGCGGCGCGTTGACGACGAAGCCGGCCCTGTCCTTCGAGTGGACTACCGTCCTGCCGAGCGTACGGGCCGCGAAGTCCTCCACCGAGGTGGTCGTCTCGGTGGACGTGTGCAGCGAGGTGACCACCTCGACCAGGGGCAGTACGGGAACGGGTTTGAAGAAGTGCAGGCCGACGACCCGGTCCGCGCGAGCGGTCGCCATGCCGAGCCGCATGACAGCCAGGGAGGAGGTGCTGGCGGCGAGGACAGCCGCCGGATCTTCGACGATCTTGTCTAAGGCCTGTCCGGCGGATCATGGAGCCGGGCTGAGGGTGGCTGCTTCAGCTGCGGGAAATTCGGTGGACCGCCCCGGATCGACCGTGCAACGGTCCTGGCATGCCGAGCGAGATCAACTTGTCAGAGTCCTGCGGGGCCACAGCGTCGTTGGAGTCCTTCGACGGAACCGCCATCAGCTACCGGCAGCTCGGGTCGGGGCCACCGGTCGTCCTGGTCCACGGCTCCGGCGGTGGACTGCATTCCTGGCAGCCGGTGGCCGAACATCTCGCCGCCCGGTTCGAGCTCTGGATGCCCGCTCGCCGAGGGTATGCCCCGAGCGGGCCGGGCCGATCACCGAAGCGCTTCGCTGACGAGGTGGGGGATCTTGACGCGCTGATCACCAAAATTGGCCGCCCCGTCCACCTGGTCGGGATGTCCTATGGCGCCACCGTCGCCCTGCATGCCGGGGCATCCGGGCTGCCGGTTCGGTCGTTGGTGCTGTGGGAACCGCCGCTGTACGCGGCCGGCGACGAGCTGACACCTGTGCGGGACGAGTTCGCGGCACTGACCGCGAAGGGCGACCGACGGCGGGCCGATCGGCTGCTGGCGGAGAAGGTGGCCCGCGTCCCGGCCGCGCTGCTGGAGCTCATGGATACGGGCGAGCCCGCTGACAGTGAACCCGACGACTCGCCCGGCTGGCAGCGCGACCTCGAATCGATGGCCGCCGACTCGGCGGATACGGGGCGCTGGTCCACCGTCACGGCCCCGACGCTGCTGATGCGCGGCGCCGACACCTGGCAGCCGATGCCGGCAACTCTCGACCGGCTCGCCAACGCGCTGTCCCACGTCACCTGCACGACGTTCCCCGGCCAGATGCACTTTGCGCCGTCGGTTGTCCCTGAAGCCGTGGCGGCGGAGATCATTCGTTTCCTGCCGCGCTCCTGAAGCCTTCCAGGGACTGCCGGACCGGCCTGGTCACGTCACGGCCTGAGCCACAGACGGATCGCGGCGACGGTGACGTGCCGTGGAAGATGTAAGCGACGCTTGCCGTACCTGGTGGCCACGGCCCTACAGTCCTTGAGGCCGTGATCGTCCGCTCAACTTCGTTCCTCCTCTTGTAGATCATCTTGTCGAACCCGCTGGGCCGACCGCCTCTGCTTCCTCTGCTCCGGCGGTTGGCCCGCTGGTTCTTCGGTTCGGGGATGGTGTGCTTGATCTGGCGTCGTCGCAGGCGGCGGCGGTTTCGGCGCGAGGAATACGCCTTGTCGCCGCCGACGCGGATGCGCTCCATGACCGGGATGAGCTGCGGGGCGTCGCCCCACTGGACTGGCGTCAGCAGCACAGCCAATGGGCGGGGGCCGCCTTGACCTGCAAGATGGCTCTTGCAAGGTCAATCCGCCCCGGGAGCGTCCGAGTTCGCTGCTGTTGATCATGGGGTCGATCGTTGGGGTGTTGGTGCTGGGGCAGGGGGTGTTGATGCGGATGGTGGTGGTGTGCTGTTGGGTGTGGCGCGAGGTGGAATCCACGTTCACCCTCGACGGTTCGATGTGGCTCTTCAGTGTCGGCGTGGGCCGGGTCGGCTGAGAAGTTCCTGTCCCACGTACGGTCGGCCGAGCAGTGTCTGTGGTGCTCGACGCGGTCCTTCACTTGTTGAAAGGTGTAGGTAGGTCCCGCCGTGGTACCCCGGTCCGATTCCGGTACATGATGCCGTTGATGACCCTGTGATGGCTCGCCCAACGACCGCCTCGGGTGCCGGACTTGGGCAGATGCGGTTTCAGCCGAGCCCATTCCTCGTTGGTGTTGTCGTTGGTGGGGCTGTGGGCCTGGTGGCGGGTGTCGGTGGGTTTTTGGTTGTTGTGTTGACGGCGTTTTCGTTGATGTCGGCGGGGTCGGCGGTGGTGCTGGTTTCGGTGAGGGTGTGTGTGGTGGTCGGGCTTGTGTGGGAGGTGGTGCGGGTGGCGTGGGTGGCTTGGGTGGTGAGGTTGTTGGTGGGTTCGCGTGTGTTCTCCCGTCGGGGGGCGAGGGGTGTGGGGGTGGGTCGGTGTTGTGAGGGGCTGGTGTGGTGGGGCGGCACGGTTCAGAGCGGGGTGGGCTGCGCAGTTCATGTGGGGTGTTTCCTGGGGTGGTGGGGCGGTCATGGGGTCGGTGTGGTGTTGGAAGGCGCCGCGCCCGGTATGGATGGTGTGGAGGTGCTTGGCCGGTGCCGGCGGGCTGGAGTGCTCGGTGTCTGGCTGGATTGCGCCGGGGACGGGGGTGAGTGGTGTGGATGGCGCCGGGGTGTCGTGGAGCGTGGTGGTGTGGGCGGTCTCGGCGGTGAACGCGGTCGGGGTGCCGGTCCGTTCCGGGCTGTTCTGGTCTGTTCTGGTCTGTTCCGGGGGTGGGGAGTACCGGGCTGCTGCCGTTGACGATGAGCAGGGTGCCTCGGTCCGGCTCCCGTATTCCGGGCAGGATGGTGTTCATGCAGGTTGCCGGGTCCTTGACGGAGGGGGCCGGGGGATCCGCCGGATCGCGGCGGTTGTCTCCGGGTCCGGCTTGATGGAGTCGCCGCGGGGTGCCGGGCTGAACTGGAGGATTTTGATCGGTCTCGGCTCTGGCCGCTGCGGTGAGGGCCGGGGTCGGGGGAGCGGGGTTGGGGGCGTCGGAGGTGAGGCCGCGCGTCCGGATGCCGTCGTCGTTGAGTTCGGCTGCGGGGGCGTCGGGGTGCTCGGCGTTGGGGGGGGAGAGCGAGGTGGTGGCGGCCGGCGCCGAACCGGGCGGCGCCACGACGGGCGTCTGGGCGGGGGCGGCTCCGGCCGGGGTGCCGGCGTGGTCGGTCGGCAGCCGGGCGGGCTGCGAGGTCAGCCGGTGGCCGGGGCGGTGGTGTACTCCTTGTCGGTCATGGGGTTCCGTCAGTGCACGACGTCGTGGGTGTCGTCGCCCTGGTTGATGGCCACGTGGACCATGAGCCGGTTCGGGGCTGCGTCGTGCCGGTGCTCTTCGTCGGCTTTGAACAGGATGCGGTCGCCGGGCCGGATGACCTCGACGGGGCCGCCGCGGTGCTGGCACAGGCCGATGTCCTCGGTGACGAAGACGGTCTGGTCCAGCGGGTGGCGGTGCCAGTGGGTGCGGGCGCCGGGCGTGAAGTGCGCCAGGGACGCGGTGACCCGGGACGGTGCGGGGGCGGCGGCGACGGGTCGATGTAGACGTTGCCGGTGAACCAGTGGGCCGGTCCCTTGGCGGTGTCGATCGAGCTGTGGGTGATCTGCACGGGGTGCTCCTTGTGTGGATGGCGGGTCAGGGGTGAGGAGGGTCGTGACGGTGCGGCGTTTGTCCATCGCGCGGCAGCCGTCGGTGATCTGGTCCGGGGCAGGGTGGGGGTCGGGGACCTTGCCCGGGCCGGTCCGGCCGGAGAGGACACGGTCGGTCAGGTGGGTCAGGTGGGTCAGGTAGCGGCGCGCGGGGGCGGGGCCGCCGCGCAGGCCGGCGTGGGAGAAGGACAGTTCCTGCCCGTCGACGGCGGCTTCGTGGGGGCCGCCGGCGGGGCCGGTGTTTCCGCCGGGTCGGGCGGTGTGCGGGGCCTGGCTCATGGCCTTGGTGGTGCCGGCGCACTCCGGGACGCTGTCGGCGCCGGTCCCGCCGGTCCGCTCCTTGGTCTGCTTCACGCCGTCGTCGCCGCGCTCGGTGACGATGTCGGTGGCGTCGAACTCGCAGGCGGGTTTCTGCCGGCTCGTGTGCCGGGGCATGGCGGTGGTCCGCGCGGCGTCCGTTTCCTTGGCGGCCCTCACGGCGCTCACGGCGCTCATGGCGTTCATGGCGTTCATGGTGTTCACGGCGCACAGGCCGGCTGGCGCCGTCGCCGGCGGCCGCGGCGGTCGTGCCGGGCCGTGCCGGGGCGGGCCGGGGCGGCGTGTGCGGCTCACCGGCTGGTGCCCGGGGCCTGGGAGCCGGCTGGCAGCCCTGGCCACCATGTTTTGCCGGGTACCTCGTGGGTGGCGACCAGGGTGCCCTGGGTGGTGGGGACGCGGCTGTGCTCGGCAGCCTGGCAGGCGGGGATGAACGTGTGGTGCGGGCGGCTGGACTGGGGGCCGTTGGTGCAGTGTGCGCAGGTGTTGGCGGAGGCCGTGAAGGAGCCGGTGACGGACTGGCCCGGCTTGACGGTGGTGATGGCGGCGCCGGTCTTCTCCACGGAGCCGACGTGCTCGACGTGTTCGTGGCCCGTCGGGTGCGGGTTGCCGATCGGGTCGGTACCCCGGTGGGGCCGCGGGTGCGAGCCGCAGGTACGGGTGACGGTGCCGCAGGTACGGGTGACGGCCGTGCGGGTGGTCGTGTCGGTGGGGTGGGGCAGTTGCGGGTTGTCCAGGGACTGGAAGCGGACGACGTCGTCGGGGGCGTGAATGACTGCGCCGGGTATGGGGGGAGCTTCTTTCGCGTGCCGGGGCGTGCGGCTCCCGGCGGCTCCCGGGGTGGCGGTGGTGGTGGGGTGCAGGGCCGGGTGCAGGGCCGGGTGGGGGATCCCGTCGTGATGGCCGGGCGGAGAGCATCACGTCGTCGTCCAGGTATCGCGCTCTTGGCGCGGGGAGCGGGACACCGTCAGGGGGTGTACGGCCAGTACATTCCTGTGGATGCGGCGGGACGTGCCGTCGAAGGTGTGGACAACCAGGAAGAGGTCCGCGGGTTCCTGGTCTCGCGGCGAGCGTAGATTACTCCCGGGCGGGCCGGTCTGCCCTGCGGCAGCGGCCGACGGGTGCCGGGCTTGCGCCGCAGTGAGGTCGCCGTGCTCGCCGATGTGAGCCGTGGAGTAGTACGCCGGGCTGGAGCGCGGCAATCTCGCCGGGGTTTTCCCTGCTGTCCTTGAAGTGGTCGCCCGCGCCCTGCGGCTCGGCGACGCGGAACGCGCCCATCTGCTGAATCCGGCGCAGGCTGCCGACGGCTCCGGCGTGTTCACCCGCTCCCGGTGCCGCGTCGTGCTGGGGAAGGCGCGCCGCAGCCTGCAGTGGGTTCTGGACGCCGTTATCGCGGGCCTGGCCTTCGTGTGCAACGGCCGCATGGACCTGCTCGCCGCCAACCAGCTGGCCCGCGCCTTCTGCGACGACGTCTGCGCCTTGGCCGGCAACCGGTTCAACCTGGCCTGCTTCCAGTTCGCCGGCCCTGCCTCCCGGCGCTTTTGTCCCGACGGGGACCGGGCCGCTGACGTGGCCGTGGCCGTGGCCATCCTGCGTACCGAAGCCGGCCGCAGTCCCCACGACAAGGGCCTCCACGGCCTGGTCGGTGAGCTGTCCACCCGCAGCGGCGAGTTCCGCACCCGCTGGGGTGCCCGCAACGTCCGCCACCACGGCACCGGCACCAAACGCTTCCACCACCACACCGTCGGCGGTCTCACCCTCACCACACCGTCGGCGGTCTCACCCTCACCACACCGTCGGCGGTCTCACGCTCGCCTACGAGGGACTCGAGATGGCCGCCGTGCCCGGTCTCACTCTCACGGTTTACACCGCCGAATCCGGCTCGTCCTCTGAAGAGGGCCTGCGTCTCCTGGCCTGCTGGGCAGCCGCCCAGAGCGTCGGCGCCCCCATGGAGCAGGGTGCCGGCTGACGACCCTGCTTCGGTGGGCGCGCCGCGCCGAAGCAGGGTCGTGGACGGCGACCGCGAGCGCACGGCTGCCGCGCACCCCGGTCGCCGACGACGTGTTCCGCACGGTGCCGTTGCCCCGGGGGGGGCGGACGGTCCCGTGGGGGGACAGACAACGACGGGGAGTGGTGACGTTGGCGGGGGCGGCGGGCCGTCGTGCCGGCCACGTTTCCGGGCCGCCGCCCCCGGGGCTGCTATGTCGTGTCAAGCCGTTTGAGAGAGCTCTTCCTCGTTCGACTGATTCCTTCGTTCGAGGATCTTGAAGATCTGGCGGCAGACGTTGCGTTTGAGGCATCGCTGGGCGTCGCGGGAGCTCTTGTCCTGGCTGATCCGGCGAGCGATGTACGTCTTCGTGGTGGGGTCCGGCCTCATCCTGGTCAGGGTGATCGTGTGCATCGCTCGGTTCAGCTGGCGGTCGCCGCCCCGGTTCAGCCGGTGCTTGTTGGTCAGGCCCGGCGAGGCCGGGATCGGCGCGACGCCGGCGAAGGAGGCGAAAGCAGCCTCGGAACGGAACCGGCCCGGATGCGACCAGCTGACCAGGATCTGGGCTGCGGTGATCGCGCCAACGCCAAGCATCTCCAGTAGTTCGGGGGCCTGTTTGCCAACGAGCTGGAGGAGTTCCTTCTCCAGCTCGCGGGCCTCGGCCTGGAGGTGCCGGATGCGCTGGGCAGTAGACCGCAGGGCGCGGATGGTCATTACGGTGCTTGGCGGACAGCGCTGGGCGGTCACGGAGGTCAGCGCAGCGTGTGACCTGCTGCGGTCGGCTGAGGCGTCGGAGTTCGGCGCGGAGGTCGTCCGGCGCGGAGACGATCAGCGCCTTGAGCTGGTTGATGGCTGCGGTGGAGGCGTGCACCGCGCTCTGCCGGGTGGCCAGCAGCACGCGCATCGCCTCGCGTTCTCCGCGGCTTCGGGGCTGGATGACGTGCTCGGTGGCCGGGGCCTCGCGGGCCGCGCGGATGGCATCGAGCATGTCCGTCTTGCGGCCTTCGCGGACGGGCGGGTGTTTGGGGCGACAGACCTCGGCAACGCGTTCACCAGCGTCTTCGAGGAAAGAGGCGAGGCCGGCGCCGTAACTGCCGGTTCCTTCGAGTGCCCAGCAGCGGCGTCCGGGCACGTGCTGGCGGGCGAACTCCAACAGGCGCCGGTAGCCGCGGGTGTGAGCGGGTGCGTCGGTGGTTTCCAGGACAGCACTGATGGGGCGGATGGCGGCTGCGGCAAGCGTGTCGCGGTGAGTGTCGACTCCGGTGACGCCGTCGAGGTGTTCTGCGAGCATGGTCACGCGGTTGTTCTCCTCCGGGCGGACGGGCCGTGGTCGGCGTCGGCCTGGGTGGAGTCACCACGTGGCGGAACTGTGATGAGTCACGCCGTGAGGCGGACAAGCTGCTGATCAAGCCAACGGGTGGGCCAGGTCGGCGCCCGCGTCCGGCAGACATCTCGGGGGCACGGCAGCCCCTGATGGGGCGCCAGTTATTTTGCGAGTCATGCCGGATCACGAGCGCCGAGCCTGGCAGCAGCCCGTCCCGGGCCGCAGAAGAACTCTCACAGTTGTGTTTTTCGCGGTCCTGCAAGGGGGCCGCTGGCCTCCGGGCCGGGCATGACTGTGTCCCCCTGTCGAAGGCATGGCCTGGGGGTGTGTCGCCGGGCCCGGGGGGTGCCGTCGGGGACGTTGATGGGAGGTCCGGCCACCATCCGGTCCGGCGTGATGCCGGACAGTTCGCGGGTGGCAGGTCTGCATAACGTGGATGCGCGCGTACGCCACCGGTGCCGGGGCCGGCACGTTCAACTCCCTCGGAAAGGGCGCAATGTTCGCCACCGAGGGCGTGGGCGTCTTCCTCGGCCTGGACGTCGGCAGGGGTACTCATCACGGCCATGGGCTGGCCCCGGTCGGCGAGAAGGTTGTCGACAGGCAGCTGCCCAACAGCGGGCCGAAACTGCGGGCCGAAACTGCGGGCCGTCTTCGACAAGCTGGCCGCGACGTCCGGCACCGTCCTGGTCATCGTGGACCAGCCCGTCTCCGTCGGCGCCTTCCCGTTCATGGTCGCCCGGGATGCCGGCTGCCAGGTCGCCTGCCCGGCCTGGCCGTGCGCCGGATCGCCGACCTGTATGCGGGCGAGGCCAAGACCGATGCCAAGGACGCCGCCGTGATCGCGGACGCGGCCCGCGCCAGGCCGCACATCCTGCGCTCGCTGGAGCTCACCGACGAGATCACCGCCGAGCTGACCGTGCTCGTCGGCGTCGGCCAGGACCTCGCGGCCGAGGCCACGTGCACCTCCAACCGGATACGCGGCCTGCTCATCCGGTTCCCCCCGGCCTGGAGTGCGTCCTCGGGCCGCGTCCGGACCACCCCGCCGGCGCCTGGCTGCTGGAACGCCACGGCTGCCCGGCGGCGCTGCGGAACGCCGGTCGCCGCAGACTCGTCGGGGTGTTTCGGCCCAGGGCCCCGCGCGGGGCCGCCCGGCTGATCGACAACGTCTTCGACGCCCTCGGTGAACAGGGCGTCGTCGTCCCTGCACCGGCACTCTCGATGTGGTCATTTCCTCGCCGGCCTGCTTCCTCGCCGGCCTGCTTCCTCGCCGGCCTGCTTCCTCGCCGCGGTCCACGAACAGTGCCGGGCCCTGGAGACCCAGATCCAGGCCCTGCTGGAGGACCAGTCTCTTTCCACGGTCCCGACCCCGATGCCGGGGGTCGCGGTCAGGACCGCCGTCGTGCTGTTGGCCGCCGTCGGCGACGGCACCGGCTTTTCCACCGCCGTCCATCTCGCCTCCTACGCCGGCCTTGCCCCGGCCGCCGTGAAGTCGTCCGGCACCTCGGTCCACGGCGAACACGCGCCCCGAGGCGGAACCGGCGGCTCCGGCGGGCCATGTTTCTCTCCGCCTTCGCCGTCCTGCACGATCCCGCCTGCCGCACCTGTGACGACACATGCCGGGCATGCGGGGAAGCCCACACGCAAGCCCTCTTCCGCCTCGCCCGCCACTGTGTCAGCGTGCTCTTCGTCATGCTCCGCGACGGCACCTTCTACGGACCACGCACCCCCGAGGCAGCCGTCGCATGGCCAACTCGGGCCTGACGGCGGACGGTGAAGCCCTCCACCCGGCCCTTACCCCTGACGTAATCGACCGCGCTTCCCTGCTGCGGCAGCGTGGTACATGCCAGCGAGATCCCGACGAGGGTTCCGGCACCTAAGGCGCGAGGAGCAACCATGCCCGTCAAGTCCGCTGACCTCACCGCGAGTTCCGTCACCGGCACCACCCGCCACGTCGTCCAGGAGTTCCTCGCCGCCCGGATGGCCGGGGACGTCGAGCGGCTCGTCGCGCTCTTCGCGGACGACGTCGACTGGCTCCTCGCCGAGAACCCCGCCGTTCCGTGGATCCGGCCGCGCTCCACCGGAGCCGAATGCGCCGCCCAGTTCACGGAGCTGGCCGAGCACACGGTGGCCGAGGATGCACGGGCCTTCGTCGACACGTTCCTCGTCGACGGCACCGACGCCGTCCTGACGGGGTACCTCTCGGGGACCGTGCGCGCGACGGGGAAGTCCTTCGAGGGCCCCTTCGCGCTGCGCCTCACCGTCGAGGAGGGCCGGATCACCCGGCATCACCTCTACGAGAACAGCGTATCGATCGCCGAGGCGTGCACCCCTTCCTGAGTCCCGCCTTCCTGAGTCCTGCCCTCCCGAGTTGCGACCTGGCTGGTGCCGGGGCAGGCCCTCGCGGAGATGGTCCGCGCGCCGAGCGGGTGGCGTAGCGCGGTCTTCGGAAAGACCCGCACCCCAGCTCCCTTGCGCCTGGTCCGCCACCGCACCAGTGTGCTGTCGCGATGCTCCCCGACAGCACCTTCTACGGACCCGGAACGCCGCGCGCCGCTTGACGAAAGACACAGAGGCACTCCCCGTCGGCGGGTACGGGACTGACTGGTCTGCGTCGGTCCACGGCAGGGCGCGAGGGGGTGCAGTTCGCGTCGAGGCTCCAGCACGCGAAGCCGGGCCGTCCGCCCGGTACTTCTGGCGTCTCCAGGACGTGCCCCGGTTCGCCCCGGACGATGCAGTCCGCGCCGCGCCGGCCGTACGCGAACGCGAAGCTCACGCCGTCTCCGGCGCGGGCCGACGGCCACCCGTCCTTGACGGCAGGGACGGTTCCCGTACGGCGACGACGCCCGCGCAGGCCTACGCCGCGGTGCCGGGCCCGGCCTCCCGCACATTCCCGTGCGGCCGCGTCAGCCCCTCATCGGTGGGCAGGCGTCGTGCCGGCTCCGTCTGGTCCAGCTCCCAGTGGTGCCGGCACTCCTCGCACCGCACCCCGTCGACCAGTTCCTCGGTCTCCCCGTTCGGGCAGTCTGAGCCGTCCCCGCGCCCCGCACACGCCTGCACCCGCGCATCCGCCATACGCTCGACCGTGCGACGGTCCGGCCTGCGTCGGGCAGTGGGCGCAGCGGGGCGCACAGGCGTACGGCACCGGTCGCGTCACCCCAGCACCCCCCTTGCGCATCACACGCCGCCTGAGGGACGTTCACGGGCTGTGGTGGTGCACCCGAGAGGAGAAAGCGCTGCGCCTCCGGACACCCGTCGAGAGCGTCTCTATGCCTGTATGTCGTCGTCGGCGGTCGGCAGCTCCTTGCTGCTCTCCCACCACGGGTTCGACCACCCGCAAACGCCGCAGCTGTAGAGTCCGTTCACTCCGGCGATCTCCGTACCGCACTGCCCGCACTGCGTATGCGTGATCTCCTGCCTCTCCAGGAACGCCGCCGCAGCTGCGGCCGTCTCCGGGTCCGGGACAGCCTGCGGGAGGGAAGTCTTCCGGCGTGTCACCCTGCCGACCCTACGCGCGGTGGGGGCGCCGTCCCAGAGAGCGAGCCGATGGCTGCGGACGGGGCCGGCGAACCGTTTCGCCTGCTGCTCTGCCGGTCATACGACGTCACGTGGCCCCAAAGGCCGCGAACGGAAGCATGGGACGGCACACACGCACCAGGCGAAGCCGTCACCGGATGAGGACTCCGCCTCCCATCGCGCCGCGCGCCCGGCGGCCTCTTCCACGACCGCCGGCCGCTCCGGGATTGCGCCCCTGTGCTCCTCGACGGCCCGCACGGGCTCCGTTTCCGCGACGGCCCCGTCCAGGTTCTCGCGGAGCGGCACGCACGTACACAGGAATCCGGTGACCTGCGCAGGATCGGCCTGCACCTCCGCATCAGTGCGGACCGGAACGAAGCTGGCGCCCGGTGAACGCATCACTTCCGCGCCCTGCGCGCGCGTGTGCGAACTCGTGGGCGCAGTCGATCCGGCTGTCAGTCCCTGTGAGCCATCGCCCACGGGCGGGTGCCGGCAAGGCTCTGCCCGTGGGCATTCCTGCCGGGGGGCAGCCGCTCGGACTGCATGGGCCGGCCGGCCGCTGCCGGCCGCCGCGGACCACCATCCGCACCTGGTCACCTCCAGAGCCGGCACGGCCGCGTCACGCCACCCCCTCTCCGGGGCGGGGCCGCTCCAGGGGCGTTCCTCCCCGGCACCGTCCTGACCCGCCGCCCGCACGGCCCGGACACGGGCGGGCCGAAACCTTCCAGCGGGGCCGGGACCCACCGTCGACACCACCGAGGCGAGGGAACCGGCACGGGCAGCCGTGGCGGCGGACGTCTTTGCAGGAAGGCACGTCCGGTCCCGGTGACTGACAGTGAGTCCGTCGCCGAACCCCGGCCGTACTGCAGCCGGGTCGTGCGCACCGCGCGCGGGCCGCCCGTCCGCAGGCCGCGTCAGAACGCCTGCTGTCCAGTGGCCGGGTCGGACCATTGCCGCGCGCCTGGACGCCGGGGCGGGGGGTGCCTGTACGTGCTGCACGCCGAGCGTGGTCAGCCGGTGCCGCTGCCCGGCCGGCGGCTGTTCCCGGGCGGCTGGCCGGCGGGCACTTTCGCTTCAGCCATCGTCCGGTGGCGTCGTCCATGAGGACGTCAGGTGCGCTGCCGGGCGGATGGCCGTCCGGCCCGTCGCCGGGAGGCGGGCGAGGACGTGCCTCAGCGGCCCTGCGAGCCCAGTGGCCAGGGACGGGCGCAGGAGACCCCGCGCGTTCCCACGCCGTCAGCTCCAGCCCGCCCAGGGGCCGGGCTACTGGCCGGCCCCTGGGCGGGATGTGCCCGAAGGGCACCCGCCGGAGTCCTGCGGACCGGGACCGGACGCGGGCGACGTGGACAGCATGCCGGACACACCCGCCATCCGCCGGCGCGGCCGGTGTTCACGGTGCCGCCGGCCGGTGGCACCGCGGCCGTCCTGCACAGCCCCTCCTCCGGCATGTCGCCGGTGTCCCGCGCCGGCACACCGATCTGACTGACACGCGGCCGCCCGCCGTGCGCGGACCGCCCGGTCCGGAGCGGAGACGGCCGGCGGTTGGTGAAGACTTTGCGTGTGGCCGATTCCGCGTGGCGAACGCCCTGGCCGAGGGCGGCGGAAGGTATCGCGACCGCAAAGGACGGCCGGAAATGAGGGATGACCCATGCCCCTCGCATCACGGCCATATTGACCCCGCCTACTCGCATGACGCACGCTCAAAATATAGATGGCAACTACAACCGGTTCGTTGTCGGCCTCACTCGCAGCCGCAAAGCAAACGACTGTGCAGAGTCGACCGGCAGGCCGGACGCGGGAGGTAACGTATGTGCGGCATCACCGGCTGGGTCTCCTTCGACCGCGATCTCGGCACCGAGAAGGCGGCGCTGGACGCGATGACCGAGACGATGGCCTGCCGCGGACCGGACGACCACGGCATCTGGACGCAGGGCCCCGCCGCGCTCGGCCACCGCAGGCTCGCCATCATCGACCTGCCCGGCGGCCGGCAGCCGATGAGCACCGAGACCCCCCACGGTACAGTCGCACTCGTCTACTCGGGAGAGACCTACAACTTCACCGAACTCCGCCGTCAACTCCAAGGCCGCGGGCACCGTTTCGCCACCGGCTCCGACACCGAGGTCGTGCTGCGCGGCTACCTCGAATGGGAAGACGCCCTCCCCGAACACCTCAACGGCATGTACGCCTTCGCGCTCTGGGACGGCCGCAAGAACAAGCTCGTCATGGTCCGCGACCGCATGGGCATCAAGCCGTTCTACTACCACCCGACCGCGGACGGCGTGCTGTTCGGCTCCGAGCCCAAGGCGATCCTCGCCCATCCACTGGCCCGCCGCCGCGTCCGGCTCGACGGCCTGCGGGAACTCTTCACCATGATCAAGACGCCCGGCCACGCCGTCTGGGACGGAATCCGCGAGGTCGAGCCCGGCACCGTCGTCACAATCGACCGCTCGGGCCCGCACCAGCGCCGCTACTGGGAGCTGGAGACCCGCCCGCACACCGACGGCAGGAACGCCACGATCGCACACGTCCGCTCACTCCTCGACGACATCGTGCGCCGCCAGCTGGTCGCCGACGTGCCCCGCTGCACCCTGCTCTCCGGCGGACTGGACTCCTCCGCGATGACCGCGCTCGCCGCCCGGCAGCTGGACGGACACGGCGAGACAGTACGCAGCTTCGCCGTGGACTTCGCAGGCCAAACCGAGAACTTCATCGCCGACGAACTCCGCGGCACCCCCGACACCCCCTTCGTCCACGACGTCGCCCGCGCCTCGAACACCGACCACCAGGACATCGTGCTCGACGCACAGGCCCTCGCCGACCCCGAGATCCGCGCCGAGGTCGTCCGCGCCCGGGACCTGCCGGCCGGCCTCGGCGACATGGACGCCTCCCTCTACCTGCTCTTCCGGACGATCCGCGACCACTCCACCGTGGCCCTGTCCGGCGAGTCCGCCGACGAGGTCTTCGGCGGCTACCTGCAGTTCTTCGACGAGGCGGCACGCCACGCCGACACCTTCCCCTGGCTGGTGTCCATGAGCCGTCACATGGGACAGGACACAGACGTGCTGCGCCCCGACGTGACGGCCAAACTGGACCTGCCCGCGTACGTGGCCGACGGCTACCGCGACGCCGTGACCGGTATCCGGCGCCTGGACGGCGAGAGCGACTTCGAGTACCGGATGCGACGGATCTGTCATCTGCACCTGACCCGCTTCGTGCGCATCCTGCTCGACCGCAAGGACCGCGCCAGCATGGCCGTCGGCCTGGAGGTCCGCGTCCCCTTCTGCGACCACCGGCTCGTCGAGTACGTGTACAACACCCCCTGGACACTGAAGTCCTTCGACGGCCGGGAAAAGACCCTGCTGCGCGAGGCGACCGCGGACGTGCTGCCGAAGTCCGTGTACGGCCGGGTCAAGAGCCCCTACCCCTCCACCCAGGACCCCAAGTACGCGGCGGCCCTCCAGGACCAGGCCAAGGACCTGCTCACCCACACCGGCCACCCCGTCTTCGACCTCGTCGACCCCGCCCGCCTGCGACAGGCCGCCGAGCGGGAGACGCCGATGAACGGACAGGCGGACCGACGCGGCCTGGAACGCGCCCTCGACCTCGCCCTCTGGCTGGACCTCTACCGCCCGGAACTCGAGTTGAGCTGAACGACTCGCCCCCCGCCCCCGAGGCAGGGTCAACCGGCACGGCGCCCGGAGACGAGCACCCGGCAAACCGGCCCTGGACGTGTTCGTACGGGGGGAGGGATGCGGTCTCCCGCGTCGGGCACGGAGCACGGCCGGCACCGCCGGACGGCACGGAACAACCCGTGGGCACAACGATGAGTACAAGGCTCCCGGACGAGGCCCGTCCCGCCGACGCCCACCTGCAGGAGAGCGGGTGGACGTACTCAAGATGGGTGTACTTCCAGGACAGTGACCGCCGCGCCGAAGGCTTGCAAGAGACCCCGCTCAGGGACAACGCGCACCTTGAATTCGCCCTCTGACGGCCGCACCCACACGGCCAGGAGCCAGCCGCAACGCGAGGGCAGCGCGCGGCCCACCACCTGCAAGGACATCGACGAAACCGCCGACCGCCGACCGCCGCCCGCCGGAAACCGGCATCCGGCGAACGAGATCAAGATCGCCGCAACCGGTTCGACGTGGAAATACACCAAGCGCGTGGCGACCGGAGAGTCCGGTGACAACACGTGGCCCGACGACGTGGTCGTACGCCGGGCCAACGGCGAGGTGACGAGGCACACCAACGTCGATGGTGCGGGGTTCCACGCCGCACAGCAACTGCAGGCCCCAGTGCCCTGTGGAAGAACCACGCCACGATCACCTGAGGGCGACGACTTCGACCTGCTCGTCCGCTGGTCCGACGGCGAACTCACTGTCTGCGAGGACCTCGGCGCCAACAGTCTGAAAGGGGAACGGGGCTCAAGCCCGCGAACCAGTTGTGGCCCACTCCCGTGGTCTCGCGCCTGGCGAGTTCGGTTGCAACCTGTGGGAGGACGACCTCTTCGTCCGCTGGACCGATGGTGAAGTGACGGTCTACGGAAACACCCGGGCCGACGCACTGAGCCGGGAGCACCGGCTTGTTGACCCGCCTGCCAGGAGCACGGCGCGACTGCGCGGGCAACTCGGTGGCCGGCCCGCCGAAGAATCCCGCGACTCCGTGTGCAGCCCCGGTCTGCTGCGACGGATCGCCGTAGGCGAGTGAGCAACAACCCACGTTGAGGCGGCGGCGGGGCCACGGCCCCGTCACCGACCCTCTACCAACGGTGGACACATGCGTAAACGTCGATTCCTGCCGGTCTGCGTCGCAGTGATCGCTCTGCTCACTGGCTGTGCCGACGCGACGCCGGAGCCGGACGGCGCAGAGGACCAGTCGTCTGCTCAGCCGTCGGCGCCCGCAGGCGGGCAGAGCGAGCCGCCGGGTGACGGCAGCCAGGCGTGGGAGCCGGACGACGCGATGCGACGGGCGGAGCGGGCCCTGGAGTCGGCTCCGACAGCGACGCGCGTCCGAACCTGTCGACACCGCAGACGCCACGCCTGGGCGGTCTGTGCCAGCAGGTCCAGGGTGGCACAGTCACGAGGATCCGGCCGTCCGCGAACGACTCCAGCGCACACACGGCGACCGTGGCCGTCTTGCCCGACCCAGTCGCTGACACGATCGTGCCCCCGGCACCCCGCGGGGGCACAGATGATCTTTCAGGAAATCCCACCCACTTACGGAAAGCTGACCTCTGATCGACTTGGTGTTCCTTCAGGGCAATCCGTTGCACCCCAAATCTTTTCTCTCAACCAGTCGATTCTAGGCTTACGGCTTGCCCTGATGATTTTTCCCAGCCCAGTACAGAGCGGTGTCGATGTCACGCGCCCTCCAGCCCTCTGCGCGCCCTCCGCTGTGTTCGAGGAGGGCGTCGAGGAGAGCCATGTAGCGGCCATAGCTCCCCGACTCGTCTGTGAGAGTCAGCCCAAGGACCTCGATGGCGCACTGGACATGCCGGTCGTACACCGCCATCCGCTGAGGAGCCGCCGCGGTCAGGATCGCCGAAGCAAGAGCGTCACCGTGGCGAAATCCTGGCAGTCCCGAGATGATGCTGCGCCCCGCCCGAGCCGCCTCGCCACGAGAGACACCGAGGTCCCTGACCGAAGCAACAGCACGCCCCGTGACGGCCCGTACATCACTGTCGGGTAGCGACATGAGGGATGTGACCCAACGAGTTTGCACGGAGAGTCGTTTCCACACGATCAAGGCCGAGATCTCGGTCTTGCCGAGACTGCCAGTGCGATCGACTCGCTGCGCAACCTCCCACAAGATCACTTCGTAGTGAGGCGAAACAGCCGCTTCATAGGCGGCACGCGCCAGAATCAGTATGTCCCACGAAGGATGACAGGATGAAGCGGTTTCTTCTCCAGCCGGGTTTACGCGTTTCATCTCCTACAAAGCGATGATCTCAGATCAGGGTGTCCCACCTTTCTACCAAAGGTACATGCTGATCACTATGATGCAGCCAAGCCATCAATAAACCTTCCACCCTCGACACCCCACCCGGTAGCTAGCTCAGCCCGCGTTAGCGGGCCTAAGTTCCGCAGGCGAAGCCGAAGGAGCGCGCGGGCGGGGGAGCACAGCGAACCCGCCCCAGAGGCTGAAGCGCTGCGCAAGCCTCTCATCGGGGGCGAAGCCCCCGATGCTCCGGAAGCGCAGCGGACGGAGCATCAACCCTCATGCGTGGCATGAGGGTTGAGCGGGATGCGCAGCATCCCCGCTGGCGCACCCGCGGAGCGGGTACCCCATCGCTGCGCGATGGGCAAGCGAACACTCGCGCTGCGCGCGAGTGTTCGCGCTCACGCTCCGCGTGAGCGCTTGGCGGGATGCTGCGCATCCCGCTCACCAACCCGGCTGCGCCGGGTTGGTGACGCTCCGTCCGCTGCGCTCCCGGAGCTGCGAGGCTTGCAGCTGCGCTCCAGCCATCCGGAAGTGCTGCCCACTTCCAAAGGCTGGCCCCGCTGCGCGGGGCCGCCAACGGGTCTACGATCCGAGCGCCTACGAGGAGGAGGTGGCTGGTGGCGTCTTCGGTGCTTGCGTGATCCGCCTGTTCTTCTTGAGCTGGTACTGAGTCCCCAGGAGCATGAGCGGGAAGAAGACGGTACCGATCCCATGCCCGCAGGCGTGCCGGACAGTCGGCCTGCAGACGCCCCGAGAGCGCTTGCGTAACCGGCTCAAAGGGCCGCCTGCTTGCGTCGTGCAGTGTGGTTGGCGGCCAGGAGACAGATCCACACGAGGACTTGGCCGGCCGCAAAGACGATGGGGCCAGGGCCCTCACCGTCGATCACTCGCCACGCTAACAAGGCGATGCTGATAGAGAGCATCGGCCAGTAGATCCATGGTCCCCACCTGTTACCCGGTTTGGCCCATGACAGCGGGACACGAGAGCCAGAACGTTGCATCTTGCACTCCTTGGGAGCGGCTACGGAGAGCTCCTCATTCCTTGCCTAGATCGCGTCCTGGTGGCGCCTCAGGCGTGAGCGTGACGGCGGATGCTTGACAGTTTGTGCGGGGCAGCGTGGTGCACGGGCCGGCCCGCGGCGGGAACGGCGAGACGCCGAAGGGCGAGACTCGCGGTAATGAGCAGTACGGTGAAGACGGTCAGGAGGAGGACGGACACCCACATCTGCCGGCTCCCCGGAGCCTGCCAGCCGGTCCAGGCCGCGGACCCCGTCCACAGCAGGATGGCCGCAGTGTAGAAGGAGCGGATACGGTGCAGCTGCCGCACGGCCCGCAGGAACTGGATGCGTTCGGTCTTCGGTGCCATGCGGCGCCGTGTACCCCGATGCACGATGACCATCGGGATCGGGGTCGAACGGGATCTCGTGGAGGGGATCTGCCGAGGGTCTCGGAAGTCTGCCTCTCGATGTGATGCGGCATGTAGCATTGGCGTATCTAGGGGACACCCGGTAGCAGGTGTTCGGGGCGTGGCAGCCTCGTTTCGTAGAGCTTGGGGGAGGCATTGATGGGGAACACGCAGGCCTATCCGGTCTATCGGATGTTTGACGTAGCGAGCACCGTTTCTGTGGCTTCTGATCTTGTCCGATGCGGAGAAGTTGATGAAGGCGAAACTGTCTACCTCGATGCTGAGCTTCGCGAAATTGAGGATGTTTTGAAGGCCCGTGGCCTCTTCCCCGAGGCGTGGTTCTCTCACCGCCGTTCTGATTTTCGAGGCGTCGAGCTGCCTGACGATGCCGAGGTGTTGGCCGGACTGCTGCCCATGGAACTTGCCGCGGAAGAAGTCTTGGAAGGGGACGTTCTCTCTAAAGCCGTAGAGGTGTTGCCCACTGCGGTGTGGGGGCAGCTCGCCTGGATGGGTCTCGGCTGGCCGGCGGTCCCGGAGCTCGACCTCGGTCCCGAGTACTCACGCACGGGCGTTCAGGCCTGCTTCGGCATGGACGCCAACCACGGACCGGCGTTGGGACATACGGTCTACGTCCATGTCTATCCCGGGGACGAAGACAGGGCGCGGCACCTTGCACGCCTCATCGGGAAGGACGTTATCGGCCCGCCTGAGCATGGTTGGTAAGTCTTTGCTTTCTGGTTCGTTCAGGTCGGGGCTGTATTCAGCCTCGTCGCGTTAGGCCCGTGGTCCGTCCGCTGATCTGACAGCCATGGCCCAGGAAGGCCGGTGGAGAAGGGAAGGGTGCTATGGGTTCCGATGCGCTGGGGCCTGGCTCCTGGCCTGAGGTGGAGCCGTGGACACCGGCGCATCAGGCCGTGGAGATCAGTGAGTACGAGGCCCTCTCCATGCTCCTGGACTCCGGAGCCGACCCAAACGAAGTGTGCTTCGGGCACACGCTGCTGACTCACGCGATCGACCTGGAAGGCGACGGCCACGTGCAGGCGAACTACCCGCTGCACACAGCCTCCACGGCGATCCTGCTGGCCTGCGGTGCCGACCCACGTCTGCCGGCCATCGACGGCGAGACTACCCTGCAGATCGCTGAGTACTACCACCACGAACCAGCCCAGCGGCTGCTCCAGCGCTTCCTCGCCCTCACCCCGGCCAGATCCCCGGAGAGCGCGCGTGACCAATGATCGCGGGCCTTCGTCTCTCGACCCGGACTCCCCTTACAGCGACGCCTCGGTCTTCGTGGACGCGGTGGCCGCCCCGCGGGTCGTGGGCCGGCTTCGAGACTCCCTCGGCCTCGAGGGCGACGGTGCGGAACTCACCGTCGGGCCGATGCGCGTGGCCGGCGCGCACAACGACTACGCCACCGGCCGGCGCGCCCGCCCTTTCGACTTTCTGGAGTGGCCGACCGTGCTGGAGTGTGAGGCCCCCGCGGGGACGCCGGACGAGGTGGTGCAGGCCGTCACAACCGTACTTGAGGCACTGTGGCTCGGTGGCTTCAAGGCCGTAGCCGCCTGTGACTACGAGGACGAGCTGCCCGCACGCGGCGGGATCGACCGGTACCCCTGCCCCGCCTCTGCCTCTGGCGCGTCTGCAGCCTCCTCGGGATCGTGGTGGAGAAACCTGATGCCACCCGGAAAAAGAAAGGGATGAGTTCTGTGATCAGCCTCCGGGAACATCAGGTGACCCAGAAAATGAGTATTCGGGAATGGGTCAGATTCTTTGCAAGATCTTCTGTGCCTGCTGAGGGGGCCCGGGGCACGCTGGTGTCCGCCACCGGATCCGGTAAGACGATCACGGCTGCCGCGAGCGCGCTGGAGTGCTTCCCGGGCGGACGGATCCTGGTGACCGTGCCGACCCTGGACCTGCTCGCGCAGACCGCCCAGGCGTGGCGGGCGGTCGGGCATCGGGCGCCGATGGTGGCGGTGTGTTCGCTGGAGAACGACCCGGTGCTGGGCTCGTTGGGGGTGCGCACCACCACGAATGCGATCCAGCTTGCGCTGTGGGCCGGGTCCGGGCCGGTGGTCGTGTTTGCCACGTACGCCTCCCTGGTGGACCGTGAGGACTTCGACGTCCCGATGGGCCAGGGGAAGGTTCGTGGGCCGCTGGAGGCGGCTCTGGCCGGCGGGGAGCGGCTGTATGGACAGCAGATGGACGGTTTCGCGCTCGCCATCATCGACGAAGCCCACTCAACCGCAGGTGATCTAGGTCGGCCGTGGGCGGCGATCCACGACAACCAGCGGATCCCCGCCGACTTCCGGCTCTACCTGACCGCGACCCCGCGCATCCTCGCCTCGCCCCGGCCGCAGAAGGGCGCGGGCGGCCAGGAGCTGGAGATCGCGTCGATGGGCGAGGACTCCCAGACCTACGGTCCCTGGCTTGCCGAGCTCGGCCTGAGTGAGGCGATCGAGCGGGGCATCCTCGCGGGTTTCGAGATCGACGTGCTGGAGATCCGCGACCCTGCGCCGATCCCCGGGGAACCGGATGAGGCGCAGCGAGGCCGGCGCCTGGCCCTTCTGCAGACCGCGCTCCTGGAGCACGCCGCGGCGTACAACCTGCATACGGTCATGACGTTCCACCAGAGGGTCGAGGAAGCCGCCGCGTTCGCGGAGAAACTGCCGAAGACCGCAGCCGAGCTGTACGCACGCGATGCCTCGGACGAGGACCTGGCGGCCGCGGAGAAGCTGCCCGCGTCGTCGATCGGCGCGGCCTTCTACGAGCTGGAAGCCGGCCGGCACGTACCGCCGGAGCGAGTGTGGTCGGCATGGCTGTGCGGCGACCATCTCGTCACCGAGCGGCGCGAAGCCCTGCGCCAGTTCGCCAACGGCATCGACGCAGCCGGGCGCAGGGTGCACCGGGCGTTCCTCGCCAGCTGCCGCGTGCTCGGCGAAGGTGTCGACATCACCGGCGAACGAGGAGTCGAGGCCATCTGCTTCGCCGACACCCGCGGCTCCCAGGTCGAGATCGTCCAGAACATCGGCCGGGCACTCCGGCTCAACCGGGACGGCACCACGAAGATCGCGCGGATCATCGTGCCCGTCTTCCTCGAGCCCGGCGAAGACCCCGCCGACATGGTCGCCTCCGCCAGCTTCAAGCCGCTCGTGGCGGTCCTCCAGGGCCTGCGCTCTCACGACGAGCGCCTGGTCGAACAGCTCGCCTCCCGCGCCCTCACCAGCGGCACGCGCAAGACCCACATCCAGCGGGACGAAAACGGGCGGATCGTCGGGACCAGCGGTGGGGCCGACGGCGAGGACCAAGAGCAGGACGACACCGACGCCGCTGCCGAGTCGGCCCTGCTCCACTTCTCCTCCCCCCGGGACGCGGCGACCATCGCCGCGTTCCTGCGTACCCGCGTCTACCGGCCGGAGTCACTCGTCTGGCTGGAGGGCCACCAGGCCCTGCTCCGCTGGCGGAAGGAAAACAAGATCACCGGCCTGCACGCCGTGCCCTACGACGTCGAGGTCGAAGTGGGAGCGACGAAGACTTTTCCTCTTGGGCGATGGGTCCACCAGCAGCGAAAAGCGCTACGGACCGGGGAACTCGAACCATGCCGCAAGAGGCTCCTCGACGCCCCCGGGGCGGGCATGGTCTGGGAGCCCAGCGAAGAAGCCTGGGAGACCAAGCTCGCCGTCCTTCGGGCCTACCGGCGGGCCACCGGACACCTCGCACCCCGCCAGGACACGGTCTGGGGCGAGAGCGAGACCGAGGGCCTCGTACCGGTGGGGCAGCTACTGGCGAACCTGCGCCGCAAGGACGGCCTCGGCAAGAACCCCCAACGCGCGGAGACCCGGGCCGCGCAGCTGACCTCGATCGACCCCGACTGGAACTGCCCCTGGCCCCTGGACTGGCAACGCCACTACCGCCACCTCGCCCACCTCGCCGCCGACGAACCCGGCGGCCTGCTGCCCGACATCGCACCCGGCGTGCAGATCGACGGCGACGACACCGGACACTGGCTGAAGCGGCAGACCCAGCCGGCCACCTGGAAACAGCTGTCCACCGAGCAGCAGAAGCGACTGACCACACTGGGCTTGAAGCCTGTGGAAGCTCCGTCTCCCGCTCCGACGGCCAAACGCTCGGCGAAGGGCCCAAGCAAAACACAGCAAGCCTTCCAGCGCGGACTGGCAGCCCTGACACAGTGGGTCGAACGGGAAGGCGCCCACCGGCCCGTACCGCGTGGTCATGCCGAGAAGATCGTGATCGACACCGAAGCCGAGCCAGTGACCGTGAAACTCGGCGTGTGGCTCTCCAACACCAAGCAGCGACGAGACAAGCTCTCGCAGGAGCAGCTCAACGCACTGCGGAAGCTGGGCATCGACTGGATCTGACGTTCCTCGGCCAGAAACCTCTCGTTTGGCATCGACCCGCGGCCGGGCCAGGGACGCGGGGGTGATGTGGCGAGATACGGCGCGAGTTGGGCCTCAAGACCTGCAATGCGTTCGCCCAGGAAGCGGTTGTTCTGACAGGCGCTGGCCACACGCTCTCGAAGGCGCTGGACGTCCTGGGTGAGCCGCCGTACGTACTGCTTCACCGCGATGTTCCCGGTGACGACCCCTTGAAGTGAACCTTCGGAGAGACCGTGCTCGAGGTCGCGGACCTTGCCGAGGAGTCCTGCGATGCCGGAGCACTGAGTGCAGATTTCCCGCTGGGCCCGGGCGAACCCGTCTTCCGCGTTGAGGGCACACTCCCCCCAGGTTGAGGGCACACTCCCCCCAGACGGAGTGCGTGCGGCTGCGGGCGCAGAAGGTACCGGACTGGGACCTGCTAGTGCGGGTGACCTGTTCGACCAGAGCTCCGGCCTGCTGATTTTGCCAGAGAACGGAGCATGAGACACGGACGGTACGGGCGAGGACCGCGACGGTGACAGGCGTACGGTCGCAAACTGCAGCCGCCAGGACGCTCTGAAAGCGTTGAAGCATCTCTTGGACGGCTCTGGCGGCCGGCACAGACGGCCGCGTCGGCGCGGGACATGCTCATGCCTGTCCTGTGGCGTCGTCGGGCGCCTTCAGTGATGCGAGATCACGGGCACGCAAAAGCGGGACCCCAGGTGCAGTGGACATAGCCCTGGAGACGCCGCAGGTCGAGGGTGAGGGTTTCATCGAGAATACCGAGGACGGCCAAGGCCTGCCCGAGCCCTTCGATGGCCTGGACGGTGGGTTCGAAGACAGTGTGAAGGCAGCCGGCGGCAGCATCGTCAAAGGCGTTCCCGGCGACAGAGCGCCACTGTTCACCTTCGCGCCGCCAGTAGAGGAGACCGGCACCGGAGAAGACCAGGCTGCCGCAGTTCGCGCAGTTCGCGCAGTTCGCGCAGTCGAGTCTCCAGGGGCAGGATCCGCGTCGACGACGGGTTGACAGGTGCAGAATCCGCCGCCGGCGGGGGTGCTGCGGCGGGAGAGGTCCAGGGCCAGGGCGAGGGCTGTCTCGCGGTTGACGGGGGGTGGTGCCGCCGCAGAGGAGTCCGCCTGGGTTGGGGGCGCCGGGCCCGGCCACCCAGATGGTGTCCAGGACGTCTTCGAGGTCACTGTTGGTGATCTTCACGTAGTGCTCGGCCATGCGTTCGGAGAGCCGGCCGAGGCAGCAGCGGATGTGGGTGAGTGCGGCGCCGGCGCGCAGCAGGCCGGTGACCAGAGTGCGGCGGGCCTGGCGGGCGACGTAGGCGCCGCCGAGGTCGAGGCCGGCAATCCAGGTCTCGAAACGCCGGTTGAAGTGTCCGTAGGAGACCGGCCGTCGGCCGCTGGGGCTACGGATGCGAGAGGAGAACAGGGCCAGGCCGGAACGTTCAGCGCCGGTGGGACACGGCCGTAGCGTTCTTCGAAGAACTGGAGCGTCTTGGTACGGCGGGCATCCAGGCACTGGTAGACAGACTCCGGGACACGGATACCCTCGCTGCAGTTGCCGGCCTTGACCTGGTCGTGCCACAGCATCGCCAGACCGCGGTAGCAGCCGACGCAGCCCAGCCGCAGCCCGACGACCCCGCCGCAGCGGCGCCCGGTGGCGACAATGGTCTCCCACATGCCCCACAGGCCACGACCGTGGAAATCGAGTTCCTCCAGCGAGGCACACGCCCCAACGAAAAAAGCAACAGCAATGACGATGCCCACAACCGAGAAAAAGCCCCTCACGACAGCCAACCCGGACAACAGGACCGTCCCGCCAGCAGCGGCCCCGAAATCGACACCAACAGCCCGAGCAAGCACCATGCCGAGGACGGTCGCCACCAGCGCCGCGAACATGGCAGCAAGACCGGAGCCGGGCGAGGCCACACAGCCGGCGGGACGTGACCAGTCCCACCCGATACCGGCCCTGCGACAGCCCCCACACCATCCACACAACACCACCCGGCTCACGGTCTGACACCGGCCGGGGAACGGTACCGCTACTTGGAAGGGTGGAGACAACGGAAATACGTCCAACTCGTCTCGTTGGGCACACTCCACTGCTCCGGCGCCCGGGCCAACTCCGGCCGATGTTCAGCAATACATGCACGAATCCGCTCGGGAACCTCCTCGTACAAGCCGAGCTTGCGCCCCCGGCAATGAAACGCCAGCCCGCCAGCCCGCCGGCCACGAGCCATCCCCAGCACCCAGGGCGACATCCGCATCCAGGACATGACAGCCGGAACACCGGGGACCGCACCGGCCAGGTCGGCACGCTCGGCAAAAAACTGGAACAGTTCCAGAACCCGGTACGTGTCACCCGCCGAGTGCACGGGATACTGGGCCACCGGCAGCGGAGAGGGACAGGAGAGCGGGACCTCCAGACTGAAACAGACCTGCCCACCGAGCTCGGTAACCGGGACGGGGAAAGGACGCCACTTCTGATTCGCCGGGCCGTTCCACACGTGCACGACGGGCAGGTCCTGCCAGACCTCCAGAATCTCCCGCGTGACAGGATCCAGATAGAAAGCAGCCTCACGCGCGAGCAGGAGATAGGCATCCTCCCCGGCCCCAGGGTCCACCACCAGACGGGCCACGTTGACCCCCTCAAAACCGAAAACCCGCTCGTAAGGCACACCGGGCACCCAGAAATTTGTACTCGAAACCGTTTACAGCGCCCCGCTCGAAGCCGTCGACGCCGCGACAGAAGCGCACGTGACATGGCTCAACAAACTCTACGAGCAGGGCGTCTTCCTGGCGTCAGGGCGCAAGAGGCCCCGTGACGGCGGGGTGATCCTCGCCGTCGCCGAGGACCGTGCGCGGATCGAGGAGATCACCGCGAACGACCCGTTCGTCGAGGCGGGAGTGTGCACCTACCGCATCACCGAGTTCGTCGCCACCAAGACGGCTCCGGAGCTGGCGGGGTACCGGGAGACACTGGCGTAGGCGGTGCGACAGACTTCTGCACACATGTGAGTCGATCTGTCGTACTTGCCGTTGAGCAGGTGTCGGAACATGTGTGGGCTGGCGACGGTCGTGCGCATGTGCCGAGCCGGTTCTGGGCCGGCAGCCGTCGTTGTTGTGCCGTTGTGTTCTGTAGGAATCGCTGGTTCTCGCGTGGCGCAGCCGGGTGAGGGCCGCAGGAGGCACCGTGCTCACCGCTTTCGTCCGCGCGTTCAGAACACCTGACCTGCGCAAGAAGCTGATCTTCACGCTGGGCATCATCGTGGTGTACCGGCTCGGTGCCCATGTCCCGATTCCGGGTGTCGACTACAGGACCGTCCAGGAGTGTGTCGGGCAGGCCTCGGACAGCCGGGGACTGTTCGGGCTGGTCAACCTCTTCAGCGGGGGTGCGCTGCTCCAGATCACCGTCTTCGCACTGGGCATCCTGCCGTACATCACGGCCAGCATCATCCTGCAGTTGCTGACCGTGGTGATCCCGCGGCTGGAGGCGTTGAAGAAGGAAGGACAGTCCGGCACCGCGAAGATCACCCAGTACACCCGCTATCTGACCGTGGCGCTGGCTGTCCTCCAGGGCACCGGTCTGGTCGCCACGGCGCGCAGCGGCGCGCTGTTCTCCGGCTGCTCGGTGGCGTCGGAGGTCATTCCGGACCGGTCGGTGTTCACCACCGTCACCATGGTCGTCTGCCTGACCGCCGGTACCTGTCTCGTCATGTGGCTCGGGGAACTGATCACCGACCGGGGCATCGGCAACGGCATGTCGATCCTGATGTTCATCTCGATCGCCGCCACCACTCCGTCCGCGCTGTGGTCGATCAAGCAGCAGGGCAAGCTGGCCGGCGGCTGCATCGAGTTCGGGGGTGTCGTCGTCGTCGCCCTCGCCATGGTCGGGCTGGTCGTGTTCGTCGAGCAGGCGCAGCGGCGCATTCCGGTGCAGTACGCCAAGCGCATGATCGGTCGCCGTTCCTACGGCGGCACCTCGACGTACATCCCGCTGAAGGTGAACCAGGCGGGCGTGATTCCGGTGATCTTCGCGTCGTCGCTGCTCTACCTGCCGGCCCTGGTGGCGCAGTTCTCCGGTGGCGGGTCCGGCTGGAAGACCTGGGTCACCCGGAACCTGACCAGGGGCGACCACCCGCTCTACATCTCCCCGTACTTCGTGCTCATCGTGTTCTTCGCCTTCTTCTACGTCGCCATCTCCTTCAACACGGACGAGGTCGCGGACAACATGAAGCAGTACGGCGGTTTCGTCCCAGGTATCCGGGCCGGGCGGCCGACCGCCGAGTACTTGTCGTACGTGCTCAACCGGATCACCTGGCCGGGCGCTCTGTATCTGGGGCTGATCGCCCTCGTTCCCACGATCGCGTTGGCCGGGTTCGGGGCCAGCCAGAACTTCCCGTTCGGCGGGATGAGCATCCTGATCATCGTCGGGGTCGGTCTGGAGACCGTGCGGCAGATCGAGAGCCAGCTCCAGCAGCGTCACTACGAGGGTTTCCTGCGCTGAAGCCCGTCGTCCTCGGTGTCCTCGTGTGCGGGGCTCGCAGGGTTCAGAGTTCGAAGTCCAGGTGTTCGATGTCCGTGAAACGGATCTCCTCCAGTTGGCCGGCGCGGCGGCCGTTGTCCTGGAAGTAGACCTCCTTGAGGGCCTCGGCGGTGATCTCGCGCAGGCGCTGGTCGTCCGCGCCCTGCTGATGGGCGTCGAAGAGCCTGGCGGCGTGCTGGGGCGGCAGGGCTACGGTCAGGTGACGGATGCGGTCCTGGTCGGTCGTACCGATCGGCGCGGTGTAGCCGAGGCGGGCTCGGGTGTCGACGACGATGCCGCCGGTCGTGACCGCCCGCTCGCGGGCCCTGGCCCGGATCTGGGGCTGCCAGCGTCTGGTGACCTCGCGTTCCATGCGGGCCGCGAGGTCCGGGCGGGGGTTTCTGATCTGGTTCTTCACATACCGTTCGACGGTGCGCTGGGAGACGCGGAGCAGGTCGGCGACGGCTCGGGTGCCCTTGAGCTGCTTGACCAGGTACCGCATCCGCGCGCCGGCCGACTTCGGTGCCGGGCGCGTGAACGACTTCCGCACCGCGTGTTCCAGGCCGTCGCCGAACATGCTCATGGTCCGTTCCTCTATTCGCCGTTGTCCTGCTCGGTGACGGTACCGTCCTTGATGTACCGGGCCAGGTTCAGCTCCGGAGCGTCGAACCGCTCGCGGACGCCCTCGCCCCACAGCACGCTCTGGGTGCCCTCCCACTTCACCAGGCCCGGATTCACCCCGAGTTTGAAGCCGCCCGGCAGCGGCTTGCCCTGGCGGTACGGGAGGAAGTCGAGCGGCGAGGTGCCGTCGGTGGCGTAGACCGCGCAGTCGGAGAGAACCGCCACCGGGTACTGGCCGGTGAACACCGCATGCCTGACGATCTTGCGGTGCATGTTGACACGTGTGCGGGAGATGACGGCGGCGCGGATGTCCGGTCGCCAGGTGGGCCGGGACAGGGCACGCCACGGGCGGCCCGGCCGCCAGCCCTCGCCGCGCGGGCGTTCGCGCAGCTTGCCCAGGCCGCCCTTGACGGTTGCCTTGATCGCGGACGCGACGATCGCCAGCTGCGGATCACGCCGGCGGTAGTCGGTCATCGCCGCCAGGAAGTCCTCGGGCGGCAGGTCCGTGCCGACGCCGAGGTCGGCCATCGTGGCCAGGTAGGCGTCGCGCAGTCTGTTGTACCAGGCGTCCAGGTAGCGGCCGTTGTCGTGGCGGACCCAGGCTTCGAGCGGGCGTACCTCGTATCCCAGCTCCACCGCGTACGCGACGGTCGGTGTCGCGTACCAGGCGGGGCCCCCGGGCTGCTCGCCCTTGGGGGTGAAGGGGCTGGGCAGCAGGTCGCCGTCCAGGTCCACCCACTCCTTGCCCGCCTTCACGCGGGACAGGTCGACGTGGCTCAGATCGACCAGCCAGGAGCCGGGCAGCTTGGGGTCGAACACCGGGTTCTCGACGTACGTCGGCGCGCCCAGGCCCACGACCAGGCCGTTCGCGCCGGCGGCGAAGGCCATGTTCACATCGATGCCGACGAGGTTGCGGCGCATGCACTCGGCGTCGGTGAGCGGCCGTGCCCAGTCGTACGCCTCCTCGAAAAGCTTCTCCGACGGGCCGCGTACGTGGAACCTGGGCAGGTCGGTGAGGAGGGGATGCCCGTCGGGTGCCTCGCAGGGTGCGCAGTCCACCGGATCCTTGCCCAGACTGCCGGGGTTGTGCTCGGAGCGCCGCTTGCCGTCCGGGCCGGGTGCGGAGGCGCGGGTGGGCGGGTGCAGGGCGGTCATCAGCTCCAGGCCGGTGACGGCGGTGGAGCCGCGCGGGGTCATGACCCGGGACGCGTACACGCCGAGGAGGTGGGCGAGTTCGGCCGGCTGGAGCCGGGCGGCGTCTCCCCAGTGCCGGGAGTCGAGCGCGTGCCAGGACGGGACGCACAGCTGGACGCAGGCCCGCTCCGAGCCCTGGGCGGGGCGGTAGATGCGCGCCCACGGGCCGAAGCCGCGCTTGGTGAGCTTCCAGTCGGCCCGCGCGAGCTGCTTGACGACCTTGTGGTTCTCCGGGATCCGCCCGGCGAGCCGCTCCTCCTCGGTGAGGGCGACGGGCAGGCCGTAGCGCTCCAGGGCGGCCTCGGTGAGCACGAGCAGCGGGTCGGCGTCCTTGCCCGCCCCGGCCAGCTTCGGCTGACCGAGCCGCGCCTCGCGCAGGGTCCAGTCCACCAGTGCCGCAACGCTCTTGGCGGGCACGTCCAGGACCAGGCCGCCGGTGCAGTACGCCAGCACCCGGCCGTCCTCGACGTCGACCACCGCGAGCGGGCCGTTCTCGAAGCGGGGGTCGGTGGCGTGGGATGCGGTGTCGGCCGGGGGCGGCGTTGCCGTGGCGGGGCGCTGGGGCCGGTGAGCGCTCCGGTTCGCGGGCCGGGGCGCGTTTCGGTCTCGCCGCGCCGCCGCGGGTGAAGTCGCGTTCACGGCCCCGGCCCCGGTCGCGGCCTCCGTCTCGGCTGCCGGGGCGGGCTCTTCGCGCGTCTCGGGCACCGGTGTCGTGTCCGCCTCTGCGGCGGGGTAGAGCTGCGCGAGCTGCTTCAGCAGGCGGGCGTACGCGTCACGCTCCGGTGGACGCGGTTCCGTCTTGCCGGACTCCCAGCCGGACAGGGTCGCGCGACGCACCTTCAGTGCGGCGGCCACCTCCTCGGCCGTCAGGCCGTGGGCCTTCCGCAGCCGTTTGCGCTCTTCCGGCGGCGGCAGCGGAGCGCGGGACGCGACCAGTGCGTCGACCGCGTCGAACAGACCGGGCATGGGACACCTCCTGGGCCGTCATGCTACCCAGGCACGACCCCCGCCGCGTACATCGACCGTACATTGTGCGTACGCGGCGGGGTGTCGGGCGGTGCCGGTGAGGAAGGTCAGCCCAGGTGGCCCGAGTGCCAGCCGCATGCCTCGTCCGGGCACGCCAGGTACAGGAGGGCCGGGTGACTGCTCGGTGCCCGGTGGATGCCGAAGGCTCCGCACTCGGGGCACTCCGTGTCGGGCAGTTCGGGCGGAATGGACGGAACGGGGCTGTCGGGCTCGACGGTCACCTTCGTGCCGCCGTCAGCGCTTGACGTCGTAGATGCGGTTGGTGACCGTCTCGACGGCGAGCCTCCAGCTCTTCAGACCCGCCTCGGCGGCGACGGCCGCGAGGGCGTCCTGGCCCGGGTGGTTGCCGAGTGCGTGCGGGCCGTCCTGCGCCATGGCCGTCGGCAGGCAGAGCACGGCGGAGGTGGAGGCGAAGGAGCGGCCGACCGGATTGACGTTCTCCCCCGGCTCGCCCGACACGTTCGGCTCGACGACCAGGCAGCTCCCGTCGTCCGCGAGGGCCTTCTCGGCACGCCGGAGCGCCGCGCCGGGATCACCGAGGTCGTGGAGGCAGTCGAAGAAGGTGACGAGGTCGTAGCCGTCGCCGGGGAAGTCGTGCGCGGCGGCCACCTCGAAGGTCACGCGGTCGGCGACGCCCTCCTCCTCGGCCAGCTTCCGGGCCCTCTCGATCGAGGGCCCGTGGAAGTCGAAGCCGCGGAAGCGGGACTCCGGGAACGCCTTGGCCATGAGCACGGTCGAGTGGCCGAAGCCGCAGCCCACGTCGGCGACCGAGGCGCCCCGCAGCAGCTTGGCCACGGCACCGTCCATGGCGGGCAGCCACTCCTGGACGAGGACCGCGTCGTACCCGGGCTTGAAGAAGGCGGCGACGCCCTCGGCCAGCTCGGGACCGTAGTCCTTCCAGTTCACGCCGCCGCCGTTGCGGTAGGCGTCCGCCAGTGCCTCCTCGGCGCCGTAGAGGGCCTTCAGCATGGTGAAGCCGCCACCGACGTAGGTCGGGAGCGAGGAGTCGGCCAGTACGGCCGCGTGCTCGTCCGGAAGCACGTACGTGTGCGTCTCCGCGTCGTACAGGACGTAGGCACCGGCGACCTGTGCCGCCAGCCACTCGCGGGTGTACCGCTCGACGAGACCGGTCCGCCCGGCCAGCTCCTCCGAGGTGAGCGGGCCCGCTCCGGACATCGCCCGGTACAGTCCGAGGCGGACGCCCAGGGACGTCGACACTCCCGCGAAGGCGGCCGCGTTGTCGGCGACCACCTGCCCGAGAAACTCCATCACGCGGTTCTCATCCGACATGTGCTCATTCTTTCGGCTTCGACCTCTCCCACCGGTGCTCGGCGGGGGAGGAAACGACTGGCAGCCCCAGTTCCTCGCCAGGCGTCTCACCTGGCTCTTTCCCTGTAACGTGCCGGGGCGTGCGATCGGTTCACGTCGTGTGCTCGCCCGCGGGCAGGTGCAGGACGAAGGTGGAACCGACGCCCGGGGTGCTGTGCGCCTCGACCGTGCCGCCGTGGGCCTCGATCAGCTTGCGCACGATCGACAGGCCCAGTCCGCTGCCACCGGTCTGGCGCGAGCGGGACTTCTCGGCCCGCCAGAACCGGTCGAAGACGTGCGGCAGTTCCTCGGGCCCGATGCCGGAGCCCGTGTCGGAGACCTCGATGCGGATTCCGCCCGCCGCGGTGGCGTCGCCGCCGACGCCGCCGGGTACCGACGGCTCACGGGCCGCCCGCAGGCCGACGGTGCCGCCGGGCGGGGTGTGGCGGACGGCGTTGGACACGAGGTTGCCGAGCGCCTGCCGGAGCCGTACGGGGTCCGCCCGGATCGTCAGGCCGGGTTCCGCTCCCACCACGAGGCGTGTCCCGGCGGCCTCGGCGAGCGGGCCGTGGCCCCGGGCCGTCTGGGCGAGGAGGTCGTCCACGTGCAACGGCTCGGTGGCGAGGCGCAGTTCGCCCGCGTCGGCCGCCGAGAGGTCCCGCAGGTCGTCGATGACGTGCTGGAGCAACAGGGCCTCCTCCAGTACGGAGGCCACCAGTTTCCCGTCCGGCCGGACCAGGCCGTCCTCGACCGCCTCCAGCCAGCCGCGGATATTGCTCAGGGGGGTGCGCAGTTCGTGCGCGACGTCGCTCACCATGGCCGTGCGGGCGGACTCCAGTTGCTCGCGCCGCCGTGACATCGCGTTGAAGGCGGCCGACAGCCGGGCGATCTCGTCGCCGCCCGTCACCTCGACGCGTGCCGAGACGTCCCCGGCCTCCATCCGCTGGGCGGCCAGAGTGAGCCGGCGCAGCGGCCGCACGAGCCGCAGGCCGGCGAAGGCGGTGACCGCGACTGTCACCAGCAGCACGAGCGCCGCCCCCCACGCGATCCGCAGTTTGTTGGGCGCCGACAGGTCGAGGAAGGTGGTCGCGCTCCGGCCGCCGGGGCTGCTGACGTAGAGCTGGGCGGCGGGTGCCACGTACGGCTGGAGCTGCTCCTTGCGGCTGCCTGCGACGCAGTCGCGGACGTCCTTGTCCGGGGCGGCGGCGAGGGCGGGGGCCGTGGCGGTGCGGGCCGGTGGCCGCGCCGTCCGCCAGGTTCCGTCGGGCAGCACGGTCACCGGCCGCAGCCCTCGCCGCGTCAGGCAGGTGCCGACCAGAGTGTTCAGGGTGCCGAGCGCCTCGGTCTCCGAGGGCACCGGATGGTTCAGGGCGCTCTCCTCGCACCGGGGGTCGACGGGCTGTTCGTCCGGTGTCCGCACGGCGGGCCGGCCGCCGGCGCCGACCACCACCCCGGCGGTGATCCCCGTGACCCTGCGCAGGCAGGAGACGACCTCCCGGGCCGTTTCCAGCAGCCGCGCGCGCTCCGCGTCCGACAGCCGGTAAGGGCCGACCGCGCGCGGGTCGATCCCGTCCTCGCGGGCCGCGGCGGGCAGCAGTTGCGGGTCGACCGACAGCGGGTCGACGACCGCGGTCGGCTTGGGTGCGGGGACGTACGGGTGGCCGGGCACCGGAGCCGAGTCCGCGAGCGTCCGGTCACCGTCGCGCAGCACGATCCGGTGACCGGTGCTGCGGCCCAACTCGACGACGGTGGAAGTCACTTCGTCCCAGGTCCGGTGCCGCGCCGCGTAGCCGACCAGCGTGTCGTACGTCTTCGCGTCGTCGGCGAGGTCCTTGCCCTGTTCCTGCCGGATGGCCACGGCCGTCGTCCGTACGACCACCCACGCCGTGGCCGCGACCGAGCACACCGAGACCAGGGCCGACACCGCGAGCAGCCGCAGGAGCAGGCTGCGCCTCGGCAGTACGGCCGGGCCCCCGCGTGCGGAGGTGTCAGGCCTCATCGCGCGCGTCCCCGGCGGCCCGGGACGGGTGTGGGTCGTCGGACAGCTTGTAGCCCACGCCGTACACGGTCACCAGGGTCGTCGGCCGGCGCGGGTTCCGCTCGATCTTCTTGCGCAGGTTCATGACGTGCACGTCGACCGTCCGTGTGGTGATGTACCGGTCGAAGCCGTGCAGCCGTTCCAGGATCTGCGACCGCGTGAACACCTGCCCCGGCCGGCCGGCGAGCACCTCCAGCAGCCGGAACTCGCCCGGGGTGCAGGTGATGCCCCTGCCGTGCGCCCGGACCTCGTGCCGGGCCGGGTCCACGGTCACCGCGCCCGCGGTCAGCAGGGCCGCACCGTCCGGGACGGACGGCGCACCCGGGGCAACCCGTACGGCGCCCGGTGCGCCGGCCGCCGCGGCAGGCGTCGCCGGGGTGCGTCCGCTGCGCCGCAGCAGCGCGCGGATCCGGGCCATCAGCTCGCGCGGGCTGAAGGGCTTGGTCAGGTAGTCGTCCGCGCCGAGGTCCAGGCCGAGCAGCAGGTCGTCCTCGGTGGACCGGGCGGTCAGCATCAGCACCGGCAGCCCTTCGAGGCCGGCCTCCGACCGGACGGTCCGGCAGACGGCGAGCCCGTCGAGGCCGGGCATCATCACGTCGAGGACCAGCAGGTCGGGCAGTCGGCGGCGGACCTCGTCGAGCGCGGCCCGGCCGTCCTGGACGACGGTCACCGCGTGACTCTCGTGTTCCAGGTAGCGGCGGATCAGCTCGGCCTGCTTGGCATCGTCCTCGGCGACGACCACATGCGCACACATGTGCCGAGTGTAGGAACGCCCGCACGGTGCTCGGGCCCCTCGTGAGCGGGAGCACGACAGGAACACCGCTTCCTGACAGTCCTCTGACATTCGCGCGGCAGGCTCCGGTGCCATGGACCACGAGACAGACCGGCCGCATACGGCCGCAGGCGCGCGTCGCAGCGCCCGACCGCGCAGTACCGGCCTCCTGAGCGCCGTCCTCCTGGCGGCGGGCCTCGTCCTCACGGCCTGTGCCGGCGGGGACGGCGACGGGGACGACGGCAGTGGACGGACGTCGTCGGACGGTGGCGTCGCGTCGCTGGTGACGCCGTCGCCGGGCGGCGGGAGTCGCGGGGCGGACCCGTCCGCGCGGTCCTCGGCCGCCGCCGACGAGGCCAGACGGCCCGTGCTGCGCCTGGACAGCTCCCAGGAGGAGATCGACCGGCTGTGGGACGGGTACTGGGCGTGTCTCCAGGCCCGGGGCGTCCCGATGAACACCGGGCGGGTCGAGCATCCCGGCGAGCAGGCGCCCCCGGCCCAGGACGTCGCGGACCAGTACAAGAAGCAGTACGAGGCGTGCCGTTACAAGATGCCGCTCCAGCCGGTCGAGGAACGGCCCGAGACCAACCCGCACTACGCGGACGACTACCGCGCCTACGTCAAGTGCCTGAACTCGAAGGGCCTGAAGGTCCACGAGGTGTTCAAGCCCGACGGAAGTCCCGACGGCTGGACGTACGACGACGACTTCACCGGTGCCGGTGACAGTCCCGCCTTCCGGAAGACCGACAACGACTGCCGCCTGGAGGCGTTCGGTGGCAAGGGGAAGAAGTAGGGGCGCCACGCACGCCTCCGCCGAGGGCGGGCGGCGGACCGGCCGCCGGATCGCGGTCGCCGTCGCCGTCCTCGCCGTGGTCGCGGGCGGTGTCGGTGGCGGTACGGCGCTGAAGCGGCACGGGGACGCCGCCCACGCCCGGCCGGTCGACGCGCCGTCGGCGCAGACCACGCTCGTGCGCCGCACCGACCTGGCCGACAGCACGACACTGCCCGGCACGCTCGGTTACGGCCCGCCGCTCACGATCAGGGGCACGGGCGAGGGGGTGGTCACCAGATTGCCGGCGCCCGGGGCGACGGTCACCCGGGGCAAGCCCCTGTACTGGCGGGACGACCGGCCGGTGATGGTCTTCTACGGTGACACCCCGGTGTTCCGCACCCTGGACAAGGCGGCCGTGAAGGCCGGGGCGAGCGGCACCGACGTGACCGTCCTCGCGGACAACCTGAAGGCGCTCGGGTACGACATCGGCCCCGAGCCACGCGACGCCCGGCCGGCCACCGGCGCGGGCGGGGCTCCTGGGACGCTGCTGACGTCCTCCCTCCTCGACGCGCTGAAACGCTGGCAGCGCGACACCGGCCAGCCGCAGACCGGGACGCTGTCGGTGGGGCAGCTGGTCGTGCTGTCCGGCCCGGTCCGGGTGGGCGCGGTGAAGGCCCAGCTCGGTGACCCGGTGGCGGAGGACGTCCTGGCGGTGACCTCCCGGCGCAAGTCGGTGTCGGTGACGGTCGCCGCCGGTGACGCGGCCCGGGTCCACCGGGGCGACCGCGTCTCGATCACCCTTCCCGACGCCAGGGAGGTGCCCGGCGAGGTGGCGTCGGTCGGTACGGCCGTTCAGGGCGGTGCCGCCGACGAGTTGGACCCGTCCGGCGCCGGTACCCCACCGTCCTTGCAGGTCACCGTGGTGGCGACGGACAGTGCCTCGCTCGGCGGCCTGGACGCGGCATCCGTGCGGGTGACCTTCACGACGCGGACCCGCGAGAACGTGCTCGCCGTGCCGGTGGGTGCGCTGCTCGCTCTCCAGGAGGGCGGCTACGCGCTCCAGCGGCCCGACGGCCGGCTGCTCCCGGTGAAGACGGGGCTGTTCGCGAAGGGCCGGGTCGAGGTCTCGGGCGCGGGGGTCGAGGAGGGTCAGCGGGTGGTGACGGCATCGTGAGGGCCCGGCACCTGCGCCCGGACGGCGGCGGAGCCCGCACGACCGCGGGTGGGGGCGGGCGGACGGCCGTGTTGCGGCTCACCCGCGCGAGCAAGTCGTACCCCGGTGGTGTGACGGCGCTCGACGACGTCTCCCTGGCCGTCGAACAGGGCGAACTGCTCGCCGTCGTCGGCCCGTCCGGCTCCGGCAAGTCCACGCTGCTGAACATCATGGGGACGCTCGACCTGCCGACCCGCGGCACCGTGGAGATCGCCGGGCACGACGCCGCGTCCCTGAGCGACCGGCGGCTGTCCGCACTGCGCGGGCGCCGGCTCGGCTTCGTCTTCCAGCAGTTCCACCTGACGGAGGGGCTGAGCGCGGCCGAGAACGTCGCCACCGGCCTGCTGTACGCGGGGGTGCCGCGCAGGCGGCGTACTCCGCTGGCGCTCGGCGCGCTGGAACGGGTCGGGCTCGGTCACCGTGTCGGGCACCTGCCGCACGAGTTGTCCGGTGGTGAGCGCCAGCGCGTCGCGATCGCCCGCGCGCTGGTCAACGAACCGGCCCTGGTGCTCGCGGACGAGCCGACGGGCGCACTGGACTCCGCGGGCGGCCGGGCGGTTCTCGACCTGCTCGTCCGGCTGAACAGAGAGGGCACGACCATCGCCGTGATCACGCACGACGGGAACATCGCGGCGCGGCTGCCGCGCCGGGTGGAGATGCGCGACGGCCGGGTCGTCGGGGACACGGGTCCACGCCGGGTCCCGGCGCCGGACGGCACCGGTTCGGCCCCGGAGGAGACCCGGTGAGCGCCCCGCGCCGAAGGGGGCCGGTGGGCGTCGTCCCCGGACGGGAACCGGTGGGCGCCGCTCCCGGGAGGCTCGACCGGCCGGCCAGGCTGGCCCCGTCCGACGTACTGCGGCTCGGGCTGCTCGGCGTCCGCATCCGCAGGCTGCGCGCGGCTCTGTCCGCGCTGGGCATCTCGATCGGCATCGCGACCCTCGTCCTGGTGACGGGTATCCCCGCGTCCGGCCAGCAGGCGCTGAACGACGAGTTGTCGGCGCTCGGGACGAACCTGCTGCGCGGGGTGCCGCAGCCCGGTCAGGATCCTCCGGTGGTGCTGCCGGACGCGGCCGACCGGATGGCAGCCCGCATCGGGCCGGTCACGGCGTCCAGTCAGGTGGCCAACACCCACCAGCTGGTGCACCGTTCGGACCTGACCGATCCCCACGACGGGCTGGGGCTCACGGTCCTCGCCGCGGGCGACGGCCTGTTGCCGGTGGTGGGCGGCCGGGTGCGGGCGGGGAAGTTCCTGGACGCCTCGACCGACCGGCTGCCGACGGCGGTCCTCGGTCACGACGCGGCGTCCCGGCTGGGCGTGACCGGTCTGGCGCCGGGGCGGCAGGCACCGCAGATCATCGTGGGGACGCAGTGGTTCACGGTCGTCGGCATCCTCGATCCGCTGCCGCTCGCGCCGGACCTCGACCGCTCGGTGCTGGTCGGCTGGGAGGCGGCGAAGAGGAACCTCGCCTTCGACGGGCATCCCACCGTGGTGTACGTGAAGGCACGCGAGGACGCGATCGAGGCGGTCTCGTCCGTACTGACCGCCACCCTCAATCCGCAGCTGCCCGGGCTGGTGCAGGTCAGCCGGCCCTCGGACGCCCTGGCGGCGAAGCGGGCCACGGACTCCGCCTTCTCGTCCCTGTTCCTCGGGCTCGCCTCGGTGGCGCTGCTGGTGGGCGGGATCGGGGTGGCGAACACCATGTACATCTCGGTGCTGGAACGCCGCAGGGAGATCGGTCTGCGACGCGCGCTCGGCGCCAACCGGGGGCAGATCAGGGGGCAGTTCCTCACCGAGTCGGTGGTGCTCTCGCTGCTCGGCGGGGCCGCGGGGACGGTGATCGGCGTACTGGCCACCGCCGGTTACGCCCTCTACGAGGGCTGGCGGCCGGTCGTTCCGCTCACGGTGCTCGGGGCGGGGGTGGGCGGTGCGGTGGTCATCGGCGTGGTGGCGGGCGTGTACCCGTCCGTCCGGGCGGCGCGGCTCACCCCGACGGAGGCGCTAGCCTCGGCGTGACCGGCGTGACCGGCGGGTGCGGCGCGCCGGACGTGTCCACCGGGCGCGCCGCGTGCCGTCCCGCGCCGCGCGTCCGGCCCGGCCTGTGCGCGGTCGCTCAGCTCGGGCTCGGTACGCCGGCCCGGACCAGCCGCACATGTTCGTCGTACCGGCGGGCTCCCCTCAGCCGCCACAGCAGCCGGGCGGGGGCGGGCATCTCGCCGAGGAACCAGGCGCGTTCGCGCGGCGTGGCGTCCTCGAGGACCATGCCGGCCAGGGTCAGCTTGCCGGTCAGTGTCCTGGGGCCGTGCTTCATGGCGTGCTTCTGCGGCGCCAGCCATTCGGGCACGGTGAGATGGTCGTGAATGAGGGGAAGCACCTCTTCCTCCTCCAGGTCCAGATGCTCGGTCAGCGCCGGGCCCAGATCCCGCAGGGCGCCGGCGAGCAGGTCGCGTGCGGTGGCCCCCGCCTGCGCGGTCCATGCGGGCAACCGGGCCGCCACGGCGTCGACGGCGTCGCCGATCGCCTGGTGCTGCGTCTCCATGACGGCGATCAGGTCCTTCTTGAGCGGAACGCGTTGCACGAGGACCGGCCAGAGCAGTTCGTCCTCGGCCTCGTGGTGCTCGTGGAGCATGTCCAGGACCAGGGAGAGGTGTTCGCCCAGGAGACGGGCGCGGGCCGTGTCGCCGGCGCCCACGGCGGCGACGAGGTCGGGGAGTTGGGCGAACTCCCTCCTCATCACGCGGTGGATGACCTTCATCTGCTGGATCTCGGGCTTGTCGGCCGGGGCATCCGGATTAATCAACATACATTGATAGTACCTCCATTAATATCAATGTGAGCCTGCCACAATGACGGGATGACGAAGCGCACCTACAGTTCGAGAGTCCGGGCCGTCGCGGCAGGTCGGACACACACCGCCATCCTTCGGGCCGCGGAGGAACTGTTCGTCGAGCGGGGCTACACCAGGTCCACGGTCTCCGCCATCGCGGACCGGGCCGGGGTCGCCCTCAACACCGTGTACACGAGCGTGGGAGGCAAGCCGGCCCTGGTCGACGCGCTGGCCAGGGAGGGTACGGAGGACGAGGAGATCCAGACCGCGCTCGACGCGATGCTGGCCAGCGCGGACGGCCTGGAGGTGCTGCGCCTGACCGGCCGGAGCACCGGCGAGATCACCCGCCGCCACGCACGCGTCCTGAACTTCCTGCGCGACAACGCGACCGCCGACCCGGCGGTCGCCGCCGCGGCCGAGCACGCCGTCGAGCGCTACCGTGAGCGGCTGGCCCTCGTCGCCGATCATCTGGCGTCCCTGCCGGAGGTCCGCCTGGACGCGGTCCGTACCGGGCAGATCCTGTGGTTCTACTTCGGCCAGGACGCCTGGCGGACCGTACGCGGGTTCGGCTGGACCTGGGCGGAGGGCGCCGACTGGCTGGCCGCGCGGGCGGCCGACGCCCTGCTGCCTTCGCCCACGGGCCACGGCGGCTGACGACTGGCGGTCCGCACACGGGTGGGCGGACCGGCGACGGCTGTCCGACGTCGGTGCCGCCGGTGTGCGAGACACATTGCCGAGGGCGGCACACAGGTAGAGTCATACCTTGCCCGCCATTCACACATATGGGCGGCGGTCGAGCACTGGCGCCGGGGCCGGAGCCACGACAGCACGGGAAGAGACGGAAATGACCGAGGTCGCAGCAGGCGGCACACGAGGGGTCGCGGGCGTGGGACTGACCGCCCTGCTGGTCGCCGCCGCCCGGGCCGTCGAGACGGGCCGGCCCGACGCCCTGGCCCGGGACGAGTACGCCGCGCGCTTCGTCCGGGCGGTACCCGCCTGCGCCGGCTGGCCACTGCGCCCGCAGGAGGTGCCGGACGGCGACGCCGACCCGCTGTGGGGGCGGCTGGCCCGCTTCTTCGGCCTGCGTACCCGCGTCTTCGACGACTTCCTGCTGTACGCGGCCGGAACGGGGGTCACCCAGGTGGTGCTGCTCGGCGCCGGACTGGACACCCGCGCGCACCGGTTGCCGTGGCCGGACGGCTGCACGGTCTTCGAGGTGGACCGGCCGGAGGTGCTCGCGTTCAAACGGTCCGTGCTGGACGGCCTGGACGGCGTGCGCGGCCTTCGCGGCGTGGACGCCCCGGGCAGCCCGGGGGACGGGCCGCGGGCCGGACGCGTCGCGGTTCCCGCGGACCTCCGGGACGAGTGGACCGCGAGCCTCGTCGCGGCGGGCTTCGACCCGGAACGCCCGACGGTCTGGCTGGCCGAGGGGCTGGTGCCCTATCTGCCGCCGGCCGCGGAGGTGGACCTCGTCTCGGCCGTCCGTGCCCACAGCCCGCCGGGCAGCATGCTCGCCTACGAGATCAAGCAGGACGTGGACCCGGCCCGGCAACGGGACTTCCCCGTCTACGCCGCGGTGCGCGAAAGGCTCGGCATCGACCTGCTCGCGCTCTTCAGCCCCGAGCCCCGCCCCGACTCCCCGGGCGAGCTGACCGGCCGCGGATGGTCCACGGCCGTGCGCACCCCGTTCGACTTCACCCGGCGCCACGGGCGCGGCCCGCTTCCGGCGCCCGACGACGCGCTGGCGGCCAACCGCTGGATCTTCGCCGCCCTCGGCACCGAACTGCCCGGCGACCAGCGGATCTGCCCCGTGCCTGCCGGGCCGGTCAGCGGATCGGCGTGACACTCGCCCACCGGGACGGGTCCTCGGACGCGACGCGGTAGACGTTCCAGGCTCCGTCCTCGTCCCTCCCGTACCGGTACTCGTTCGCGGGGTAGTACGCCCGGTACGAGGCGAGCACCGCAGCGCACTGGGCGCGGCTCAGGAAGGGCCCCGCCACGTGCGCTCCTCCCCCGGAGCCCGTCGGTGACGGGATCGAGACGTCCGCGGGGGCTGCCGGGCCACGGGCCTGTGACGGGGCGAGGGCGGCGAGGAACCGCAGGGCGCGGGTGAACGGCATCGGACTCCCTTCCACGGGCACACCCGGGACGGGCCGGGCTCCCCGAGGGTCAGGTCCGGCGTCACCGGCGTGTGTGAGAAGCGTAGCTTATGTGTCTCACCTGGAGCAGACACATGCGTACTGATTGAATACATATCTCATACGTCCACCTTCCCTCCCGTCCACTTTGCGTCACCTCCTTGACCGGTGACGCAATGAGATGCATGCTGGTCCCACCGAGTTACACGGCGCAGTCCGCCATCGAGAGAGCGGAGCAGACATGCAGATCAAGGTCACCACGGAGAGCGCGGCGGCGGCCCGGCAGGCCCGTTTCGGAAAGCTGCCCGAGCGCGTCAGGTTCGAGGACATGGTCGAGGAGACGGCCGCGAGCCCGGACAGTGGACTCGACAATCGCTACGACCCCGCCGGGTCCTGGAAGTACTTCAACTGCCTGGCCCTCGACCTGGGCCTCTGAGAAGCCGCCGGCGCACCCCCCGATACGACGACGGCCCGGGCCGTCCGGCAGGGCACCAGTGGTACCATCGGTGCCATGTCGGAGACCAAGGCCATGAACCTGCGCTTCCCCGACCCCGAGCAGCGCGCGGCGATCGCGGCCGCCGCCAAGCACGAGGGGGTCAGCCTGCAGGAGTACATCCTCTCGGCCGCCTACGCCCGGGCGACGGCCGTCGAGCAGCGTTTCCTGGAACACTTCCGGGAGTCGATGGCGCACAGCGGCGCGGCCTTCGCGACCGGCCCCGGCGGTGTGGACCGCAGCGCCGAAGAGCGGGCCGCCGAGTCGCGGGCACGTCAGGAGCTGGAACTCCCCGGGCGGGGCCACGCCGCGTGAGCGACCCGCACCCCGTCCACCCCCTCGACGTCACCTTCCTGCTGCACGCGGCCGAACTGCTGGACGGCGACCCCCAGGTCGACGACTACGGCCCGCTGTACGCCGCCGCGGCACGGGTCAACGCCCGGGCGCTGGAACGTGACATCTACGGCTCGCTGCACCTCAAGGGCGCGGCCCTGTTGCAGACCCTGGTGCGGCTGCCGTGCCTCGAGCATTCCAACGAGGCCTTCGCCTGGCACTCCGCCGAGGCCTACCTCCTGCTCAACGACTGCCGGCTCGACTACCGGCCCGAAGCCGCCGTCGCCCTGGTGCGCGAGGCCGCGTCAGGGGCACTCGGCGTCGCCCGCATCGGCCGCAGGCTGCGCGAGTGGACGGTCGCCTGACCCGCGCCCGGTGGCGCCCGGTGGGCGGGACACCTGGCTGAGCCCTCCCCGCACACGTCCCGTCGCACCGGCCCGTGAACTTCCGCCGCGTCGGCCTCGTCGTCGTTGTGAGCAGGGTTCTTTCCTCCGTCGCACCACTCCGGCCGCGTCCTCGGGCGACCCGGAGTGGTGCGACGCGGAACGGGCCGACGACACTCGGCGGACTGGTGAGACGACGATGAGCGGGAAACTTGCGGGACGGACCGGCGGAGCCGGACTACGGGCCCAGGACGTGGTGAGGCTCGCGCTGCGGGAGGTGGCCGGCCCGGTCCTGGTACCCGGAACGGCGGAGTACGACGCCGAGTGCGCCACCCACAACCTGAACTGCGCCGTCACACCCGCCGTCGTGGTCGGTGCCACCAGCGAGGGCGACGTACGCGAAGCGGTCCGGTTCGCGGCCGCCCAGGGCATACCGGTCGCGGTGAAGTCCGCCGCGCATCAGATCGTCGGGGCGGCGGACGGCGCCGTGCTCATCACCACCCACCGGATGAAGCGCATGTCCGTCGACGTCGAGGCGCGCACCGTACGCGCCGAGGCCGGCTGCGGTGGAGTGAGGTGCTGCCCCGCACCGCGGAACTGGGCCTCGCCCCGATCGCGGGCTCCGCGCCCGAGGTCGTCGTGGTCGGCTACACCCTGGGCGGCGGACAGAGCCCCCTGCTCGGCCGGACCAAGGGCTACGCGGCCGACCACGTGCGCCGCCTGAACGTCGTGACGGCCGACGGGCGTCTGCGCACCGTCACCCCGGACGGCGAACCCGGCCTGTTCTGGGCCCTGCTCGGTGGCAAGGGCAACTTCGGCGTGGTGACCGAGATCGAGTTCGACGTGTTCCCGGTGACCCGCTTCCACGGCGGCGGCCTCCACTTTTCCGGCGAGCACCTGGCCGAGGTGCTGGAAGCCTGGCGGCTGTGGGCACCCACCCTCCCCGAGGAGGCGACCACGTCCCTGGGCGTCCAGCGGCTGCCCGACCTGCCGACGCTGCCCGGACCGCTGCGCGGCGCCTTCGTGGTCCACGTCCGGTTCGCCCACCTGGGCTCCGCCGACGAGGGCGAGCGGCTCCTGGCGCCCCTGCGCCGGGCCGCTCCGGCGCTGCTCGACACGGTCGGCGAGAAGCCCGTCACCGCCATCGGGGAGATCCACCTGGACCCGGTGGACCCGATGCCGTACTTCGACCGCAGCATGACCCTGCGGGAGTTCCCGCGGAAGGCGGCGGACACCCTGGTCGCGCTCACCGGCCCCGGGTCGGGCTGCCGGCTGGCGAACCTGGAGATCCGCGCCCTCGGCGGGGCCTTCGACCGGGAGCCGGAGGTCCCCAACGCGGTGTCCGTCAGGGGCATTCCGTTCGTCCTCTTCAGCTTCGCGGTGGGCGGCGGCGACCAGGCCGACGACCTGAGGGGCCAGTTGGCCGCGGTCATGGACGGCTTCGCGCCGTGGGCCGCGGACCGGAGCATGGTGAACTTCCTGTCGCCGGACGAGGCGAGGGACACTGAGGGCGTACGGGCGGCGTACGGGCCCGAACGGTATGCCCGGCTGGCCGAGGTCAAGCGGCACTGGGACCCGGCCAACCTGTTCCGCTTCAACCACAACATCCTGCCCGCCTGAGCGGGACGCCGGACTCCCCGGTCAGTGGTCCGCGTCCGCCGTGATCAGGCGGGCGAGTCGACCGGGGACGGAGTAGAACGGCGAGTGGCTGGTGGGCAGGGCGTACGTGCGCCCGGCGCGGGCCGCCATGACCTTCTGGAACGCCGGGTCGACCGCGCGGTCCTGCTCGCAGACGACGTAGCTGGAGGGCACGGTCTTCCAGGCGGCCTGCGTGAGGGGTTCGCTGAAGGACTTCACCGTCTGCAGGACCAGCCGGCCGGCGGCACGGCGGGCCACCTCGTCGGTGGCGTCCGCGTAGAGGTGGGTGCGCGGGTCCTCGTGGGCGGGCAGGGTGCCGGTGTCGCCCTCGGGGAGTCCCCCGCCGGCGATCGAGGCCAGCGAGTCCCCCACGTCGAGCTGGAAGGCCGCGAGGTAGATCAGCCGGGACACGTCGGCGCCGGCGGCGGCCTCGGTGACGGGCAGACCCGCGTAGGAGTGGGCGACGACGGTGACGGGGCCCCGGGTCCGCGTCAGCTCGTCCAGCCTGCGCCGGACCACGCGGGCGTCGTCGTACATGCCGGCCGTGCCGTGCGGGTCGGCCGTGGCGCTCGGCAGGTCCACCGTCTCCACCTGCCAGCCGCACGCGGTGAGTTCGGGAACGAGCAGTTCCCAGCACCAGGCGCCGTGCCAGGCACCGTGGACGAGCAGGACGACGGGCCTGGCGGGGGCGGGGGCGTGGGCGGGAGTGGTCATGTGTGTGCCTTCCGGGAAGAGAGCGGGGTGGGGGTGAGGGCGCGGTCCGGGTCGGTGGGCCCGGACGGCGGCCGCGGCGCGGGTCCGCAGCCGGTGGGCGGCCTCGGGGCCGAGAGGGTGACCGGCCACCCGGCCCTCCCCCCGCGCGCGCAACGGCCGGGGCCTCCTCGTTGTCCTCGAAGTAGCGGCCCGTCACCCCGGCGGGCAGCGGGGAGGCCGCCGGCAGGACCGAGGTCTGGGCTCCTTGCCGCGAGGTCGTGAAGTACGCGGGTGTGGTCACCCCGTGCTCGCCGTGCACCACGCCGAAGGAGCACAGGGTGTCGCGGCCGAGGTGGCGCTGGAGCGCGGTGAGGACGGTGCCGGGGGGCGAGCGCGTGGGCAGCCTCGAACGGGTCGTGGTGCAGGGGCTGTTGGGCTGCCTCACGGGCCGGCGCCTCGGGCCGGCGGCGAAGCGGCTCCGCCCGGGCGGCGACCCGGTCGCGGTCGTCGCCCGAGCGGTCGGGTACGGCTCCGAGAGAGCGCTCTGAGCACGGCCTTCAAACACGTCATGGGGTCTCTCCGCGAGACTGCCGCAAGGAGGGGCGCCGATGACGGCCGCGCCGGGCGTCAGGTGTCAGGTGTCAGGTGTCAGGTGTCAGGTGTCAGGTGTCAGGTGTAGCAGCCGTTGACGGTGGCGGCGAGGCCGTCCATGGCGTCCTTGATGTCGTTCGGGGCTGCCGTCGATCCGTTCTCGATGAAGGAGAAGACCCGCCACTCGCCCTCGTCGGTCCGGGTCAGGCCGCTCAGCGCGATGGCTCCGGTGAGGGTGCCGGTCTTCGCCCGGACCTTGCCGACGGCGCACTCGGAGTTCGGGTCGTCGAAGCGCCCCCACTCCGGGCCCAGGGTGGCACCGGCCTCGCCGGCGACGGGCAGGCCCTCCAGGATGGAGCCGAGGGTGTGCGTGTTGCGGTGCTCGGTGAGCAGTTCGAGGATCTGCGCGAGGGTCGCGGCCGGGATGCGGTCGGCGCGGGAGAGGCCGCTGCCGTCGTACATCTCGAAGTTCTCCAGGGACACGCCGTAGCGGTGGCTGAGCACGTGCCGGACGGCCTCGGTGCCGCCCTCGAAGGTGGCGGGCCGGCCCGACTCGACGGCGGTCATGCGCAGCAGGGTCTCGGCGATGTTGTTGTCGCTGGTCTTGAGCATCGTCTTGACGATCTCGCTCAGGGGCGCCGACCTGTGCCGGGCGACCGGCACGTCCCGGTGGTGCGCGGTGGCGCGGGTGACGTCGCCCTCGACGGCGACGCCGGCGTCGGCGAGCTGCTGGGCGAAGACCTTCCCGGCGTCGAGCGAGGTGTCCTCGACGCTGTGACCGTCCACCACCAGTGCGCGGACCGGGGCGACCTCGGTGGGGTAGTAGCCCTCGTTCCAGCCGTTGGCCAGGGACGGCGCGGCGAACAGGCTGTCGTCCACGGCGACCTTCACCGAGGTCAGGCCCGCCGCCTTGAGTCCGGCCACCGCGGTCTTCGTCAGCTCGGCGAGGTCGTCGCCGCTGAGGGTCCGGTCGCCGCCTCCGACGAGGGTCAGCGTGCCGTGGCCGTAGACGACCTTCGTGGTGAACCGGTGGTTCGGGCCCATCACCGTCAGGGCGGCGGTCGAGGTGGCGAGCTTGGCGTTGGACGCCGGCATCATCGCGGTGGTGGCGTTGTGGCCCCACAGCGCGGTGTCCGAGTCGGCGTCCAGGACGACGCCGCTGACGTCCGCTCCCAGGCGCTGGTCGAGGACGCGTGCGTCGAGGTTCCTGACGAGCTGCTCGTGGCCGGCGCCGACGCCCCTGTCCCGGGCCGCCGTGGCGTCCGTGGCCCCCGTGGTGTCCGGGACCGTCGTCGCGGTGTTCCGGTCGGCGGCGAACGCCGAAGTGCCGGCCAGCGCAGCCGAGGCCACGGGGACGGCCATCGCGAGCACTACGGCCCGTCGGACCGCCGAACCGGTCATTCTCACCTTCCGGTGGCGGTGATGGCCGCCCGGAGTGAAGGCGTTCATACGTGTCTGGCCTGACGTATCACTCATATGGAGAATCCAAGGCTCGGGTGCAGAGCTTTCCGCTCTGAAGGGGTGGCTCGGCGCGCACCCTACCACCGCACATGTGTGTGCTTCGGGACTCCACGGATGGCTCGTCCCCTCGCACCTGTCCCGGCCCGGGCCGGGACAGGTGCGAGGGGACGACGGCACAGAGAGACACCTCAGATGTACGAGCGCCCGGTGGGGCCGCTCAGCCGCGGAAGCTGAGCATGGGCCCGCGCGACTTCCAGGAGTGGAAGTTGCCCGCCGGTTCGGTGACCGAGGCGCCGGTGCAGTCCGCGTTCTTGTAGAAGGTGACGGGCCTGTCCGTCATGTTGATGTTGGCGAGAATTCCGAAGGGCGCCGTGACGCAGCCGCTGTCCACGCCCTCGTAGAGGGCCGCTCGGCCGGTGAACCACTCCGTCTCGAAGACGCACAGGTTGCCCGTGGTGGTGCATCCCGGGTCCCAGTCGTCCACGAGGACGGGGCCGGACGCCGCCGACGCCGTGGCGGGGGCCGCCCCCAGGAGCAGTGCGGCGGCGGTGGAGGCGACGGCGAGCGCGGCGCGCCGGGGTCCGGACCTGTGCATGGCTTCTCCTCTTGCCGATGGGACGAACACGTCGATCGGCGTCCCAGAGTGCAGGCACGGCACATAGTTGTCAATGTTTCAACTATATATGGCTGATTCTGGGTGGACACTATGGGAGCCTATGCACACCTTTGCCAACTCTTTGTGCGTAAACACCTACTTTAGTTTGCCCGCAACAACCAACATATCTATGGTTGCCTCAAGCAACAACTCAGGAGGTGTCCATGGCAGAGAGGGCGCACTACGAGGAGCTGGTCCGTCAGTTCAGTGCCTTCGGTGCCGTCAGGCGAGAGCTGGGCCGCATCCTGCCGCCCGACTGCCCCGGTGGCTCGGCCGCCGTACTGGCACTGATAGGCCGCCACGGCGACATACGTATGAGCAAGGTCGCGGAGCTGCTCGCCATCGACACGTCGGTGACCAGCCGGCACGTCACACACGCGGCCGACCGCGGCTGGATCGAGCGCATCCCCGACCCGGCGGACAAGCGCTCGCGCATCCTGCGTCTGACGCCCGAGGGCCGTGCCCGGCTCGACGATCTGTCGGAGCGGAGCACGCAACTGCTGGCCCACCGGCTGAGCGACTGGACCGACGACGACGTCGGCCATCTCACCCGGCTCATGGCCCGGCTCAGGGCCAGCTTCGACGACTGCCGCACCCCCCGCGGTCCGCTCGCCGCACCGCCGTCCGGGGACCGGCCCTCCGCCCGTACACCCGCGATCACCACGTGAAACGAAGGAAGCCCATGGCAACATCCGCACCGGACGGTGTACGGGCACGGGCCACGCACGGGGACGGCGCCCCGGACGGCGCCCCGATGACGCACCGGCAGATCATGGAGGCGCTCTCCGGGCTGCTGCTCGGTCTGTTCGCAGCCATCCTGTCCTCGACCGTCGTCACCAACGCCCTGCCCGAGATCATCAACGACCTCGGCGGCGGCCAGAGCGCCTACACCTGGGTCGTCACCTCCTCCCTGCTGGCCGTGACGGCGTCGACCCCCCTGTGGGGCAAGCTCGCGGACCTGTTCAGCAAGAAGGTCCTGGTCCAGATATCCCTGACCGTCTTCGTCATCGGCTCCGTCGTGGCCGGTCTGGCGCAGAACCCGGCGACGCTGATCGGCGCGCGGGTCATCCAGGGGCTGGGCGGCGGCGGCCTTTCGGCACTGTCCCAGATCATCCTGGCCGCGATGATCGCCCCGCGTGAGCGCGGCCGCTACTCCGGCTACCTGGGAGCGACCTTCGCCGTCGCCACCGTCGGCGGTCCGCTGCTCGGCGGCGTCATCACCGACACCAGTTGGCTCGGCTGGCGCTGGTGCCTCTACATCGGCGTGCCCTTCGCCGTCGTCGCGCTGGTCGTCCTCCAGAAGACGCTGAACCTGCCGGTACTCAGGCGCAAGGTCGAGGTCGACTGGGCCGGCGCCTTCTTCGTCACCGCCGCCGTCTGCCTGCTGCTCGTCTGGGTGACCTTCGCCGACGACAAGTACGCGTGGCTGTCCTGGCAGACGTACGCCCTGGTCGGTGCCTCCCTCGTGCTGACCCTGGTCTTCCTGTTCGTCGAGACCAGGGCCGCCGAGCCGATCATCCCGCTGCGGCTGTTCCGCAACCGCACCATCGCCCTGGCCTCGCTGGCCTCGCTGCTCGTCGGTATCGCGCTCTTCGCGGGCACGGTGTTCTTCAGCCAGTACTTCCAGCTCGCCCGCGGCGACTCGCCGACCAGGTCGGGCGTCATGACCATCCCGTTCATCGGTGGTCTGTTCGTCTCCTCCACGGTCTCCGGCATCATCATCACCAAGACCGGCAGGTGGAAGTCCTGGCTGCTGGCGGGAGGCTTGCTGCTGACCGCGGGGCTGGGACTGCTGGGCACCCTCCGGTACGACACTCCGTACTGGCACATCGGCATCTTCATGGTGCTGATGGGTCTCGGCGTCGGCATGACGTTGCAGAACCTGGTGCTGTGCACGCAGAACCAGGTGGAGCCGGGCGACCTGGGCGCGGCCTCCTCGGTGGTGACCTTCTTCCGGCGCCGAGGTTCCGCATCCGTGTTTTCCGGGTGCGTGCCGGGTGCGGTCGCGGCCGGTGCCGCACCGTCCCGCCGGTCGGAGAAACCGCCGGTCGCGAGGTCTTTCACCACGCATGGACAGGGTGACCGCACAGGTGGCCGAGTGGGCGATCGGCGAGGTCCGACAGGTCGTTGTATGTGTCACGTATCACCGGCTCCCGCAGACACCCGGGCTCCGGGCACCGGGTGCACATGCACGCCTTCACGACGCGCGGCCCCGGCCCCTCACCTCGTCGCGAACGACCGTTCACCCGAGCAAGCCGGCCGTTTCCGGAGTCCGCGCCGCACGCGCCTTGGGCTCACACGTGTACGCGGCTTTGGGTATAGGGTCCCCACCATCCCCGGGGGCGCTCTTCGATGCCCCCGCGTTTCGCGTGCCCGCAGCGACATCCGTGCACGGCGTCCTCGCAGATTCCCCAGTCCAGGAGCTGTTCGCCATGAGTGAGTTCCCCTCGCCGCCGCCCGTCCCCCAGGACCGTCAGTTCGTCCTCGGCCAGCATCTGCGGCTCTCCGTCCTCACCTCCGCGGAGGAGACCGACGGCCGTCACGACCTGTCGGACATCACGCTGCCCGGGGGCGCCGGGACGCCGCTGCACCTCCACACCGGCTACGAGGAGCGCATCTGGGTCGTTTCCGGGTCGCTCACGGTCTGGGCCGGTCCGGACACCTTCACGCTGCGGTCCGGCGACTTCTACGCGATCCCGATGAACACGCCCCACACCATCAAGGCCGGCCCGGACGGAGCGCGCTCGCTCAACATCACCTCCCCCGGCAAGTTCGCCGACCTGATCCGCCGCAGCGGCACCCCCGCTCACCTGGCCACGCCGGAGACCGAGTGGGACATGGGTCTGTTCCAGGCCATCACCGAGGAGCTGGGGGACGTCATCCTCGGCCCGCCCGGAGCCACCCCGGCGGACCTGGAGCGCGCCGGCGAGTGACCCGGCCGGGCGTGCGTCGCCGGGACGGGGGTTTCCCGGTCGGCGCCCGCCCCAGCGCCCCCGTGTGCCGCACGACGTGGGGGCGCACGCACCGAAAGGAACAGGAACGCCATGCCCAGGCAGTGCGCGACGACCTCGTCCACGTCGGGGACGAGGTGTACGCGGTCTCCGGCAGCAACACCAACTGGGTGATCGTCAAGGACGGCGCCAGCTGCACCCTGATCGACACCGGCTACCCCGGCGACCACGACGCCCTGCTCGCCTCGCTGGACGCCGTCGGGCTCGCCCCGGAGTCCGTGGCCGCGATCCTGGTCACCCACGCCCACAACGACCACATCGGCTCGGCCGAACGCCTGCGGGTCACGCACGGTACGCCGGTGCTCATGCACGAGGAGGAGGTAGCGCACGCACGCCGCGACTTCCTCGACCAGGTGTCCGTCGGGCAGGTTCTCGCCCGGGCATGGCGACCGGGTGTACTCCCCTGGGCCGTGCACGCCCTGCGCGCGGGCGGCACCAGGCCCGTCCCCGTTCACGGTCCGCGCCCCTTTCCCGCGCCGGGGGCGCTCGACCTGCCCGGCGCACCGGTGCCCGTGCACACGCCGGGTCACACCTGGAGGCACTGCGCGTACCACCTGCCGGGCAGCGGCATCCTGGTCGGCGGCGACGCCCTGGTCACGGGGCATCCCACCTCGCGTGTCACCGGTCCGCAGTTGCTGCCCGGCATGTTCCACACCGACCGCGCCTGTGCGCTCGACGCCCTGACCGTCGTCGAGGGCGTGGACGCGGACGTCCTCGTACCCGGTCACGGGCCGGTACACCGCGGGGCGGTGAAGGCGGCGGCCGCCGCGGCACGCGAGCGCGCCGTCCGGTAGGGTCCGCGCTCCCCCGGCCCTGCCGCGTCCGCGTGCGCCTGAATCCACATGTGACCCGTGAAAGGTGCGTGTGGGCGGTTCGGCGACACCGATTCCCGGGCATGTCCCCTAGGGAGGTCCGTTCGTGTGTACGAGTCGGTCGCGGGCCCCGGGCGGTCGGGCAGGGTGTTGCCTCCCATACGCACAGGTGTACCGACGATTCCGGCACGTAGACATGCGCGACCGGTCGTCTGCCGTCGTTCGCACGCGTCGGCACATCCGCTACGGCGTGGGTACCATGCGCAGCATCATCCAATACGAGGGAGTGAACGGTTGTGACCAGCCAATCAGCCGCCACGCTCCGGTCGCGGTACGTCGAACAGGCCGCGTCGGACCTGGAGGAAAACCGTCGTCTGCAACAGGAACTGGCCGAGAAGATCACGATGTTGAAGCAGGAGGAGGCCCTCCTGTCGGACATCATGAACCTCGCCGAGCGGTACGAAGGTTCCCTGGACCCGTCCCGTCTGCCCGAGCAGGCGCAGGGCGAGCCCGCGCTCACACAGACGGGGCGAGGTGCCGCGGGCACTTCCTCCTCCGGCAGGGCGGCGTCCCGGCGTTCCGCGCCGGCCAAGGAGGCACCGGGCAAGAGCGCCGGGAAGGGAGCCGCGAAGGGGAAGTCGCGGCAGCCTCTGCTCGGAGACCTGCTGATGGACCTGCTGCGGACCTACAACGAGCCCCGTCTCGCCAAGGAACTGCGCGACGAGCTGATGGAGAAGCACCCGAACCGGACGCCGACGCCACAGGTGGTGCGCAACACCCTTGAGTCCCTTGTCGCCAAGGGCCGGATCCGGCGCCACAAGCAGCAGCGGTCGGTGATGTACTCCCCCGTCGGCGACTCCGGGGGCGAGTCCGCCGGCGCGGGGGCCGACGAGAGCTGAGGTTTCACACCGTCCCCCGGTGCCACACACGGTCGTCACGACGCGGAAGAGCGGGGTTCGGCTTCTTTACCGGACGGTCCGGGAGAGAAGCCGACCGCGGTGTCTCTTCGACTCGGCCCGGACCGGACCGAAGAGACACGTGTGACATGACAACGCTGTCAAACATATCTTACTGCGAGGCCTACTCCGAGCCCCCTCCCCCGGCGATCCTGTGCACGAGGAGGGCCGCGTCCCGGGCACGTGACGTGGATCACGCGCCGGATTTCGAACTCTGGGCCCCCCTTCCCAACGTCGTCTCGGTGTCAGACAGACCCGCACAGATGGGGAGACCCCCATGGGCACCACGACACGTTTCACCGACGCGCCGCCGTCGAGCACCGGTCCCCTCCCCCAGGGCACACACTCCTTCGAAGTGGGGGGAATCCCCCAGCGCTACCACGTCCACGGCACCGGCCCGGTGTGCCTGGCGCACTCGGGAGGCCCCGGCATCTTCTGGGACTACCTCCGTATGCCCGCACTCGAACAACACCTGACCATGGTCTACGTCGAACCGATAGGCACCGGTGAGTCGGGCCGTCTCCCCTCGCATCCGCACGGCTACACACGAGAGCGGTACAGCCGTTTCCTGGAGCAGGTGATCAACCGGCTCGGCGTGCCCAAGGTACATCTGCTGGGGCATTCGCACGGCGCCTTCGTCGCGGCCCACCACGCGCTGAACCGCCCCGAACGGCTGGCCGGTGTCATCCTCTACGAGGGGGCGCCCGTCACCGGCGCGGAGCACGGCGCCGAGGCGGGGCGCAGGGTGGAGGAGTTCGCAGCACGGCATGCCGGTCGCCCCGGTCTGTCCGAGGTGCTCGCCGCGTTCGGCGCGATGTCCTCGATCTGCGACGACGAGTCGACCGTGGCGGTCGCCCGGGGCGTGCTGCCGTCGTACTTCGCCGACTACTGGGGCCAGGAGGAACGGCTGGGCCCGGTCCGGGACGCGATGCGGGCCACGTACATCTCGGGGCTGGACGAGCACCTCTCCCCCGACACCGTCGACGACCGGGCCGCGCTCGGGGAACTGGCCGTGCCGGCGCTGGTGGTCGTGGGCCGCCACGACGTGATCTGCGGTCCGCGCTGGGGCGAGGAGCTGCACCGGCTGATTCCCGGCTCGCGGCTTCTGGTACTGGAGAACAGCGGGCACCTGGGGCACATCGAAGAGCCCGAGACGTTCGCCGACGGGGTCCGCGACTTCGTCCGTGAGACCGTCGGGCGGCGGGCCGGGGCCGCCTGAGGCCGAGAGGGTCCGCTTCTCCCGGTGGGGTCAGGGCGCCGACGTGGCTATGGCGACCGAACCGCTCTGCGAACGTGGGGTCTTGGCCCCCGGCTTCCTGGGGGCGATGGTGCGCGGGTCGACCGCCTCGCCGGGAGCACCCTCGCGGTAGAGACCGTCGGGGAGGCTGTCCCGGTCGTGCGGCAGGAGGAAGAACACTCTGCGTTTGTAGAGGCCGCTGTCGGGGTCCGGGGAGGCGTCCTCGTCCAGCAGGGCGTACCCCACCATGCGGCCGTCCCGGGCATAGGGCGGCTTGGTGTTGCGCCGCTTGGTCTTGTCCAGCGCCTGTCGGACGTAGTCGAGACCCGAGGGGTTCTCCAGCCACACCACCTCTTTCTCGTGGATGAGGTCGCTCTCGGTCAACAGCGAGCTCATGGCTGCAGCCCCTCCTTCGTCGGCGTGCTCCCCGCACAGGGGGACGTGGCCGGGCATGTGTCCGTGTCGCTCCGGCTCGCCCACCGGCCAGTGGCGAGCCGCCCTGCGGGGGCCGCCGCGTGCGGGGCCCGGCAGCCATCGTAGAGCGCACGGCGACAGCGGTGTAGGGCGCGTGCCGCGGACGACCGATCCGCGCCGACTGTCATGAACACTCCAACAGGGCAATGCCGGGATAGTACTTCCGGCCGTTCGACTTGATCATGTCCGCCGGAGAGGCCACCCCCACCTCCTGGCGCACCCGGTTGGCGAACGCGCGCGGGGTCGCTGGCCGGATCCCCTCGCCCGCGTGGCACCAGGAGCTGTACTCCGTGTACAGCAGGCCCTGTTCCACCCGCAGGTCCCTCCCCGGGTCTCCGTCCCTGGTGCAGCATTCGGCCAGGAAGCGCCCGATGTGGTCCTCGGTGGTGGCGTAGGCGGTCGTGGCGATCCGGACCCGGTCGGGGCCCTCCAGCGGGTCCCTGGTGTCGAGGTAGCGCTGTGCTCCCTCGATGAGCCACTGCAGGATGCCCGGCCCCTCGTCGCGGACGAGTTCGAAGGCGAGGTTGTCGATCCGGCGCGCGGCCGGGACGGTCCGGGTGAAGGGCAGCAGACGGATGCGGCGCCAGAACGCGTAGCCGCCGGTGGACACTTCGGGCCGGTGATTGCCCAGCAGCCAGAGGTGGTGGGTGGGGGTGAACGAGAAGTAGTCCTGCCGCATGCGGCGGGCCTTGATCTTGTCGCCGCCGGTCAGGAGGCGGACACGGGCCTCGTCGAACTTGTCGTTCGGCTTCAGCTCACTGCACACCACCAGGCGGCGGCCGTGCAGTTCGGTCAGCTCCGTGGAGTGTTCGGAGAAGGCGCCGCGATCCATGAGGAAGCCCGGCGGGGCCGCGTCGGCGTAGTCGCCGAGGATCTGGATCATGACGTCGAGCAGGACGGACTTGCCGTTCTTGCCCTCGCCGTGGAGGAACGGCAGGACCTGGGCGCCGACGTCACCGGTGATGGAGTAGCCGAGCAGCAGGTGCAGGAAGTCGATCATCTCCCTGCCCTCCTCGTCGTCCCCGAAGGTGTCGGCGAGGAAGCGGTGCCAGCCGGGGGTCCCCATGGCCTGGGGCGCGACGCTGGTGGCCCGCGAGTGGAAGTCGCGGGTGGGCTCGGCCTTGCGCAGCTGCCCGTTGTGGAGGTCGACGATTCCCGCGGGGGTGCACAGTGCGTACGGGTCCCCGTCCAGCCGGTCCGGGTCCACGGAGAGGTCGGGCGAGGCCTTCGCCTGGGTGAGCAGGGCCTTCATGCCGGTGGTGGACAGGGTCCGCCGTTTGTGGTGCGCGATCTCGCGGTTGCTGAAGATCCCGCGCGGGTCGGTGTCGGCCATGTCCTCGGCCATCTCCCCCGCGGCCCACAGCGCGGCCTTCTCTCCCCCGGCCCGTTTCCAGCGGTGACCCTCCCACGCGAACCAGCCAAGGCCCTCCACATGCCGGAACTGGTCACGGTGGAGCTGCACGAACAGGCGGGCGTTCCCCCTGTCCGACAGGGACGGCGGCAGGAGGGTCCTGTCGTGGCCGCCGGGCCCGGACTCCGTACGAGACCCCTGGGAGACGGGCTGTGCGGCTGTCTGCGCGGGCAGCACGACCGGCGCGGACTGCTGCTGGTGCTCCGGCGGCTGGAAGGCGAGCATCTGTTGAGCGGCAGCCTGCGGGTCGAAACGCGGCGAGCCTTCGGCGCTGCTGCTCATGGACGTCCTTTGAGGTGGAGAGGGCGGGCAGACCCTACGGCAAGGGCGTCGTCGACGATCTTTTCATTCCGAGGCTGCTGCCAGGGCCGCGCGTAGCAGGCAACACGGACGAGTCGATCACGAATGGCGGCATGCTCGAGGTGCCCGGCTCCGACCAGTCCTCCGGCGGTGTACGCCGCTCGGTTGAGTTTCTCGGAGAAGCCGGTGCCCTCGGGGGCCATCGCGCATCCGGCGACCTCGGTGATGAGGGGGTCCAGTATCTGGTCGGCCCAGACCGGGGCCGGGCGGCCTGCCGGGGCGGGGCGGAGCCGGGGGCGCTGTGGTGGCGCCGGGGCGGGCGCCGGTGACTGGGGCCGGACGACATGACCAGTGCGGACGAGTTCGTCACGGAGCCAGTCGGGCAGGGCTGCCGGAGTCCTCGCCCGCCCCTCGGCCCGGTAGACACCCTGAGCGGTGCGGGTGCCGGGGGCCACGATGTAGCCCCCGTCGGCGCGTACGTCGACCTGCCAGGCGAGGGCGGTATTACGGCCTGAACCGGTGGAGCAGCGCAGGCGTGTGGACGGGTCGGGGTTCCGGTACCAGACGTGCAGACCGCCGGAAGGGGTGCGCACCCGGAGCGTCGTGTCGTCCCGCGACGGATCGGGCCGGCCCCGGTAGGCGGCGAGCAGCGCCAACGTGTCGAAGCCGGAGGCCAGTCCGTCCAGCGTCACCCGGTCCGGAATCGGAATCCCCGGCAGCAGACGTGACCTGTCTGCCAACGGCACGGGGTGGGCGTCCACGTCGATGACGACGAGGCCCGCCGGACCACAGGCGACACCTACTCCCCCGGAGGGCTGGTCGGTCCACCACCGGTCGACGAGGACGAGATTGGTGGTCGCCGAGTGGAAGCCGTGACAGGGCCGTCCTGCGGGCAGGCAGGGGCAGGAGGCCGGTTCGTGCCTGTGGGCGCGGCAGGACGGGCAGTTGCCCGCGGGCGTCTTGCGTCCCGGAGCGAGCGGGTGGACGGGCCATCCCTGTGCCGCACACCACCGCGCGACGGCATGCGGTGACGCCGACCCGACTCTGGCTGCACTGTCGCGGTTCTCACCTTCGCGCGGCACGGGGTTCGTCCTCGTCACGTCTGCTTGCTCGATCACTCCACCGGTCCCCGACGTGTGACAAACCATCCGTCAGGGACCGAAGGGACTCTAATGCGGAAGAGTGTAGGCCGCATGGTCCGGAAAACGGGCTCTCCGGCTCGCGTGCCGTTTCTATCAAGCGCTCTGGTCCCTTGGGCCCCTGACCCTCTTCTCGGCCCCTCACACCCTAGGGGCCCAAGGGACCGGCGAACACAATGTGTCTGGCATCGGGACCGGCGGGTCCGGGCAGGGGCTCCAGGGACCGGAACGGGCGAGGGACCAAAGCCCAGGGGCTGGAAGAGACTGGGACCCTGTTCAGTCCCTCTGCTGTTTTCGCAGGTCAGAGGGCATTCACTGGCCCAATCAGGGACTGTAGGGACTGAACGCGCCCATTATGAGCTGTACAGGAGATGTTGTTGTATGCGCACGCGCGTACGAATACATATCTCTTGTCTACGTCATAATTGCGCTTTTCAGTCCCTACAGTCCCTGTTTTGTCGGTCATAAGCCCGCTGACCTGCGAAAACAACAGGGACTGAGAGTCAGGGACCGAAAGGGTCCGAGACCCTTCAGTCCCCGTGCAGGGACCCTGGCCCCCGCCCGGGACAACAGGCCCCGACATCCCGTGAACCTTTCCGGTCCCTCTGCTCGTCATGGAGGTGTGGGACCGGCCCCGGCATGCAGCACGACCGCGTGTCGGCGCAGGCCTCCCCTATTACGGCGTAATAGGTCCCGGAGCCTCAGGACGCCGGTGGTACGGAGGTCCGGAGGTGGAGCGGTGGAGTGGTGGAGTACATGCCCGCCGATGAGAAGTTGTCCGGTGACCAGTGAGCACACCTGTGCCGGATCATCAGCAGAGCCCCCTCCCCGCCCGGTCGAGAGGCAGTCGAGCCGCTGGGCTATTACGCCGTAATAGCCCAGCCCGCCGCCCGCCCAACGAGGTGCTGTCGCGGTGTGCCCCCGGCGGAGCTATTACGCCGTAATAGGGGTAGCGGAAGCTGACGGTCCAACAACTCGCACAAACTAACGTGTCGGTGCGGCTGATGATCTAGCACGTTAGTAAGGTAGCGCCATGACTACGCCAGCTGCCTCGAGCGACCGGGTCAAGGTCGTCTCCAAGCTGCCGGGATGGCTCCGGCAGAACCTCAAGGTCAGAACAGCCCAACTCGGCATCGACATCCAGACCGCGGTGGAACAGGGCATCACGGCCTGGTGCGGGCTCGCTTCGGCGACCGCCTCGATCGACACGGCGGGAGCCGAGTCCTTCTCGACGTTCCTGCCTCCCGGACAGTGGGAGGTGTTCCGTGGCGTCACGGAGGACCGCCAGATCTCCCTCATCCAGGGACTCGCCCAGTCCGTCCAGCTCTGGCTCGACACCAATCCCGTGCCCGATGTGCAGCGCCCCGACATCACCCGTCGCGTCGTCGTCTGCAACCAGAAGGGCGGAGTGGGCAAGACCGCCATCACCGCCGGGGTGGGCGAAGCGCTGTCGGAGGACTCCAACACCCTGTATCCCGTACGGGTCGCCAAGGCTCTGGCGGCCGCACTCCGTGCCGGAGAGTCCACGGCCGACGGCCGTGAGACCAGCGCGGATCCGCTGGACGTCGAAAAGCTCCCCGGACTCGGACTCCGTGTCCTCCTGGTCGACTTCGACCCCCAGTCCCACCTCACCCATCAACTGGGGGCCTCGCCCCTGTCGATGAACGGCGACAGTCTCACCAACCACATGGCCGGGGATCCCAAGGGTGAGCTGAAGGATCTCATCGTCTCGATCGACGACGCGCACTTCGGAGGACGGCTTCACCTGCTGCCCTCGTGCCACGACGCGTTCCTCCTGGACGTCCGGCTGTCCGCCGTCCGTGCTCGGGAGGCCGCCCTGGAGCGGGCGTTGAAGCCGCTCGAGGCCTATTACGACGTAATTCTCGTCGACTGCCCGCCCAGCCTCGGCCTCAGCATGGACGCCGCCGCCTACTACGGGCGCCGCCGCGACGGCGAGCGGCCGGGCCAGTCCGGGGCGCTCATCGTCGTCCAGGCCGAGGACAGTTCGGCCGACGCCTACGACCTGCTGACGAACCAGATCGAGGACCTCCGCAACGACCTCGGGATCGACATCGACTACCTGGGCGTCGTGGTCAATCTCTACGACGGACGACGGGGATACATCGCCACCTCGTCGCTGCAGGGCTGGATCGACATAAAGGATCCTCGAGTCGTCGGTCTCATCAGTGACCTCAAGGAACAGAAGGAGGCTGTACGGATGAAGCAACCCCTGCTGAGCTACGCACCCGCCTCGCAGCAGTCCGTCGGCATGCGCGCGCTGGCCCGGGAGATCTCATGAGCAAGGCCGACCAGCTGGGTGCCGGGCGCTTCGGAGGGAGTGCCCGACCGGTCAGCGCCCGCCGTGCGGCGATCGGCGCCGCCACCGGCGTCCCGACCGAGGGTATGGCGCCGCCGACCCGACTGCCCGTCACCCGCATCAGTCCCAACCCCGACAACCCGCGCACCACGCTCGGTGATCTGACCGAACTCGCCGGCAGTCTCAAGGAGCACGGCCAGAAGCAGGCGATCACGGTCATGAACCGGGACACCTACATCAAGGCCAACCCGGAACGCGAGAAGGACCTGGACCCCGACGCGACGCATGTCGTGGTGGACGGCAGCAGCCGGCTGGCCGCGGCCCGCGAAGCCGGGCTCACCCATCTCAGCGTCATGGTCGACGACGAGCAGGGCGGGGACGGCGAGGCCATCCTCGAATCCGCGCTCGTGGCCAACATCCACCGCCAGGACCTCGATCCGCTGGACGAGGCCCGTGCCCTTCAGCGCTTGCTCGTCCTGCACGGTTCGCAGGTCAAGCTCGCCAAGCGGCTGCGGAAGTCGCAGGGTTGGGTGTCCCAGCGCCTGGCTCTGCTGAATCTGACCCCCGAACTTCAGGCCGTAGTGGGGGAGGAGCCCGTCGAGCTGCTGCGGGCGGTGGCCAAGGAGCCGCAGGAGAGGCAGGAATCGGCCCTGGCGGAGCTCAAGGCCGCCCGTGCGCGCAAGGAAGCGGAGCGTCGTGCGCCTGAAGGGGGCCACGCCCGGGTCGAGGAACCGGTGCCCGCCCCCGTCTCCCAGGCGGCCCCGTCGGAGCCGGAAGCCGTCGAGGCACCGCAGACCGCCGTCCCGGACCCGGGCCACTCCGAAGCCGTCCGACCGCGCGAAACGGCGGGCGCGGTGGTTGCTCCGCCGCCTCGGGTGGAGAGCGAGCCCCGCCCGCAGGTCCCGCAGGTTCCGCAGGTTCCGGAAGGCTCGGTTTCCGAGAAGTCCGCCGAGATGTCCGCCGAGCGGGGGGAAACGGTCCCGGAGCCTCGGTCGGACCGTGCGCCCGCCCCCGATCGCGAGCAGCCCGAGGCCGACGCGGCGCCGCCCAGGCGACTTCCCTATGACGACGGCCACTTCATCGCGATGCACCTCATCCGCAAGATGAGCGACACCGAGTTCGACAGGATGCTGGGACTCCTGAACAAGCATCAGAAGGAGCGCCAGGAGTCCCGGATCAGCTCTCGATGAGCGCCTCGGCACGTGGGGGAGTGGTAGGGATCATATCGCCCGAAACGGCTGAATACTCAGAAAGGGACCATTTATTCGAACAGTTCGATTCTTCGCTGAGAGCGATTTTCCCGGGAACCGGTTTTCGGGCTTCGAGTGTTCTTCCGTGGAAATCCGGTCCGGGGGAGGGGGTTCGTGAGGTCCCGTGCGCGGCGGGCGGGACCTCTACGCCGCGGTGGTGGAGCAGAGGTCGTCCCCGGCGCGGAACAGTCGCCGGTGCATTCTGCGCTCCTGCGGCGTGAACCCGCCCCAGATCCCGTGGGTGGCGAAGGTGGGATGGTCGAGCGCCCAGCTGCGGCAGGCCTGCAGGCTCGGGCAGGATGCGCAGAGCGCCTTGGCCTCGACCACGTCGGCCGCCTTCTGGTAGTCGTCGGGGAAGAAGACGTCCTGTCCTGTGCAGGGCTCGCTCCCCGTCATCCGGAAGAGAGAGGGGAAGTTCGTGTTCATGGCTGTTCCCTTTGTACCGGAGGAGGATCGCACACGTATCTTATGACGCCTTCTGTTGAGCGGTCATATGTATGAAACACATGTGTCAGGCGTTCCATTCGGGTGCGGACCCCTCGCCTGTGTTGTTGCTCACTGATCACGACGACCGTGAACTCCATTGGAACCAGGCTCGGTTGTGCAGGCACGGGGAGCTGCGCGCCGCATCCGAAAGGTCTGGTATGGAACACAACGAACTCGCCGACAAGGTGGCCCGCCTTCTCGACGCACCGGGGATCCTGGGCATCGTCAGTGCCGGAGACCCGGTACTGAGGCAGAGGACCGACCCCTATGAGGGACAGCTCGACGCCGACTTGCTGCACCGCCTTGTCGCCCGGATGCGCGAGACGATGGAGAAGACCGACTCGGCGGTCGGACTGGCGGCTCCCCAGGTCGGGATCCCGCTGCGTCTCGCGGTCATGGCGACTCCCGAGCAGCTCTCCGAACGGCTGACCAGGAGCGGGCAGCAACCCCTGCCCTTCACCGTGCTGATCAACCCCTCCTGCAAGGCCGTGGGGCGCCGGCGCGTGGCGGCCTACGAAGGGTGCCTGAGCGTGCCGCCCTGGCAGGCCGTGGTCGCCCGCGCCGACCGCGTCACCCTCACCCGCGAGGACGAGCACGGACGGCGGACCAAGGAGGAGCACGCCGGTTTCGCCGCCCGGATCGTGCAGCACGAGTCCGACCATCTGGACGGAACGCTCTACCTCGACCGCGCCGAACTGCGTTCGCTGTCCACACAGGAGCAGGTGGTGAAGCGGTGGGGTCCCGCCGGGGTGGCGGCTGCGGCCGAGGAGCTCGGCTTCGCCCTGCCGTAGCGCCGTATCGAGCGGGTCCCGTCTGCTCCGGGCACCCGGAGGCTCGGGTGGGCCTCCTGCGGCTCGGCCCGCGCCGGGCCGCGTCCGCCGCAGGAGGCCCCTGCGTCACGATCGGTCAGTGGTGCCGGACATGACGCGGGGAGAGGGCCCGCTGGACCGCCCCGGCCATGGCCCGCTCGCCCGCCGCGTTGGGGTGTACGGGGGCCGCCGGCGTCTGTGGGGCGAACGTCTCGATCCACCGCTCGGGGAGCGGCCGGCAGAGGTCGTGCCCGACGGTCGGGGAGTAGGTGTTCACATACTCGGCCCCACCGCGCCGTGCCTGCCCGGCCAGCATCGCGTTGAGTTCCTTCTCCTTGTCCCGGAGGTAGGAGAAGTCGTCCGCCGCCAGCGGTACCTCGGCACTCGTGCAGCCCACCCCGTCCTCCGGGAAGAGGTCGGGGTATCCGACCACCACGACGCGGGCGTGCGGTGAGCGGTGGTGGATACCACGGAGCACCTGCGCGATCTTCGGCGCGGTCCGGGTGATCGAGTCCGTGATCAGGTCCGCGCCCGCACCCGCGTAGTGGGCCTTGCAGGGCGCTCCCGCAGGTGCGGAGGGGGTGAGCTGCGCGCAGGTCCCCAGGACGGTCGAGAAGCCGATGTCGTTGCCGCCGATGGTGACGGTGACCAGGTCGGTGCCCCGGTCGAGGGCGTCGAACTGGGCGGGCACGGTGCCCTGGGCGGTGGTCATGTCCGCGGTGGTGGCTCCGGCACAGCTGACGTCCGTCAGCGCCGACCTCGTCCGCCTCGCGACCAGCGAGGCGTAGTTGTGGTCGGAACGCCGGCAGGTCGCGTCCACCTGGGTCGGCACCAGCGGGGCGGAGGCGTACGAGTCGCCGAGAGCGACGTAGTCGACCCGGTGCCTGGTCTCCGGGGCCGTACTCGCCGCCGCCGGACCGGCCGTCGCGAGGGCCGTGCCGGCACAGAGCAGGGCGGCCACCGCCGTGAGGACACGCCCCGTACGGGAGGTGGGAAGCAGTCTTCTCAAGTTCTGTCCTTTCGGAACTCCGTGGGGAGGGGCTTCCCCGGACCACGGTGAACTGCCGTGGACCGCCGTGCGGTTGAGGACGCCCACTAGTCACACGTATCCGAGCGGCCGAAGGTGCCGAAGGCACCGGTAACGAATTGGCACCTGTCGTCGGGGGCCCGGGAGTCGAATGGCTTAGGGCTACGGGCCCGGCCTGGTGCACGGACCGTCATGTGACGGATGTCGGGACACCTCGCCGCGCGAGAAGGTGGGCGGCACCGAGCCCGCCCGCGGGTGTGTCCTCCTGCGGGCACACCCCCGCGCGTCACCGTCTTGACAGGTGATGTTTCTCGTGACAGATTCATCACCAGTCAAGGCGGTGACGAGAGCGGGAGCCTCGGTTTCGCCTGGTTCTTGAGCGTGTGTGATGAAGGGAATGGTCATGGCCGGTTTCATGGGTGTGCGTCGGGGTCGTGTGATGGTGGGCGTGGTGTCGTCCGTGGCGGTCGCGGGCGCGGTGGGGGCGGTCGCGCTGGCCGGGCCGGCGAGTGCCCAGCAGGACGCGGGCGCGGGCGGCCAGGACCGCTGGGTCAAGCCGACGGTCGTGCTGGAGCACGGCGCGTTCGCGGACTCCTCGAGCTGGAACGGAGTGGTCAAGGAACTGCGGGCCGCAGGCTACCCGGTGGTGGCCGCGGCCAACCCGCTGCGCGGCCCGGCCTACGACGCCGCCGCCCTGCGCAGCGTCCTGGACCACGTCAAGGGCCCCAAGATCGTGGTCGGCCACTCCTACGGCGGCAACGTCATCAGCCAGGCCGCCACCGGCGACCGGGACGTCAAGGCCCTCGTCTACGTCGCCGCGTTCCTACCCGCCCCCGGCGAGAGCGCCCTGGAGCTGACCAACAAGTTCCCGGGCTCCACCCTCCCCGACGCCCTCGACCCCGCCCCCTACACCCTCCCCGACGGCACCACCGGAACCGACCTCTACATCCAGCAGGACAAGTTCCGCCACCAGTTCGCGGCCGACGTCCCCCGCAACGAAGCCGCCCTCGCCGCCGCGGGCCAGCGCCCCATCGCCCAGGCCGCGCTCGAGGAGAAGGCCACCACCGCCGCCTGGAAGACCATCCCCGCCTGGGACGTCATCACCACCCAGGACCTCAACATCCCTCCGGCCGTCCAGCGCTTCATGGCCCACCGCGCCCACGCCCACACCACCGAGGTCGCGGCCAGCCACTCCGTCGCCGTTTCCCACCCCCGCACCGTGGCCCACGTCATCGAGCAGGCCGCACGTGCCACCACCCACCGCTGACACACCCACACCCACACCGGCGAGCCCCGAGAAGTGAGAGACCCTGCCATGGACATGAAGCTTGAAGTCATCGTCGTACCCGTGTCCGACGTCGATCGTGCGAAGGCCTTCTACACGCAGACACTGGGCTTCCGGCTCGACGCCGATTTCCCGGTCCAGGAGGGCTACCGGGTCGTCCAGGTCACGCCGCCCGGCTCCGAGTGCTCGATCATCTTCGGTGATGGCCTCACCGACGCGCAGGCGGGCACACAGCAGGGCCTGCACCTGATCGTCACCGACATCGTGAAGGCCCAGGAGGAACTGACCGGCCGCGGCGTCGAGGTGTCAGGTCCGTTCCAGGACGTGACCGGCATCTTCCACCACGCGGGCGACTCCGACCGGGTCCCGGGGACCCACCCGGAGCGGGCGAGCTACGGCTCCTTCGCCTCGTTCTCGGACCCCGACGGCAACGGCTGGTTCCTCCAGGAAGTCTCCGAGCGCGCCCCCGGCCGCTGACCACCGCACTCCCGGGGGCGGCGGCACCGCGTCCCCGGGAGGTCTCTCGCTCCCACCGCCCCGCCGGGGCACATCCACCGGAGGATCCATGACGACCGAGAACATCCGCACCTACGACGTCGTGGTCATCGGCGCCGGCCCGGTCGGGGAGAACGTCGCCGACCGCACCACCGTCGCAGGTCTGAGTACCGTCGTCGTGGAGAGCGAACTCGTCGGCGGCGAGTGCTCGTACTGGGCCTGCGAGCCCAGCAAGGCGCTGCTGCGGCCCGCGCTGCTGCGCTCCGACGCCTCACACGTCCCGGGCCTCGACCCGGCCGTCGCCGGGCCGCTGGACCCCGCCGCCGTACTGGCGCACCGGGACCGCATGTCCGGCGACTGGAACGACGAGGGCCAGGTCGAATGGCTCGAGTCCGCCGGGGTCGCGCTGCTGCGCGGGCACGGGCGGCTGGCCGGGCCCCGCGAGGTGCTCGTGCACACGCCCGAGGGCGACACCGTGCGGCTGCGGGCCCGGCATGCCGTCGCCGTGTGCACCGGCAGCCGCGCGGCCCTCCCGGACCTGCCCCGGGTGGACGGCCTGCGGCCCTGGACCAGCCGGGAGGCGACCAGCGCCCAGGAGGTGCCGGGGCGGCTGATCGTCGTCGGTGCCGGGGTCGTGGGCACCGAGATGGCCACCGCCTGGCAGGCGCTGGGCAGCCGGGTGACGATGCTCGTGCGCGAGGAGGGCCTGCTGCCCCAGCTCGAGCCCTTCGCCGGAGAGCTGGTCGCCGAGCGCCTGCGGGAAGCCGGGGTCGACCTCAGGTTCGGCACGACGCTGTCCACCGCGAAGCGCCTGGGCGGCCAGGACGACGAACTCGTGGTCACCCTCTCCTCGGGGGAGGAGATCACCGCCGACGAGATCCTGTTCGCCACCGGCCGGGCGCCCCGCACCGAGGACATCAGCCTGGAGACGGTGGGCCTGACGCCGGGGGACTGGCTCGCCGTGGACGACACCCTGACCGTCACGGCCGTGCAGGGGGAGTGGCTGTACGCGGTCGGGGACGTCAACCGTCGTGCGCTCTTCACCCATCAGGGCAAGTACCAGGCCCGCATCGCCGGAGCGGTGATCGCAGCCAGGGCCGGGGGCTCGGCACCCGACACCGCTCCCTGGGGGCCGCACGCCGCCACGGCCGACGCCGGCGCCGTTCCCCTGGTCGTCGTCACCGACCCGGAGATCGCGGCGGTGGGCCTGACCACCCTGCAGGCCGAGCGCACCGGTCGCCGCGTCGACGTGGTCGACTACGAGATCGGCCACCTCGCGGGCGCCGTCCAGTACCGCCCGGACTACCGCGGCAGGGCCCGCATCCTGATCGACCCCGACCGCCGTACCGTCGTCGGAGCGACCTTCGTGGGGCCGGGCGTCGCCGAGCTCGTGCACTCGGCCACCGTCGCCGCGGAGATCCCCCTGGAACGGCTGTGGCACGTGGTACCGGCGTTCCCCACCCTCGGCGAGGTGTGGCTGCGCCTGCTGGAGACGTACCGCGACCGGCAGGCCCAGTAGCCGGCCGACGGGCCGACCGGGGGCCTACGGGGCTACGGCCTCCGGTCGCTTCAGTCGCTCGGGTCGCTTCGGTCGCTGCCCGTCCGTGGCACAGCGACTGAAGGATCAGCTACTCAAAGACTCTTCGGTCGCTCCAGTTCTGCCCAGAAAACCGCAGGTCAAGTCACATGTGTTGAGTCAACAGCGACTAAAGCGACTGAAGGTCCGGGTATATGAAGACATTCGTGTGTGCGTGTGTGCGTCATATATAGAGACCTTCAGTCGCTTCAGTCGCTGATCGGGGTGTCGAGTAGCTTCTGACCTGCGTATTTCTTCCACGCCTCCGGGCAGCGACCGAAGCGTTCAGTCGCTGGCCCTTTTCCTTCGGTCGCTGAGCGCCTCCCGCTGATCGCATCATCGACACGGGGGCACGGCCCTTTCGCATGTGCTCCACGACCTCACCGGCCACGTTCGCTAGTCTGTGTCCATCGTTGAGTCGCTTCGGTCGCTGGTAAGGGGTGTACATGCCTTCTGAGCTGCGCTTCTCCCGCAGCGACTCACGTCTGCCCGCCCCTCAGGCACCCGTTGCCGGACAGTCGCCGGACACCGCCCGCTGGTGCGCCCGCCGCGGCTGGCCCGTGCACCCCCTGGCCGTGCGGCGCAAGACACCGGTCGCGAACTGCGGCCACTGCCGCACCGACCGGCACGCCCCCGCCGCCTGCCCCTGCCTGGCGGACGGCGGCTGGTGCCACGGCTTCCACGCCGCCACGCTCGACCAGGAACGGATCCGGCAGTGGTGGGGGCGTCGTCCGGAACTGGGCGTCGGGGTCTCCTGCGGCCCGGCCGGCCTGGTCGTCGTCGACATCGACGCGCACCCCGCGCAGCCGCCCGCCAGGGACCGGATCCTGCCGGGCATCCCCATCTCCGACGACGTCGACCTCACCGGCCTCGCCAACGGCTTCCACACCATCGCCGTGCTTGCCGCCCTGCGCGGCCGGCAGAGCCCCGCCGAGGACGCGACCACACTGCGCGTGCGCACCCCCTCCGGCGGGCTCCACGTCTGGTACCGGGCCGCGGACCACCGCCGCTGGCAGTCCTCCGTCGGCACCGGCACCGGCCGCGCTCTGGCCTGGCAGGTCGACATCCGGGCCCACGGCAGTTACATCGTGGCGCCCGGCAACACCACCGACGCCGGCACGTACACCCCCGTCGGCGACACCCTCGAACCGGCCCCGCTGCCGGTCTGGCTCGCCCAGGAACTCGAACGCACCGGACACCTGCCCGCCACCGGCGTCCCCGCCCCCCGCCCGGTGCCGCCCCGCGCCCAGCAGGCCGTACTCGGAGCGGGCGGCGGCCGCAGCCGCGTACGCCGCGTCCTGGCCGCCGTACTGGCTCCCGTGGAGGCCTGCGGGCAGGTCCCGGAGGGCGCGGGCTTCTCCGACGCCCTCAACCGCGCCGCCTACACCCTCGGAGGACTCATCGCCGCCGGACGCCTGCCCCGGGAAGAGGCGGAGAGCGCCCTCCGGGACACCGCAGCAGCCGCCCGCCCCGGCCAGGAGCACCGCATCGGGCACATCATCGCCGCCGGCCTCGGCGCGGGCCTCGAACGGCCCCTGCACCCCACCGGGAGGCGCCCGTGACTTCGCCCGGCCGGGAGACCCTCTTCGAGTTCGACCCCGAAGCCGTCGCCGCGGAGATCCGCGCCCGGACGGCCGCCGTACCGGTGCCCGCCCAGGCCGAGCCGGAACGGACCCCGGCCGGTGACGTCACGGCGCACGGACTGCTGCCCGACACGCTCTCCGACCGCGGCAACGCCAAGCTCTTCGTCAAGCTGTACGCCGACGACTACCGCCATGTCCCCGGCATCGGCTGGTACCGCTGGGACACCACCCGCTGGCAGATCGACGAGGACGACACCGTCCTGTGGGCGGCGGGGGACCTGGCCGAGAACATCGCCACCCACGACCCCCGCGGCGCCTTCACCACCACCGCCCTCCAGCAGCACCGCCGTCGCGCCCTGTCCACCACCGGCATCAACGCGATGCTCACCCAGGCGAAATCCGCCCCCGGCATGGTCCTCAACGCCGCCCGCCTCGACGCCGACCCCTACGCCCTGTGCACCCCCGACGGCATCGTCGACCTGCGCACCGGTCTGATCAAGAACCCGGACCCGAACAAGGACTTCCACTCCCGTTCCACCACCCTGGGTCCCCAGCCCATGCCCACCCCGCGCTGGCAGCGCTTCCTGACCGACACCTTCGGTGACGACACCGAGGGCGTGGAGATGGTCGCCTACCTGCAACTGCTGCTGGGCTACTCCGTCACCGGCGACGTCGGCGGCCAGGTGCTGCCCTTCCTCTTCGGATCCGGCAAGAACGGCAAGTCCGTGCTCCTGGACGTGCTGATGAAGCTCCTCGGCGACTACGCCGACGCCGCCCCGCCCGGATTCCTCATGGCCCGGCCCTACGAGGGCCACCCGACCGACCTCGCCGAACTCCACGGCCGACGTGTCATCGTCTGCTCGGAGGTCAAGCCCGGCGACAAGTTCGACGAGGCCCGGGTCAAACTGCTGACCGGCGGCGACCGGATCAAGGCCCGCCGCATGCGCCAGGACTTCTTCAGCTTCGAACCCACCCACAAGCTCTGGCTGCTCGGCAACCACCGGCCCGAGGTCGGCACCGGCGGCTACGCCTTCTGGCGCCGCATGCGCCTGATCCCCTTCGAGCGCGTCGTCCCCGACCACCGGAAGATCGACAACCTGGCGGACATCCTCGTCACCGAGGAGGGCCCCGGCATCCTCGGCTGGCTCATCGACGGCGCGCGGCGCTACCTCGCGGGTGCCCGCGACCTCACCGGTCCCGAACGGGTGCGCATCGCCACCACCGCCTACGCCGAGACCGAGGACCACACCGGACGCTTCTACGACGAATGCTGCCGCCACGCCCCGGAGCTGCGGGTGGAACAGACGGCGCTCTACGCGGCGTACCGGACCTGGTGCCAGAATGAAGGGGCCCCGGCCATGTCGTCCCGAGCGTTCGCCGCCCGTACCCGCGAACTCGTGGGCCTGGCCTCGCCCAAGGAGATGATCCTGTCCAACCAGCGCAAGCACTATCCGGGCATCGGACTGCTCACCGACGAGGAGAGGGACGCCGGCTGATGAGCTCCCTGATCACCGAGGACGAGATCAGCCACGAGACCGAACTGGTGTGGCTGGAGGACATCGGGTCGCTGGACTACGTACGCCAGAGCCTGGACCGGCTGCCCACCCGCAAGGGCCGCCCCGCCTACCACCGCGACGGCCGCATGGTCGGCTACGCGCTGCTCGGCCCCACCGCCAAGGCCTCCCGCGCCTCCGGCACCTTCCGTCGCCGCGTCTTCTGGCTGCTGCCCCACGACCGCGACAGCCAGCCCGCGGGCCTGTACGCCAAGAGCGCCCCTGCCGAGGCCGTCGACCCGCGCACCCTGGAGCCGAGGGTCAAGGGCTACAAGACCGAACGCTCCGAAGGCGGTCCCCCCTCCAGCGCCATGCGGCAACTGGGGATAACGCTGCCGCTGTGACGCAGGCCGGAGCTTTTCCGCCACCGTCCCAGCATTCGTCGAAATCTGGACATCTTTTACCCACAGTGATTGCATGGCCCTACCGAGCCTCGTGTGGGCATGGCCGAGTCGGCGGACAAAGACCGGGCCGCTCTTGCATCGTGGCGTTGGAGGCAGCCCGATGAACGACCTTGACCCGAGAACCTTCCACGACTCGATGGAGTTGATCGGCCGGGACAGGGACCTGAAGTTCGTCCGGTCCTTCTTCAACGACTCCGCGGTCCAGGGAGGCGCCCTGCTGCTGTCGGGCGAGGCCGGAGTGGGCAAGTCCGTACTGCTGGACGCGGTGGCCGCGGCCGCGGCGAACGACGGGGTCAGGGTCCTGCGCGGACGGCGTGCAGTTCGAGGCGGACATCAGCTACGCCGGCCTGAATCAGCTGCTCGTGCCTCTGTTCGATTCCTTCGACGTGCTGGATCCGGTGCACCGGGACGCGCTGCAGGTGGCGGTGGGCATCGGCGGCGGCCCCTCGCCGGACCGTCTGCTGACGTCGACGGCGGTGCTGCTGCTGTTGCGCGAGACCGCCGCGCGGACACCGCTGCTGCTGATCGTCGACGACCTGCCGTGGCTGGACCGGGCGACGAACGCGGTACTCGGGTTCGTCGCCCGGCGGCTGGTCGGCAGCCGCATCGGCTTCCTGGCGGCCTCGCGGGAGGGGTCCGAGAGCTTCTTCGAGACCAGCGGCCTGACCGAGTACCGGGTGCAGCCGCTGGACGCCCGGGCGTCGGCCCAGCTGCTCGCCCACACCCATCCCGACGTCTCTCCCGCGGTACGGCGCCGGGTCGCGGCGGAGGCGCGCGGCAACCCCCTGGCGCTGGTCGAGCTGCCGGCCGCGCTGACCGGCGAGCAGCGGACGGCGCTGGCGGCGGTACCGGCCGTGCTGCCTCTGGGGGAGCGGCTGCAGGCGCTGTACGCCTCACGGGTGGCCGCGCTGCCCGAGCGGGTCCGCGAGCTGCTGCTGATCGCGGCGCTCGACGGAACCGGTGACCTCGCGGTGATCGGGGCGGCCGGAGGTGTCCGGGGGGTGGTGGACGAGCTGGGGCCCGCGGAACGCGAGCGGCTGGTGTCGATCTCGGGTCTGACCCGGCGGCTGAGCTTCCGGCACCCGCTGATCGGTTCGGCGGTGGTGGAGGAGGCGACCACCGCGGCCCGCAGGAGGGCGCACCAGGCGCTCGCCGATGTCCTCACCGACCAGCCGGAGCGCCGGGCCTGGCACCTGGGAGAGGCCGCTTCCGGTCCCGACGAGGAGGTGGCGGCCCTGCTGGAGCAGACCGCGCGGCACCGGATCCGGCGCGGGGACGCGCTGGGCGCGGTGGCGGCGCTGACCCGGGCGGCCGGGCTCAGCCCCGAGCCGGCCGACGAGAGCCGGCGCCTGGCGGAGGCGGCCTACATCGGTGCCGACGCCGGCGGCGAGCTGGAGGACGCCTCCCGGCTGCTCGCGGGGGCGCGGCTGGTGCATCCCACCGGCCAGGACTCGCTGCACGCGGCGGCGGCCTCCGCGTTCCTGCTGATCAACAGGGACGGCGACATCGACACCGCGCACCGGCTGCTGGTCGGCGCGATCGAGGCCGGGGACCACGGCTACGACGCCTCCGACAGCGCCCTCGGCGAGGCCCTGCACACCCTGGTCCTGCTCTGCTCGTACAGCGGCGACCCCAAGATGTGGGAGCCGCTGTTCCGGGCGGCGGACCGGCTCACCCCCGAAGTGCCCGACCTGCTGTGGGTGACCATCCGGACCTTCGCCGACCCCGCGCGCGCCGGGGCCGAGGCGCTGCCCCGGCTCGGTGCGCTCCTCGCCGGCATCGAGAGCAAGTCCGACCCCGCGCGGGTGATGCGCATCGGGACCGCCTCGCTCTACCCGGACCGGCTGGCGGACGTGCGGGACGCCTCGCGCCGCGTGGTCGAGCAGGGCCGGGCCGGCGCCGCCCCGGTGCGCCGGCACCTGGGCGCGCTGATGGACCTGTGCCTGGACTACTACCACTCGGGCCGGTGGGACACCGCGGTGGAGCTGGCCCAGGAGGGTCTCGTCCTGTGCGCGGAACACGACTACCGGTTCTTCACCTGGTACTTCCACTACGCGCAGGCCCTGCTGGCGGCCGCCCGGGGCGACGCGGAGACCAGCGCCGCGCTGACCGAGGAGATCGTCAGATGGTCGGCGCCGCATGGTGCGCAGGGCGCCGGATACTTCGCCTGCCACGCCCGGGCCCTGGCCGCCATCGGCAGCGGAGACTTCGAGGCCGCCTTCCGGCACGCCTCCACGCTGAGCCGGCCCGGGACCCTGGCGCCCTATGTGCCGCACGCGATGTGGGGTGCGATGGACCTGGTGGAGGCGGCCGTCAGGACCGGCCGGGACGCGGAGGCCGCCGCACACGTGGCGGCGATGCGCGAGTCCGCGATGGCCGAGCTGTCGCCCCGTCTGGAACTGCTCGTGCGGGGGAGCGAGGCACTGATCACGAACGGGGACGCCGCCCTCGCCGCGTTCGAGCGGGCGCTGTCCCTGCCGGGCCCCGAACGCTGGCCCTTCGACGTGGCGCGCGTGCGTCTCTTCCACGGGGAACGCCTCAGGCGCGAGCGGGCGACGACGGAGGCCCGTGAGCATCTGTCCCGGGCACGGGAGGCCTTCGAGCAACTGGGGGCGGCGCCCTGGGCGGCCCGCGCGGCGGCCGAGCTGCGGGCGAGCGGTCAGGCCGCCCCGGCCGCGGCGACGGCGGGCCCGGTGTCACTGACGGCCCAGGAACTGCAGATCGCGACCCTGGCGGCGACCGGACTGACCAACAAGCAGATCGCCGAGCGGATGTTCCTCTCCCACCGGACCGTGAGCACGCACCTGTACCAGATCTTCCCCAAGCTCGGCATCACCTCCCGGGCCGCCCTGCGCGACGCCCTCGCCGACCTCGACACCGACGGCGGCCACTGAGCGGCGTCCGAGCCGCCGTGCGGGGTGGCATCGGCCGGTACCGGGCTCAGGCGTCGGCCCGGTGCCGGGCCGCGGTCACGGCCGGTTGGTCGCCCGGTGCGCGGCCTGGAGAGCCGCGAGTTCGGCCAGGGTGCCTTCGCGCCTGGCCCTTCGCCAGCCCTGCTTGGCGAACATCCCGTTGAAGAACAGCTGGACGGGCTTGACCGGCGGCGCGGTGAAGCCGGAGGTGGTGTGGGGCGCGTACACGGCGGTGTCGCCGGAGACCTCCAGCCATCCGGTGCAGATCCGGTTGGCCAGTCCGACGGCCTGCGGCCCGAAGGAGTGGGCGGTGAGCCCGGCCCGGCGCCCGCCCTCGGGCAGCAGCCCGGCGGCGGCCTCCAGACGCAGCCCCCGGGCGTCGTGCCCGGCGACACGGACGGGTACGACGACGGGGTAGCCGTCCGCCCCGCGACAGGCCAGCAGTTGATGGGGCAGCTTGCCCATCTGCCCGTGCAGCCTGCGGGTGTCGACCCGCGGGCCGGTGCCCTTCGCCGGTGCCTCCTGAGGCCGCGGCGGCTGCTCGGGCCACGCGGCGCCGGAGACGGACCGCTCGCCGGCCGCGAGTGCGTCGGGCCAGGAGGCGACGCGCCGGACCGCTATGTCGACGACCACGCGGTTGTCGAGGTAGTCGCCGAGTGCCCAGTCCCAGAACCGCCCGGTGGGCATGGCGCCGAGGAAGCGTTCGATCCGGGGCTTGAGGGCGTCGAGAACCTCCGGTGAGGGCGTGAGGGGGACGGTGGCGAGGCCCTGCGCGAGGACGAAGCCGTCCGCGGTCGCGAAGCCGTGCTCACGTGTGTGGTACGCCATGGACACGTGCGGGTCGCGCAGGATGTGGCGCAGCTTGCCGTTGAAGGCCAGCGACGTGGTCACACCCACGGTGCCGGCGTCCCGGTCGACGAGTCCGGTCGGTGAGACCGGGATGGCCACGGCACCCCCGGCGGGCGTGCCGTAGGCGAGGGCGGTGACCAGGTCGCCCGCGATCACCTCCTGTGTCTCGTCGGACCAGGGCACCGCGACGGGCCGCTGCTGAGCGGGGATCGGTTCGACCATGGGCGGAACTATAGGGCTCGTGGACACATGTGCGCCCACCGGCTCCCGGGGCAGGGCGAGTCGGGACAGCTACTCGGCCTTGAGGGCCTGCTGGAAGGACTTGCGCAGCGAGGACGCGCCGATGAGCGGCAGCAGCCCGGCGAGGATCCTGCCCTTGAACGCGGTGGGCTCCCGGGTCAGTTCGACGTCGACACGTGTGCCCTCGCCCTCCGGGGTCGTCCGGAAGACCCAGCCGCCGCCGCCGAAGAGCTTGGAGTCCAGGGTGGTGACGGTGACCTTGCCGCTTGTGGCGTCCCACTGGTAGCGCGCCCGCTCCCATGCGGCGCCGGTGCCCTCGGTCACCTCGGCCCAGGTGTCGCCCATCTCGTGGACGACGAAGTGCTCGGCGTCGATCGACGGCCAGGCCTCGGCGCGCGCGGGGGTGAAGTCCGTCAGCACCGCCAGCACGTCCGCCTGGCTGAGGGAGGAATTGAGGTGGAAGCGAACGACGGCCATGGTGAGCTCCTCGGGAAAAGTAACCGGCTTGAACGGTGATGACTACGGTGACCTTGGCACGGGTCAAAGTAACCTGTCAAGCTGGTGACTCCACTGCGGGTGTCGACGCAACCCCCGGTCAGGGCCCCCTTCGCTCAGTACCAGTGATTGGCCTGCCAGAACGACCAGGCCGCGCAGGGGCTGCCGTAGCTGCCGTTCATGTAGGTGAGCCCCCACTTGATCTGGGTGGCCGGGTTGGTCTGCCAGTCCGCGCCGACCGAGGACATCTTGGAGCCGGGCAGGGCCTGGAAGAGGCCGTAGGCGCCGGAAGAGGCGTTGACCGCCCGGTAGTTCCAGCTGGACTCGTGGTCCACGATGTTGCTGAAGCACTGCCACTGGCCGCTCGGCACCATCTGGCGTGCCATCGCCCGGATCTGGCCGGTGCTGTAGGAACTCCGCGCGGCGAGGGTGGCGGTGTTCGCCGCGTTGTCGGCCGCGGCCGCCTCCTGCTCCTGCGCCCGTTTCCTGGCCTCGGCCGCCTTCCGGGCGCTCTCCTTCTTCGCCACCGCCTTCTCGGCGGCCGCCTTGCGGGCCGCGGTTTCGGCGTCCTTCAGTGCGCTCACGTCGGCGGCGACGGCCTGTACTTCGGCCTGCCGGGCCAGGGAAGCGGTCTGCGCCCGCGCCTGGTGGCCCACGGGGATGTCTTCCAGGAGCGTCGCGCCGGCTGCCGTCGGCGCGGTGTCCTTGTCCGGCATGCTGTCGGCGGAGGCGACACCCACGACGCTGCCCACCGCGGTGACCGCGGTGGCCGAGACCACCGCGAACTCGCGGACCGAGATCCTTGTCACACCTTTTCCTTCCGGTGACGCCGGCCGCGGCCGGCGGGCGACTCCTCATGCGGAGCGGACACATGGTGCCGGGGCAGCATACAGCGACAGGTGTTTGACCCTGTGTGTCCCAGTGTGACATGTTTCTGCATTCGGGAGCCCGGCGTGTCGGTTGCGTTTCGATGAAACATGGCTCAGCATCACCTGCTTGACCGGTGATGAATATGTGTGCATGCTGGTGTCACCCAGAACACGAAGCCACGCGGCCGAGCGGCCACGAAGTCAGGAGGAGTCATGGGGACGAAGGGTGAGGCCCGCAGGCGCTGGGGTCAGGACAGGGACGCCGAGGCGATGCAGGCTCTCCTGGACCGGGTCAACTGCAATGACCGGCGAGAGCACGACACGGAGGTCGAGGAAGCGACCCTGAAGGCGCGTCGGCTCGCGGCCGTCACCTATGTCAGCGTGTTCCTCTGACCGGCGCGTCCCCGTCGGCCGGCCCCCTCGTGCCGCTCCTCGTCCGGAGCGGCACTTCGTCGTTCCCGGCCGTCGCTCAGACGGTGATGGTCTTGTACTCGGTGTAGGTGCCGAGGCCGACCGCGCCGTACTCGCGCCCGATGCCGCTGGCCTTGAAGCCGCCGAACGGGCCGTCGAAGGCGACCGATGCGCCGTTGACCGTGACGGTGCCGGTGCGGATGCGGCGGGCGACGTCCACGGCGTGGGCCTCGTCGCAGGACCAGACACCGCCGGAGAGACCGTACTCGGAGTCGTTGGCGATGCGGACGGCGTCGTCCTCGTCCTCGTAGGCGATGACGACCAGGACCGGGCCGAAGATCTCCTCCTGGGCGATCCGCATGGAGTTGTCGACGTCGGCGAACAGGGTGGGCGTGACGTAGTTGCCCTTCTCCAGGCCCTCGGGGACCTCCGGGCCGCCGGTGACCAGGCGGGCGCCCTCCTCGATGCCGAGCCGGATGTAGTTGCGCACCCGCTCCTGCTGGTCGGGGCGGATCATCGGGCCGATGAAGGTGTCGGGGTCGTTGGGGTCGCCCACCTTCAGGGACTCCACCAGCTCCTTGAGCGCGGTCACGACCTCCTCGTACCGGCTGCGCGGGGCCAGGATCCTCGTCTGCGCGATGCACGCCTCGCCGTTGTTGAGCAGCGAGCCGAACTTCAGGCCCGCGACGGCCTTGTCGATGTCGGCGTCCGGCAGGATGACGGCGGCGGACTTGCCGCCCAGCTCCAGGCTGACCCGCTTGAGCCGCTCGCCCGCGATCGAGGCGATGCGCCGGCCGGCCCGCGTCGAACCGGTGAAGGCGATCTTGTCGACCTCGGGGTGGGACACCAGGTACTCACTGGTCTCCCGGTCCGCGGGCAGGACGCTGACGACGCCCTCGGGCAGACCGGACCGCTCCAGCAGTTCGGCCAGGAAGTTCAGGCTCAGCGAATTCTCCGGGGAGATCTTGAGGACCACGGAGTTGCCCGCGAGCAGGGCCGGGATGATCTTCGCGGTGGCCGCGGAGAACGGCGAGTTCCACGGGATGACCGCGGCCACGACGCCGATCGCCTCGCGGCGCACCACGCTGCGCGCCGGGGACGCCGGGTCGGTGGGGACCAGGGTCTCCTCCCAGGCGAACTCCTCGGCCGCCTTGAGGTAGGCGTTGGCCTGGCGGGTCAGGCCCGGCTGTCCGGCCCGGGTGAACCATCCGGCCGAACCGTTCTCCAGGGAGATCAGGTGGGCCGCCTTCTCCGCGTTCTCCTCGCGCAGGGCGTTGAACCGCCGCAGGACCGCGATCCGTTCCGCCGGAGGCGTCGTACGCCACACACCCGCCTCGAAGGAGGCGCGGGCCGCTGCGAGCGCGCGGTCGACGTCCGCCGGCTGCGCCTGCGCCGCGCGGCCGACCACCGACCGGTCGTGGGGCGAGGCGATGTCGAGCAGCTCCGGGTCGCTCGGCTCCACCCAGGAGCCACCGATGAAGAGCCGGTCGTAGGTGATCATGTGCGTTCCTCTTTCGTGTTCCTTCTGCGGCCTTCGACGGCTGCCTCATGGCCTGCTGAACTGTCACTTCAATGTAGCACTTAAATTAGCTACATACACACCAATGTGGTTGCACTGCTTTAATATTCCTCAGGGACGTTACTCTTAAGGCATGAGAGCTGACGCAGCACGCAATCTGGAAGCCGTTCTGACCACGGGTGCGCGGATGCTTGCCGGGGATCCGGGCGCGAGTATCGCGAGTATCGCGGCGCAGGCGGGTGTGGACCGGCGTACCGTCTACCGGCGTTTCGCCTCGCGCGAGGAGTTGCTCGCCGCCATCTACGAGGCTCGTCTGGCGGCGATCGAGGGGGCGGTGGAGGACGCGCGGCTGCGGGAGGCTCCGGTCGCGGTGGCTCTGCACCGGTACGTGGAGAACATCATCGGGGTGAACCGCACCTGGCCGGTCGATCTCGCGCGCATGCTCGCCGACGAGAGTGTCCGCGCCCGCCGTGACGCGGCCGCCCACGAGGTCGACCTCTTCCTCCGACGCGCCACCGACGAAGGCCTGCTGCGCCCCGGGCTTCCGCAGGGCTGGGCGAGCGTGCTGCTGCCCCAGCTCATGCACCTGGTGTCCCGGCAACTGCCCGATCTGAGCCCCGCACAGGCGGCGGACGTGGTCGTCGACACCCTGCTCCACGGTCTCGGAACGGGCTGACGCGACGTCAGCTCATCCGGCGGCTTCGGACACCGGCTCCGTGCCCGTGCCCGGGTGTGTGTCTGTGTATGTGTCCGTGCCCGGCAGCCCCTCGTCGTCGCCCGCGGACGGGTCGGGCGCCGGGGGCCGCGGCACGGTTCCGGGGAGGCGGACGCGGCGGAGCCGGGGCGGCTCCCTCCCGGAGTCGGGGTTCTTCACGGCCTCTCCCCACTGCGGGTGTAGCGCACCGGCAGGGACACCAGGCCGCGCATCATGCCGGAGGGGATCCACGCGAGGGAGTCCGGGGAGACGGCCAGTTCCAGTTCGGGCACGCGGGAGAGCAGGGCGCCCAGGGCGATGGTCGCCTCCAGGCGGGCCAGGGGAGCGCCGAGGCAGTAGTGGATGCCGTGGCCGAAGGCCAGGTGGCGGGCGTTGGGGCGGGTCACGTCGAGCGCCATGGGGTCCTCGCCCCGGGCCTCGGAGGCACCGTGGCCGGCGGAGCCGAGGGCGACGGTGACGACGCTGCCCCGCGGGATCGTCACGCCGCCCAGCTCGATGTCCTCGGCCGCGTAGCGGTTGGTGGAGCGCTCGACGGAGGTGTCGTGGCGCAGGAACTCCTCGACCGCGCCGGGCAGCAGCTCGGGCTGCTCGCGCAGCAGGCGGAGCTGGCCGGGGTGTTGCAGCAGGGCCAGGGTGGCGTTGCCCAGGAGGTTCACGGTGGTCTCGTGTCCGGCGACGACGAGCAGCATCGACATGCCGACCAGTTCGTCCTCGGAGAGCCGGCCGTCCTCCTGGTCGTGGGCCTGGACCAGCGCGGACAGCAGGTCGTCCTCGGGAGCGCGCCGTTTGGCCCGGACGAGGTCGCGCAGCAGCCCGCGCAGGCCGACCAGCGAGGAGCGGTGGTCGGGCGAGGCCACCTGCAGGGCGTGGGCGGACCAGGTGCGGAAGTCCTCGCGGTGTTCCTGCGGGATGCCCAGGAGCTCGGCGATGACCGTGACCGGCAGCGGGGCGTTGAACGCCTCCACGAGGTCCGTCTCACCGGTGGGCGGCAGGGCGTCGAGCAGGTCGTGGGCGATCCGCTCGATGCGCGGCGCCAGCTGTGCCGTGCGCCGGGGTGTGAAGGCGCCCGCCACCAGGCGGCGCAGCCGGGTGTGCCTCGGCGGATCGGTGTCGAGCATGTGGTCGACGAGGCCGACGCCGGGCTGGCTGAGGGTGTATCCGGCGGCGGTGAGCTGCTCGGCGGCGGGGGCGGTGTCCTTGAGCAGCGCCGGGTGGGTCAGGGCCTCGCGGGCCAGGTCGTGACCGACGACCACCCAGCCGGTCAGGCCCCCGTGGAATTCGGCCCGGTGAACGGGGCCGAGGGCCCGCAGCCGGGCGTACTGGGCCGGTGCGTTCGCCTTGAAGGCGCCGTTCAGGGCCACCTGGCCGTGCGCGATCGGGCACTGTTGCTGTCGCGGGCTCATGTCTGTCTCTCCGATCGGCGGTGCCGGCTGGTCCTCGAGTCGTGCGTGGTGTCGTGCCGCGGTGTGGTCGCGCCGCTGTCATCAGGACGTTCGTGGTCTCGGCGAAGGTTCACTGCCGCCGGGCCACGCGCGTCCCCCGTCAGTCGTCGCTGTTCAGGATGGACAGGACGCGCAGCGCCTCCAGGTAGATCCACACCAGCGTGAGGGTGAGGCCGAAGGCCGCCAGCCACGACTCCTCGCGCGGGGCACCGTAGGCGATCCCGTCCTCGATCTGCTTGAAGTCCAGGGCGAGGAAGCAGGCGCCGAGCAGGATGCCGGCGATCCCGAAGACGACGCCGAGGGCACCGCTGTCGAAGCCGAGGCCGTTGCCCGCCCCGAAGGCGGAGAAGAGCAGGTTGGCCACCATGAGGATCAGGAAGCCGGTCGCGGCGGCGAGCACGAACCCGTAGAACCTCCGGGTGACGCGGATCCAGCGCATCCGGTACGCGATCAGGACACCCGCGGAGACCGCGAAGGTGCCCAGCACCGCCTGCACGACCACACCCGGCGCGATGTAGGTCGACGTGGCGCTGGAGATGACGCCGAGGAAGACACCTTCCAGTGCCGCGTATCCGAGGATCAGCGCGGGGGAGGGCCGCCGCTTGAAGGTCTGGACGAGCGAGAGGACGAAGGCGGCCAGGGCGGCTCCGACGGCGATGCCGTACGACCGGCCGATGTTCGCCTCGTCCACCGGAAGCAGCACCCAGGACAGGACGGCCGCCACCGCCACGGTGCCCAGCGTGGTCGCGGTGCGGACGACGACGTCGTCGATCGTCATCACGCCGTCGGCGGTGCCGGTCCCGTCCTTGACGGGGCTCTGATTGCCGTCCGTGGCAAAGGGGTTGACCGACAGGTCTGTCCGCTGGGCGCCGGTGGCGACGGCCTCCCGTTCGGTGACGTCCGCCCGGCCGTCGTGGCGCTCGAAGCCCTGCCGGGAGAAGATCGGGTTGCTGATCTTCACGTTGTTCCTCCTTTTTGTCCGCCGCGTGGGGCGGCACAGGTGTCGGTGGCGTGGCCGACTCCGACCCGTTGGGAGGGGGAAACCCCCTTCGCGTCACCACTCTGACAGGTGACGCGAAGAAAGGCAAGGGAAATCACCACTTGAAGCAGTGACGGAAAGGTTGGTGTCCCGGCCGGAGGAGGCGGACACGTGTCTCCGGTCCGGGTGTCGGGCGTCAGGAGAGCGCGGCGGCCTCCAGGACCGCGGAGACGAACGCGTCCGGGCGTTCCTGGGGGAGGTTGTGTCCCGCGCCGGGGACCACGTGGTGCACGCGGGTGCCCGGGAAGTGGACGGCCGAGGAGGATCCGTCGGTCCACGGGGTGACCCCGTCGGCCTGGCCGTCGAGGGTCACGGTCGGCACGGTGATTGGCGGCTGCTCGGCGAGCCGCGCCTCGATGCCGTCGTACCGGGGGTCGCCGGGCGCGGCGCCGAGCCGGTGGCGGTAGCTGTGGATCACGACGTCCACGTAGTCGGGGTTCGTCCACAGGGTGGCCGCCCGGTCGAGTTCGGCCTCGGTGAACTGCCACTCGGGCGAGTTGCGGTGCCAGACGACCCGGGCCAGTTCCTTCCGGTTCTGGTCGAGGCCCGCACGCCCGCGCTCGGTCAGGAAGTAGAAGAAGTACCAGTAGCCGTTCTCCAGGGACGGTGCCAGGGGCTGCTGGGCGGTGGCGATGTTCTGGACGAGGTAGTTGTTCACCGAGACCAGGGCGAGGCAGCGTTCGGGCCACAGGGCCGCGACGACGTTGGCGGCGCGCCCGCCCCAGTCGTAGCCGGCGAACAGGGCCCGGCGGATCCCGAGCGCGTCCAGGAACGCGACGTGGTCGGCGCCGAGTGCGCCCTGCTGGCCGGAGCGGAACGTGTCCCCGCGCCGGAACCGGGTCCCACCGTGGCCCCGCAGGTAGGGGACGAGGCAGCGGTAGCCCTGCCGGGCCAGGACGGGGGCCACTTCTCCGTAGGACCCGACGGGGTCGAACGGCCAGCCGTGACTGAGGACGACGGGTGTGCCGTCGGCGGGGCCGACCTCGTGATAGGCGATGTCCAGCAGATGCGTCCGCACGTGCCGTACCGGACCCAGTGCCCGGGCCCGCCCGCCGGTCTCGCCCCGCCCTCCCTCGCCCGTCGCACCGGTGGCGGCGGCCGGGGCGCCGCCCGTGAGGATGCCGCCGAATCCGGCGGCCGCCGCCGTGGTCATCGCCTGGGTGAGTGTTCGCCTGCTGATCATGTGAGCCGTCTCGCTCTCGTCACGGGGATCTGCGGGTGTGTGTCGGCGTGCAGAAGCGGTCGCCCGCACATCGGGGGAAGTGTGTGAGGACGACCGCTCCCTCTCCGTGGCCGGGGCCCAGCCAATCAACGCCCCGACGACAGGAGTCTCCACTGGGTCAACGGGCCGGGACCCGGGCAGGGTTCACGGCCCTGTGCCAGGGATCGCCGAGGACGATGTCGGCCAGCGCCCGCGCGCAGCCCGCCAGGAGCCGTTCGCCCTTCTCCGCGCTCGCCGCACGGGCGTCGCCCGCCACGCCGGACTCGGTGATCCGGTCGAAGGGCACGGCCAGGTACACCGGGGCGGTCGACTCCGCGGGCAGGGTGATCTCCGGCCCCCGGGCGGAGCCGAGGTTCTCGGTGCGCACCAACTCGGGGAAGGCGGCCATCATCAGCGAGGTCTCGCCCTCGCAGGCGTGCATCAGACCGGGCTGGGTCTCCAGGGTGCGCCGCACCGCCTCCCGGCCGGCGGTGAAGTAGCTCGTGCAGGCGAGGGGGACGGACAGCTCCGCCGTCAGTTCGGTCGTCAGGGCGTTGAGGGCGGTCATGTTCCCGCCGTGACCGTTGACGATCAGGATGCGGGAGAAACCCGCCCGCACGATGGACCGGCAGATGTCGCGCAGCAGGGCGTGCAGCGTGGACAGCGACACCGTGAAGGTGCCCCCGAAGGCGATGTGGTGCTCCGACAGTCCCGCCCAGACGGACGGCGTCACCACCACCCCGGTGTGCTCGGCGGCGACGAGGGCGGCCCGGCGGGAGACCTCCGCGGCGAGGAGGTCGTCCACACCGGTGGGCAGGTGCGGCCCGTGCTGTTCGGTGGCCCCCACGGGCAGCAGCACGACCGCGTCGCGCGCCGCCAGCTCGCGCAGCTGTGCCGCGGTCAGACGGTTCCACAGGACTTCGTTCATCAGCGGGGCGGTGCCTTCCGTGAGCGGCCCGCGGGCCGGGGCCGGCCCGGACGGCGGGCGGTCGGGGTCAGAGGTGGTCGGCGTCGACGACGGCCTGGGCGAAGGCGGTGGGGGCCTCCTGGGGGAGGTTGTGGCCGATGCCCTTGAGGGTGCGGTGGTCGTAGGGTCCGGTGAAGTGGTCGCGGTAGGAGGAGCCGTCGCCGGGGGGCGGGGTGAAGGGGTCGAGTTCGGCGTCGAGGGTGACGGTGGGGGTGTGGATGGGGGGACCCGTGAAGAGGCGCTTCTCGTAGCGGTCGTAGCGGTGTTCGCCGTCGGCCAGGCCCAGGCGCCAGCGGTAGTTGTGGATGACGATGTCGGGGTAGTCCGGGTTCTCGAAGGCCTTGGCGGTGCGCGCGAAGGTGGCGTCGTCGAAGTTCCAGGTGGGGGAGACGAGATCCCAGACCACGCGGCACAGTTCGGGGCGGTACCTGTCGTCCTCCATGGCGGCGCGGCCGCGTTCGGTGGCGAAGTAGTACTGGTACCACCAGGTGTGTTCCGCCTGCGGGGCGATGGGTGCCTTCTGGGCGTCGACGTCGGTGATGATGTAGCCGCTCACCGAGACTAGGGCCTTGACGCGGCCGGGCCACAGGGCGGCGATGATGTCGGCGGTGCGCGAGCCCCAGTCGAAGCCGGCGAGCACGGCCTTCTCGATCTTGAGGGCGTCCATCAGGGCGACGATGTCGAGGGCGATGGCGGACTGCTGGGCGTTGCGGAAGGTGCGTGCGGACAGGAAGCGGGTGGGGCCGTGCCCGCGGAGGTAGGGGACGATGACGCGGTAGCCCTGGTCGGCGAGGAGGGGAGCGACGTCGACGAAGCTGTGGATGTCGTACGGCCAGCCGTGCAGGCAGATGACGACGGGGCCGTGGGCGGGTCCCGCCTCGGCGTAGCCCACGTCGAGGACACCGGCGCGGACGTGCTTGATCCGCCCGAAGGAGGTGTGGGTGCCCGGGGCGAGAGCGGGCACGGTCGGAACCGGACGCCCGCCACCCGGCCCGGACGCCGGGGCCGCTGACGCCGACGACGCCGGCAGACCGGCCAGCGAGACCGCCGCCGCGCCGGTGCCCAGACCGACGGCCTTGCTGAACGTACGCCTGTTGATCATGTGAAACCCTTCGTCGTACAGGTGAACTGCCGTTGTGCGTCGGTGGGGCGGCGCCCCCGTACCGCTCTTGCTCAGCCGGACGGGGTCCCGGGGGCCCGGAGCAGGCCCGCGATGACGTCGTCCCAGTCCAGCCCGTCCATCTCCGCCCCGGCGGGGACCAGTTCGTAGGAGCGCTCCAGCCACTCGGCCAGCGGGGGAACGGGCACCTCGAACAGTGCCGTCAGGTCGTAGGACTCCAGCCGCAGCCACGCCGTGGCCCGCTCGTCCAGATGGGCGGGCCACACCTGGACGTCGCCGAGGCCGCTCAGCCAGAACAGCCCCTGGTAGAGCAGGTCGCGGCCGATGCGCCAGGTGATGCAGGGAGTGCCTTCGACGAGGAACGTCACGGACACCACCAGGGGAGCCCCGGTGTCGAACCGGAACTCGGCCTGCACGGTGTGCCGGGCGAAGGCGTCCAGCATCCGGTGGATGTCCAACGACAGCGGGGGAAGCTCCCGGGGCGCCGTTCGACGGGCCCGTACACCGGGTCGGTCACCGCTCATGACGGGATGTCCTTCCGTGTGGCGGGGGGCTGGCGTCACACACTCTCGTTCGGCGGGTGCCGGGGGCGCATCAGTCAGTTGACGGTGAGAAGCGGCCCCGTCATCGCCGAGCGGTGGGCAACGGGCCGCCGGGGGCGGCCCGGGAGGGGGAAGCGGGCCGCCCGGAACATTGAGTCATTCGACTGTTTCGGGCGGGCCGGGCCTGGACGACCCTGGAGTGGTCGCCCGCCTGTCGGTGCCGGGTGCTCACCCACGCTCGGAGGGCTCAGCCGTGAACCGTACTCCCGTCGTCTTCATCCATGGCGCGTGGCTGCACGCGCTGTCGTGGGAGTCGTGGGCCGAGCGGTTCACCAGCCGGGGCTTCACCCCGTACGCCCCCGGGTGGCCCGGCGAACCGGAGACGGTGGCGGAGACGCGGGAGCGGCCCGATGCGCTCGGGGAGGTCGGGCTGGACGCCCTCACCCACCACTACGGGCGGATCGTGCGGTCGTTCGACCACTCGCCGGTGCTCGTCGGGCACGCGGTCGGCGGTCTCGTCGCGCAGCATCTCATCGGCGCGAATCTGGGCAGGGCGGCGGTGGCGATCGCGCCGGCCCCGATCAACGACGTTCCCTTAACGCCTGCGCCCGCCCGCCTGTGGACCCCGGGTTCCGGGGACCCGGCGAGCGGGTACGGGCGGCTGGTGTCCCTGCCGCGCGAGGAGTTCCGGCACGTCTTCGCCAACGCGGTCGGACCGGAGGAGTCCGACAGGCTCTTCGAGCGCTGCGCGGTGCCCGCGCCGCGCCGGCTGTTCACCGACCTCGGCCACGGCGGCCCGGCCCGCCACCCCAGGGCCTTCGCGGACACCGGCAACGCGGCGCGCGGGCCGCTGCTGCTGGTGTCCGGACAGGAGGACCGGATGGTGCCCGACTCCGTGACCCGCGCGGTGTACAAGCTGTACGGCGACTCCCGGGCCACGTCCGACCTCAAGCAGTTCCCGGACCGCGGCCACTCCATGGTCGTCGACAGCGGCTGGCGCGTGGTCGCCGACCACGTTCTGGGCTGGCTGGACGCCCACGGCGTCCGTGCCCGGAGCCCTTGGTGAGGGACCGGAGGGACTCGTCGCTCAGGCCTCTTCGTCGACCCAGCTCATGAGCTTGCGCAGCTCCTTGCCGGTGGTCTCCAGGAGGTGCTCGGAGTCCTGCTTCTTGTACTCGTTGTACTTCTTCAGACCGCCGTGGTACTCGTCCATCCAGTTCTTGGCGAAGGTGCCGTCCTGGATCTCGGCGAGGACCTTCCTCATCTCGGCCTTGGTGGCGTCGGTGACGATGCGCGGGCCGGTGACGTAGTCGCCCCACTCGGCGGTCTCGGAGATCGACCAGCGCATCTTCTCCAGGCCGCCCTCGTACATGAGGTCCACGATCAGCTTCAGCTCGTGCAGGCACTCGAAGTAGGCGATCTCCGGCTGGTAACCGGCCTCGGTCAGCGTCTCGAAGCCCGCCTTCACCAGCGCCGTGGTGCCACCGGCCAGGACGGCCTGCTCGCCGAAGAGGTCGGTCTCGGTCTCCTCGGTGAACGTGGTCGTGATGACGCCGGCACGGGTCCCGCCGATGCCCTTCGCGTACGACAGGGCCAGCGCGAGGCCGTTGCCCGAGGGGTCCTGCTCGACGGCGACCAGACACGGCACACCGCGGCCCTCCTCGTACTGACGGCGCACCAGGTGGCCCGGACCCTTGGGGGCGACCATGCAGACGTCCACACCGGCCGGGGGCTTGACGAAGCCGTAGCGGATGTTCAGGCCGTGGCCGAAGAACAGCGCGTCGCCGTCCTGGAGATGGGGCGCGACGTCCTTCTCGTAGACCTCGCCCTGGATGGGGTCCGGGACCAGGATCATGATGACGTCGGCCTCGGCGGCGGCCTCGGACGGGCTCACCACGCGCAGGCCCTGCTCCTCGGCCTTGGCCTTGGACCTGGAGCCCTCGTGCAGACCGACGCGCACGTCGACACCGGAGTCGCGCAGCGACAGGGCGTGGGCGTGGCCCTGGCTGCCGTACCCGATGACCGCGACCTTGCGGCCCTGGATGACGGACAGGTCGGCGTCGGCGTCGTAGAACAGCTCAGCCATGGTGTTTCTCCTCCTGGGATGCCACCGGACATATGTGCGCGACCGGTGGTCGGAACATGTGAGTCCGCGGTGTCGAACGTTGCCATGTGTGAAGCGGTGAAGGGAGGCCGTCTCAGCGTGTGGGACGGAGGTCTCACCCCTCTTTTCCTCTCGCCCCTCTCACTCTCCCCGCTTTTCTCGCCCCTTCTCACCCGGCAAGGGGCGAGGGGACGGCGAGGGCGCGATAGCGGCCCCGGTGGAAGATCAGCGGGTCGCGGGACGGTTCCGCCCGCAGGGCGGTGACCCGGCCGACGGCGATGGTGTGGTCGCCGCCGTCGTACTCGTGGACCAGGGCACAGGAGATCCAGGCGCAGGCGCCCTCCAGCAGGGGCGCGCCGTCGGGGCCGGGGGACCACGCCACGCCCCGGAACTTGTCGCCGCCCCACCGGGCGAAGGCGTCGGCGAGGGACTGCTGCTCCTCGGCCAGCACGTTGACGCAGAAGACACCCGAGGCCCGTACGAGCGGCCAGGTGCGGGAGGTGCGGGCGGGCGCGAAGGAGATCAGGGGCGGTTCGAGCGACAGGGACACGAAGGACTGGCAGGTGAGGCCGACGGGGCCGTCGGGCCCGTCCGCCGTCACCACGGCGACGCCGGACGCGAAGTGCCCGAGCACGGCGCGGTGGGCGGCCTCGCGCACGGGGCCGGGAACGGGAGGATCGGTCATGGTGGTGCGCCTCGGTCTGGTCGTTTCGGGGTGGGGAGGGGCCGGCGCGGTCGGCGGCCGGGACCGGTGTCAGACCATGGGGCTGACGGGCCGTTCGTCGCCCACGAGGGCACGGCCGTACATCTCCCGGGCGAGGCCGGGGTTGAGTGCGGGGTGCCGGGCCGCCGTCTCCAGGTCGCGCCAGTAGCGCTGGACGGCCGCGGTCCGGGAGAAGCCGCTCGCTCCGCCCACCGTGAGCAGCAGTTGCACCGCCTGGCGCAGACAGGTGGAGGCGTGGCCCACGTCCATGCGCACCCGGGCCCGGTCCAGGAGGGTGGGAGCGTTCGGTGAGGCCGCCGCCGCGTCGACGGCCTCGGCGGAGCGCGTGAGGTGCAGGGAGGCGGAGTCGATCAGGGTGGCCGCGTCGGCGAGGGCGGCCTGGACACTGGGGGAGTCGGCCAGGCGGCGATGCAGGGACATCGCCATCGGCTTGCCGCCCTCGACGCTCTCCAGCGTCATGCGCAGGACGGCGCGGGCGGCACCGAGCAGCGGCGCCGGCAGCGTCGGCGTCATGGACCCCGGAGGGACCCGGTACAGCGCCTCGTCGCCCCGCTCGTCGCGTGCCACCACGTCGGAGAAGCTGCGGACGCGGTGGTACGGGACGAAGACACCGTCGGCGACGAGGGTGTCGCTGCCCGTGCCGCGCATCCCGGCCATGTCCCAGGTCCGCTCGATCGTCAAGGGGCCCGTCCGCACGAGCACGATCCCCGGATCGGCCCCGCTGCCGTCGGCGCGGGCCAACGGCACGCCCAGCACACCCCATTCGGCCTGGTGGCAGCCCGAGGCCCACGGCCACCGGCCCGAGACCAGCAGCCCGCCCCCGACCGGCTCCGCGGTGGCCCCCGCGCCGCTGAACACCCCGCACACGGGCACGTCGGGACCCTCCCCCCAGAGGTCGCAGCGGGCCTGGTCCCCGAAGGACGCCGCGATCTGCTGGGCGCCGTAGGAGAGCGTGACGACCCAGGCGCTGGACGGGCAGGCGAGGCCCAGCTCGGCCAGGACGTCCAGGCAGGCGGTGACGGGGAGTTCGAGTCCGCCCTGGCGCCTGGGCGTGCCGAGCCGGAACATGCCGGCGGCGAGCAGCGACCGTGCGGTCTCGGGGGTGAGCCGGCTGTCCCGTTCGGCGGCGTCGGCCTCGCGGCGCAGGAGGGGGGCGAGGGCCCGGGCGGCCTCGACGAGCGGGCGGGCGGGGCCGGCGGCGGGCGGGGTGTTCTTCAGAGGATCCAACCGATTCATCATTGCTCCAGCAGACCTATGCGGACCCTTGAGTCCACTTATCGTCTCACGGTATACGGATGTGCGAGTGCGGAAGGTTCACGGGCGCCGGTGCGGGACCCGGCCGGCCTCCGGAGACCGCGTGCGCGCACCGGGGGGCGGCCCGGAGGGCTCCGGCGGGCACAATGGGCGGGTGAATTGTGTGGAGACGAGTCCGAGCCCCGCCGAGTCCGGCGCACCCCAGCGACGGGCCGACGCCCGCCGCAACCACGAGCGGGTCTTCGCCGCGGCGCTGGACGTCTTCCAGGAGGCGGGCCTCCAGGCCACCGTGCCGCAGATCGCCGAGCGGGCCGGGGTGGGCAAGGCCACCGTCTACCGCAGCTACCCCACCAAGGAAGACCTCGTGGCGGCGGCCGTGGACCACCGGCTGGCCGGTCTGCGGCACCTCACCGCTCCCGCGCTCGCCCAGGAAGACCCGGGCCGGGTCTTCGGCGACTACGTCCTCAGCCTCTTCGAGGGCCTCGCCGGTGACCGGCTGCTCTCCGAGGTGCTCGCGGACGCGGGGTTCAGAAGCGTCTCCGGGCTGCTGGACCAGTTGTCCGACCTGATGGAGGCGGCCAAGTCCGCCGGAGCCGTCCGCGCCGACGCCACGACCCTCGACCTGCGGGTGGTGCTCTGCGGCATGGCGGTCCAGCTGATCAGGATCGCGGAGCGGGACCCCGCGCTGTGGCGCCGGTACGGCGAGCTGACGCTCCAGGCGCTGCGTCCCTGAACCGGCGGCCGGCGGCCGGGCGGGGGCGGGACCGGTCCGCCTCATGGCCGGCGGCCCGCGTGCCCGGGAACGCGGATGGCCAGGTCGACCGTGCCGGACACCGCCCGCGGCAGGACGGCGCCGAACCGGCGGGCGATGGCGAGCATGGGCGCGTTGCCCACGTCGGTCAGCACCGTGATCGTGCGACCGCCGTGCCGTGCCGCGTGGTTGACGGCGCAGTGGGTGAGCAGGGTGCCGATCCCGCGGTACTGCCACTCGTCCTCGACCAGCAGACCCAGCTCGGACACGCCCTCCTTGCCGGTGTGCATCAGGTGGGAGACGGCGACAGCGCGGTCAGGGGCGTCGTGCGGGCCCATGATCCAGGTCGTCCCCAGCGCGGGATCCGTCAGCTTCCCCCACTCCGCCTCCCCGAGCCGCTGCCGGGGCGCCTGGTAGCGGTGGTACCGGGACATCGCGGTGCACCGCGCATGCATGGCGTTCACCCGGCCGAGGTCCTCGGCGCGGGCGGGGCGGACGCGAACCGTCTCACCGGTCGCGATGACGTGGACGGTGCCCTCGTCGAGGGCGGGGGCGATGCGACGGCCCTGACACATGGTGTCACCTGTCGGTCGGGGGAGAGCGGGCGCGGACGGGCCCGGGGAGCCCGCCGCTCGGACGGGCACCCCCTTCGGTATGTGTCCAACGCTTCCGACGGGCGCATGTGTTCCCCGTGGCGAAGTGTGCGCGCATCACACATGTGCGGCCGGAGGCCTGGGCAGGAGGGCCGTGGTCAGAGCACGGCCGTCGGGACCTGCTCCTCATCCCCGGCGACCCGGACCAGGTGCACCGCCGACGAGGGCGTCCCCGGCAACAAGGTGCTCGCCGACGGCGCCGGGCAGAGCGCCCTGGCCCGGCTCGACCGGGACGTCCTGTCCCAGCGGGGCCTGCGGACCGTGTTCCTCTTCGAGGGCGTCAACGACTTCAAGGCCCACACCGGCGTCACCGCCTCCGGCCTGATCGCCGGATACCGCGACGGGTGGCCGCCCACCGTGCTTGTCCTTGCGGGCCGCGGTGTCGAGTCCCTCCAGTGTCGACTCACGGATGTTCTCCCGCTCCGTCTCCGCCATCGCCGCGAAGAACGCGAACAGCAACTTCCCCGGCCCGGTGGGGTCGTAGATGCCCGGCAGGGGTCCGGAGAGCATCTCCAGGACCAGACCGTGGGCAGTGAGGTGGTCGGCGAGCGCGGTGAGTTCGGCGGCGTCGCGGCCGAGGCGCTTCATCTCGTACACGGTGAAGATGACCCGGCAGTGTGGGGCGTGCGCCTTGACCTCCCGCGTCGTCCGCAGCGCCTCCTCGAACCAGGGGCGGACCCGTACGCGGGTGCTGATCTTTTCGCTGAAGATCTTGTCTCTCGGAATGCCGTGCTTGCTGAGCGCGTCGAGTTGGGAGTCGAGTTCCTGGCCGAGGGTCGAGCAGCGGGCGTGGGACTGTAAATCGTTCGGTGTAACTCCCGATCATGGAGGATGCATCGATGACCAATGAGAACGTGGCTGAACCCGAGGCCGTTGAGCCCGCGAAAGCTGTGCCGGCGAAGGCGGTTGACGACCAGTTGATCGATGAACTGGTCGGCCGGGCCCAGGCCGAGGGCCTGCAGCTGACCGGCGAGGGCGGGCTGCTGCAGCAGCTGACGAAGCGGCTGTTGGAGTCCGCCCTGGAGGGCGAGATCACCGATCATCTCGGCTATGACAAGCACGATCCGGCGGGCAAGGACGGTGGCA
>NZ_JBIVPJ010000014.1:155874-223403 GCF_044754585.1 Streptomyces sp. NPDC093065 | reverse complement strand
GTCAAGGCCCGCGGCCACTTCCCCAACGAGCAGGCCGCCCTGAAATGCGTCTACATGGCGATCATGTCTCTCGACCCCACCGGCAAGGGACAGGCCCGCTGGACCATGCGCTGGAAGACCGCCCTGAACGCCTTCGACATCACCTTCGACGGCCGCCTGACGGCGGCCCGCCAGTAACCCCAACCACCCTGGTTACACCGCTCGTTTGACAGACCCGCCCGGCGCAAGGCGTTCGAGGACCTGGCCCGCATCCCGTGGAAGGGGCGCGAGCCGCGCGCCCGCCGCAAGGTGATGAAGGCGGCCATCGCCGACATGGAGCCGTACCGCCGCATCGTCGGGCCGGCGACGCGCCAGCGCGTTCGCTCCACCCTGCGCGCGGCTCTGAACTCCGCGATCGCGCAGCAGATGATCACCTTCAATCCGGCCGCGCACGTCGAACTGGAAGCGGGCAAGCGACCCAAGGCGCTCGTGTGGACCGAGGAACGGGTCCTGCACTGGCAGCGCACCGGCGAGAAGTCCTCGTCCGTCATGGTCTGGACGCCGGAGCACACCGGCCTCTTCCTCGACCACGCGGCGGACGACCGGCTGTACGCCCTGTTCCACCTGATCGCGTTCCGCGGGCTCCGGCGTGGGGAGGCGTGCGGGCAGAAGTGGACCGACACCCACCTGGACGCGGGTCTCCTCACCGTCGCCAAGCAGCTCGTTGTCGACGGCTGGGAGGTCTACGAGGACGAGCCCAAGACCGACGCGGGTGCGCGCACCATCGCCCTGGACGCGGACACGGTAGAGGTCCTGCGCCAGCACCGCGCTCGGCAGGATGAAGAGCGTGAAAAGTGGGGGACCGCCTGGGTGGAGACCGGACGCGTCTTCACGCGGGAGAACGGGGAACTGCTCCACCCCGCCAACGTCACCCGCCGCTTCATCGAGCTGTACGAGGAGATCGGCCTCCCGCCGGTCCGGCTCCACGATCTGCGCCACGGTGCGGCGACCCTCGCCCACGAGGCCGGTGCCGATCTGAAGGACATCCAGGAGATGCTCGGCCACTCCTCGATCACCATCACAGCGGACACGTACACGAGTCTGCTTCCCGAGGCGGATCTTGCGATCGCCGAGGCTGCGGCCCGTCTCGTCCCGCGTGCACGCGCCCCTCGCGCCGTGCCGGATGGTGCTGATCGGTTGGGGGATATTTCGGGGGCTGCCACCCCGTCCGCTCACGCAGCGCGCACGCAAACGGCCCCGGACGGGACGTCCGGGGCCGAGTAGGCCCCTTCCCTGAGGAAAAACCCCAGGTCAGGGCCATGCGTTTAGTGCCCCCGGCAGGATTCGAACCTGCGACACCCGCTTTAGGAGAGCGGTGCTCTATCCCCTGAGCTACGAAGGCGGGGCGTGCCGCTGTGGGCGGCGGTGACAACAGGTTAGCGGATCGGGGGCGGGGGTGGTGGGGGGCCCGGGGTGTGGGTCATGTCGGGGGGACGTGGACGAAGCGGCCCGCTACGCGGAGGTCTGCCTCGATGTCGCCCGCCGTCCGGGACAGCTCAGGGAGGATTTCCGTTTCGCAGGCCGCGGTCGTGCGGCGCGCGGCGTGCATGGCCACGTTCAGTGCTGCCACCACTGCGCCCGTGCGGTCGCGTACCGGGACCGCGACTGCGCGCAGGCCGGCCTCCAGTTCCTCGTCGACCAGGGCGTAGCCCCGCGCCCGGGTGTCGGGGGAGGCCAGCAGGACGCGGCCCAGTGCCGTCGACTGGGCCGGGAGGCGGGTGCCGAGTGTGACCCGGGCGCTCAGGACGTGGGGCGCGGAGGCCCGGGCCGTGTACTGGATCTCGTCGCCCGAGGCCGACAGGACGGCGAGGGACGTCGACTCGTGGACGCGGTCGGCGAGGGCGGTGAGGTGGGGCTGGGCGATCTCGGGGAGGGAGGTGCGGGAGAGGGGTGGGAAGCCGAGGGACAGGACCCGGGGGGTGAGGGTGAAGGTGGCGTCGGGGGCCGGGGTCACCAGGCCCGCGTGCGTGAGAGTGATCAGGGCCCTGCGTGCGGTGGCCCGGGCCAGGCCCGTCGCCTTGGCGACCTGGGTGAGGGTGAGCGCCGAGCGGCCCTCGCCGAAGGCGGTCAGTACCGTCAGGCCGCGGGCCAGGGACTCCACGAACTCCCGGCCCAGTTCCTGTTTCGACGCTCCCGTCCAGGTGGCCAGGCCAGCCCGGGGCGGGCCCGGGGCCGGGGGAGAGGAGGTGCGCAGGTCGTCCTCCATCGCCGTGACCGCCGCGCGCAGGCGGGGGAGCAGGGCCGTGCGCAGTTCCGGTGCCGTGTGGCGGCTGGTGTGGCTCACCACGCTCGCCACGCAGGCCAGTCGGCCGGTGCCCGGGTCCCGTACGGGGACCGAGACCGCCACCAGGCCCGGTTCGATCAGCTGGTCGTCCAGGGCGTAGTCGTCGGTCGCCGCGGCGGACGTACGGAGGGTGAAGTCCTCGTCCGGGGTGGGGTTTTGGCGGGGTGGTACGGCGGGGAAGGCGTGGTCCTGCGGGTCCGTGGTCCGGCGCTGCCGCCAGTGGTCCCAGTCGGGGGCCGTCCACTCCGTGGCGAAGAGGGGGCCGGGGGCCGTGCGTTCGGCCGGGAGCAGGTCGCCGATGCGGAAGCTCAGGGACATGGCGCGGCGGCGGGTGGCCTGGTGGATGAAGCGGATGCCGTCGCGGTCGCCGACCGCCAGCGACACGGACTCGTCGAGTTCGTCGGCCAGGGCGTCGGCGCGGGCGGAGAGCAGGTCGGGGAGGCGGAGGGCGGCGAGGTAGGCGTTGCCCAGTTCCATCAGGCGGGGGGCCAGGGTCACGTCGCGGCCGTCCAGGCGGACGTAGCCCATGCGGGCGAGGGTCCCGGTGAGGCGGTCGACCGTGGAGCGGGCCAGGCCGGTGGTCTTCTCCAGGGCGCTGAGGCTGAGGGTGCCGTCGCTCGCCTCGGTCAGCCGGCGGAGAACGGCGATGCCGCGCAGGAGGGGCGCGACTGCCTCGGCCGGTGCGACCGCTTCGGCCGGTGCGACCGCTTCGGCCGGGGTGACCGCCGCGGCCTGGGTGACGTGAGTGGTGTGGGCGGGCATCGACTCTCCGGTACGGCGATCACGGCGGGGCGCCCACGGTAGCCCGCCCGCCCCGTCACTTCCGAGTGACCCGTACCCGTACGTCTCCCGTCCCGTCTTTGCCCGTCACCTTGATCGTGACGCCCTTGCGCGGGTCCTTGAAGGTCTCGCCCTCGGTGAAGGCGGCGTCCGAGAGTTCGGCGTGGACGTTGGGGCTGCGGGTGCAGCCGCCGCTGTCGCGCCGGGAGTCGTAGACCCGTACCGGGCCCATCCCGGTGTCCACGTCCGCGTCGATCTTGTAGATCAGTACGCCGGGCCGGCACACCGTCTCGTCGTTGCCCTCGCGGGTGCGCAGTTCGACCGCGTAGCCGGACGTGCCGCTCAGCGGGAGGACGACCAGCTTGTCGCCGCCCTTGCGGGCCAGCGGGGTGAGTGTGTACTCGGTCGTCCCGGGCGCGGACGCGCAGTGCACCTGTGTGCGGTCGAGCCAGCCCAGCTTCCACTTGTGCCAGCCGAGGAGGTCGTTGTTGGCGCCCCAGTCCTCGCTCATGATGTCCCAGTGGCCGACGGCTCCGCCGCCCTCCTGGGTGTAGAGGTCGGGGAGGCCGAAGACGTGGCCGTTCTCGTGCGGGAGGACCCGGTAGCCCGTCTCGCCGTAGGAGCCGGAGCCGTCGTCCTGGCGGGAGTAGACGAAGGAGGCGTTGGCCACGGGGACGCCGTCGGCGACCGGGGCCTCCTGGTTCCCGGCGAAGGTCACGGACAGGACCGTGTCCAGGGCGGAGGGGCCCGCGTTCGGGGTGACCAGGACGTTCACGAGGTCGTACGAGCGGAAGTCGACCTTCGGGTCGGCCGCCGCGACCAGGTCCTGGACCAGTTTGCGGTAGCCGGGTTCGAAGGGGGCGCCGCGTTCTATGCCGTACTCCGCGAAGGACTTGGGCATCCGGAGCCAGTCCCGGATCGGGGTTTCGGGGCGGTAGTCGAGGCGGCCGTAGCTGCTGGTGCGGAACCATTCCTCGGTCTTCGGGAAGAACTCCGCGTACCGGTCGAGCGCCTTGCCCTCCCCGGGCGCGTCGGAGAAGTCGATCATCAGGGTGAGGGCGCGGACGGTGCCGGTCGAGCGGGCGTAGCCGGTGGAGGTGGGCACGCCCTCGGACATCTGGATCTCGGGGCCGCCGCTGATCATGCAGGGGCCGTGCGCGGCGGAGCGGGAGAGGGCGGCGGGGTTGGGGCCCGCGGTCGAGGTGCCGGGTGCGAGCCGGCCGGTGCCGGCCGAGGTGCTGAGCGCGAGGGTCAGGACGGCGACGGTCCCGGCCGCGGCCAGCCGGCGCGGGCGTATGCGGCGGCTCGGCGGCTGCACCTGCCCGTGCGGCTGCATGCGGACCTCCCCGTGCCACGGCAGCCGCCCGACACCGGCTGCGCCCATGGGCTCACCCTGTGCCGCCGGGTGGGCGGGCGCGCGCTGGAGAGGCCGATCGTGGGTTTCTCGCCGGTAGCCACCGACCGGGGGACAGCCCCCATTCCGGTGTGATCCAGGTCACGGGAAAGTTCTTCGGTGGCGGGAAATAACCGGGGATCGTTTCCCCGTTTAGACCTGTGTCCGAGCGAAACGGGGATTCCCTCCCCGGATCGCGAAACCAGTGGAGCCGCACACCAACCTCGCAGGCGCCACACACCTCACAGACCAAAGGAGTACGCCGTGCAGACCGCGATCCCCGACCAGCGCAAGGTGACCCGGCCCCGCGCCGATGCTCTGCGCAATCGGGAGCGCATCGTCGCCGCCGCCCGGGAGATGTTCGTCGAGCACGGCCCCGACGTGCCGCTCGACGACGTCGCCCGCCGGGCCGGCGTCGGCAACGCCACGGTGTACCGCAACTTCCCCGACCGCGACGCCCTCGTCCGCGAGGTCGTCTGCTCGGTCATGGACCGTACGGCACGGGCGGCCGAGCTGGCGCTCGAGGAGACCGGGGACGCGTTCGAGGCGCTGGAGCGCTTCGTGCACGCCTCCGCCGACGAGCGCATCAGCGCGCTGTGTCCCATGGTGTCCAGCACGTTCGACGAGCACCACCCCGACCTGGAAGCGGCGCGTGAACGGGTCGAACGGCTCGTCACCGAGGTCATGGACCGGGCGAAGGCGGCCGGTCAGCTCCGGGGCGACGTGGGCGTGGGCGACCTGATGATCGCCGCCGCCCAGCTCAGCCGGCCCCCGGCCGGTACAGGGTGCGTGAGCGCCGACCGGTTCGTCCATCGCCATCTGCAGCTGTTCCTGGACGGGCTGCGGGCTCCGGCCCGCTCCGCCCTGCCGGGCGCGGCCGTGACCCTGGAGGATCTGCGCCGGCCCTGCGACCAGTAGTTCCGCCACTTCCTCCGGTCGCGCCAGTCACGACCGTTCCAGCCGTTCCAGCCGTTCCACCCAAGACGTCGAGGTCTCACCGGCCACCTTGCCGGCAGCACCCGTCGTCGTGGTTCCAGACGTCCCTTTTCTCATCTTTTTCCGTCACGAAGTCCGAAGTGGGTATCCCCATGTCTCAATCAGCCGTCAAGGCCTCCGGCGTCACCGACGCCCCGGACGCCGGCCGCTGGAAAGCGCTGGTCTTCATCGCGCTCGCCCAGCTGATGGTGGTCCTCGACGCCACCATCGTGAACATCGCCCTGCCCTCCGCACAGCAGGACCTCGGCATCTCCGACGGCAACCGGCAGTGGGTCGTCACGGCCTACGCCCTCGCCTTCGGCGGTCTGCTGCTGTTCGGCGGCCGGATAGCCGACCTGTGGGGCCGCAAGCGCACCTTCGTCCTCGGTCTGGCCGGCTTCGCCGTCGCCTCCGCGCTCGGCGGCGCGGCCACCAACGAGGCGATGATGTTCGGCTCCCGCGCCCTCCAGGGCGTCTTCGGCGCCCTGCTCGCGCCCGCCGCGCTCTCCCTGCTCGCCGTGATGTTCACGGACGCCAAGGAGCGCGCCAAGGCCTTCGGCATCTACGGTGCGATCGCCGGTGGCGGTGGCGCCGTGGGTCTGATCCTCGGCGGTTTCCTCACCGAGTACCTGAACTGGCGCTGGACGTTCTTCGTCAACATCCCGTTCGCCATCGTCGCCGCGGCCGGCGCGTACCTGGTCATCCGTGAGCCGAAGGGCGGCCGCAACCGCTCGCCGCTCGACATCCCCGGCGTGATCCTGTCCACCCTCGGTCTGGTCGCGCTCGTCTACGGCTTCACCCGCGCCGAGTCCAACGGCTGGAGCGACGCCGTGACGGTCGGCATGTTCGTCGGCTCGGCCGTGCTGCTGCTGGCCTTCGTGCTCGTCGAGTCCCGGGTCAAGGCCCCGCTGCTGCCGCTGCGCGTGATCACCGAGCGCAACCGGGGCGGTATCTACCTCTCGCTGGGCCTGGCCATCATCGCGATGTTCGGCCTGTTCCTCTTCCTGACCTACTACCTGCAGATCGTGAAGGGCTACACGCCGGTGAAGACCGGCTTCGCGTTCCTGCCGATGATCGCGGGCATGATCACGGGCTCCACCCAGATCGGCGCCCGCCTGATGACCCGGGTCGCTCCCCGGCTGCTGATGGGCCCCGGCTTCCTGGTCGCGGCGGTCGGCATGCTGTTCCTGACCCAGCTGGAGGTCGACACCTCCTACGCCGGTGTGCTGCTGCCCGGCATGCTCCTGCTCGGCCTCGGCATGGGTACGGCGTTCATGCCGGCGATGTCCATGGCCACCATGGGCGTGGAGCCGCGGGACGCCGGTGTCGCCTCCGCGATGGTCAACACCTCGCAGCAGGTGGGCGGCGCGATCGGCACGGCCCTGCTGAACACGATCGCCGCCTCGGCGACCACGTCTTACATCGCCGACCACATCCAGGGCGCGTCCTCCCGGTCCCAGCAGCAGCTGGTCCAGCTGCAGGGCCAGGTACAGGGCTACACCAGCGCGATCTGGTTCGCCGTCGGCATCCTGGTCGTGGCGGCCGCGATCGCCCTGACCCTCGTCAACGCCGGGCGGCCGGGCGGTCCCGCCGTCACCGGTTCCGGTACGGCCGACGAGGCCGAGGACGAGCTGCGGGTGCCGGTCGTCGCCCACTGACGCCCACCCCGCCAACCCGCTCGGGCTCCTGTTCCACCCGTGCGCTCGGGGAGGGGACGCCCCGCTCGCACGGTTCCCCCGGACCTGCCCCGGCTGCCCGGCCGCGCGCTCAGCGCAGCCAGGGCAGGTCCGCACCCGCTTCGCTCGGCTGAAGTCCCTCGGCGACGATCCGCATGATCTCGCCGAGGGACTCCTGCTGTTCCGGGGTCAGCCGGTCGAAGACCGCCTGGCGTACGGCGTTCACATGGCCCGGTGCGGTGCGGCGCAGCACCTCGTGGCCCTCGTCCGTGAGGATGGCGAACTGGCCGCGCTTGTCGGAGGGGCAGTCCTCGCGGCGGACCCAGCCGTTCTTCTCCAGCCGGGCGACCGCGTGCGAGAGCCGGGAGCGGGTGATCTTCGCGTACTTGGCCAGCTCCGTCATCCGCAGCCGACGGCGCGGTGACTCGGCCAGCTTGACCAGCAGGCCGTAGTAGACGTGGGGCATGCCCGCGTCGCGCTGGAGCTGCCGGTCGAGGTGGTCCTCGAGGAGGGTGGCGGCCTCGATGTAGGAGCGCCAGACGAGCTGCTCCTCGGCGGTGAGCCATCGGGGTTCGTCGTTCATGCGTCCACTGTACGAGACGGTTCCTTGAATGTTAAACAAACAGGGGGTAGATTGACGGCACGTAAAGATTGAGAGTTCAAGTATTGGAGCACCCGCCATGACCACCGCCCTGCCGGAACGCATGCCCGCCCTCTACCTCAGTCACGGCGCCCCACCCCTCGCCGACGACCCCGTCTGGCCGGACGAGCTCGCCGCCTGGTCCGCCGGCCTGCCCCGCCCCAAGGCGATCCTCGTCGTCTCCGCCCACTGGGAGGAGGCCCCGCTCGCCCTCGGCGCCACCCGGACCGTCCCCCTGGTCTACGACTTCTGGGGCTTCCCGGAGCACTACTACCAGGTGCGCTACGAGGCCCCCGGCGCCCCCGCGCTCGCCGAGTCCGTACGCAAGCTGCTGCGCGCCCCCGGCACGCCGGTGCAGGACGTCCCCGACCGCGGCCTCGACCACGGCGCCTACGTGCCGCTGGTCGAGATGTACCCGGGCGCCGACATTCCGGTCCTCCAGGTCTCCATGCCGACCCTCGACCCGGCGCGGCTCATGGAGATCGGCCGCAGGCTCGCGCCGCTGCGCGACGAGGGCGTGCTGATCATCGGCTCCGGGTTCTTCACCCACAACCTGGCCGCGCTGCGCCAGGGCGGCATCCCCTCCTGGTCGGCGGAGTTCGACGACTGGGGGAAGCGCGCGCTGGAGGGCGGGGACGTGGACGGGCTGCTCGACTTCGCCCGCAAGTCCCCGGCGGGGCGGCTCGCCCATCCGCGCACCGAGCACTTCGCCCCGCTGTTCGTCACCATGGGTGCGGCGGACGCGGCCGGCGAGCTGGACCTGCGGCGGTCGGTGATCGACGGGTTCTGGATGGGGCTGGCCAAGCGCTCGGTGCAGTTCGGCTGAGCGCCGGGGCCGGCCGGTTGAGTGCCGGGGCCGGCCGGTTGAGTGCCGGGGCCGGCCGCGCGGGAGCGGTGAGGCTAGAGCGGCCTCTCGTACCAGGCCACGTCCCAGTACCGCCCGAACTTGCGGCCCACCTCCCGGTACGTGCCGACGTGCCGGAAGCCGAAGCGCGCGTACAGTCGCCCCGATGCCTCGTTGGGCTGGGCGACGGCCGCGTAGGCCCGGTGCAGGTCCTCGCCGGCCAGGGCGTCGAAGAGGGACGTGTAGAGGAGCGAGCCGATGCCGCGGCCGCCGGCCCCCGGGGCGACGTAGACGGTGGTCTCCACCGACGTCCCGTAGGCGGGTTTCGCGCGGAAGGGGCTGGATGTGGCGTACCCCAGAATCTCCTGTGAGTCCGCGTCCGCGGCAACCCTGAGCCGGTAAGGGCCGTCTTCAGGGTGGGAGGGCAGCCAAGGGCGGCGCTCTTCCGGGGTGAACGGCTCGGTGTCGAACGTGATGGGCGTCTCACGTACGAAGTGGTTGTAGAGGTCGGTGAGTGCCTTGAGATCCTCCTCGGCTCCCGGTCTGACCTGGACCTCGGCGGTTCCCGGCATCCTCGCCCCTCCTCGTGTGGCGGCACAGGGTACTGCATGATCAGAAAAATCGAGGGGCGGGTTGGGAATTCTGTCCGGATTCCAGTCGTTGTTTCCATCGGATGCAGGGCACCCGAGGAGAGTCCCGACAGGGACCGGAGACACCGGAGACAACCTCCGCAAGGCGCCCGAGCGTCCACAGGACCACCCGCTGAACCACCATCGCAAGGGAGCACGCATGGCAACCCGTGCCGTCGCCCGTCGTAAGTCCGCCACCGGCGAGACCTCCGGCTCGGCAACCAGCGTCCGCGCGAACGGCGGCGAGCTCGCCGACCGCGATCTGGTCGGCATGTACCTCGACGAGATCGCCCGGACACCACTGCTCGACGCCGCCAAGGAGGTCGAGCTGTCCCAGACCATCGAGGCGGGTGTGTTCGCGCGGCAGGTCCTCGAAGGCTACGAGGAGACCGGGGCGGACGCCACCCGTGAGGAGCTCCAGGCCCTGATCGACGAGGGCGAGCGGGCGAAGGACGTCTTCATCCGCTCCAACCTCCGCCTGGTCGTCGCGGTCGCCCGCCGCTACCCCCGCAGCGGTCTGCCGCTCCTCGACCTGATCCAGGAGGGCAACGCCGGTCTGGTCCGCGCGGTCGAGAAGTTCGACTACCGCAAGGGCTTCAAGTTCTCGACGTACGCGACCTGGTGGATCCGTCAGGCCATCACCCGCTCCATCGCCGACCAGTCGCGCACCATCCGGCTGCCCGTCCACCTGGTGGAGGAGCTGGGCCGGATCCGGCGCGTGCAGCGCGAGTTCAACCGCGAGCACGGGCGCGAGCCGGAGCCCGCCGAGATCGCGGCCGAGCTGGGCTCGAACCCGGAGCGCGTCACCGACGTGCTCGACTGGGCCCGCGACCCGGTCTCGCTGAACATGTCGGTGGACGACGAGGGCGAGACCCAGTTCGGCGACCTGCTGGAGGACACCTCGGCCGTGTCGCCCGAGCAGTCGGTGCTGACCCTGCTGCGCAGCGAGGAACTGGACGACCTCATCGGCCGCCTCGACCCGCGCACGGCCTCCATCATCAAGATGCGGTACGGCATCGACGACGGCCGCGAGCGCACGCTCACCGAAGTCGGCAAGGAGCACGGCCTCACGCGCGAGCGCATCCGCCAGATCGAGAAGCACGCGCTGCTGGAGCTGAAGAAGCTGGCCCGCGACACCGGCTTCGAGGCGGCCGCGTAACGTCGCCGGAGGTGACGGCCGGGCCGCGCGGCCCGGCCGGCGCGTGACACGGGGGCGTGACGTGGCGGGTGGGGCGTACGCCGGGTGCTGAACCCGGCGCAAACATGGCCGTACAACGCTGCTTCAACCCGCCGGGGCCGGGCAAGAGACGTTCGAGCCCTTTGTCCGGCCCGTTCGCCCGGCCCGTTTCCCCCGGGGACCGGCCTTCCGGGCAACGGCTCGCACCGCGCCCCGGTGACACAGCACACTGGACCACGTCCCGACGCACTCCCCCCGGCGCCGGGACCTCCCGAGCCGGGCTCGGCGCCCCTCCCCCCCGGGGCGCCGCAGCCCGGCTCCTTCCGCAACGGGGAGACCGGCGGCGGGCCGGAGCAGCACGGGAGAGGGCGGGGCACCCCGAACCTGAACCCCGGGGTGGCCCGCCGGATGGCAGATTCTGCCACAGCGGCATAGCCTGCCGAAGTGAGCAGCACCATTCCAGCACTTCCCGACCCCGGACCGGGGCCTTCGGGACCGACCTCCCTGACCGAGCGGCGCAAGGCCGAGACCCGCATGGAGATCGCCCGTGCGGCGGCCCGCCTCTTCGCCGGCCAGGGACTGCGGGCCACCCGGGCCGAGGACATCGCCAGGGCCGCCGGAGTCGCCCCGCGCACCTTCTACCGCTACTTCGCGGCCAAGGAGGAGGCGATCGCCCCGCTCTACGCGCTGGGCGCCGAACGCTGGGTGCACGCGGTGCGCGAGGCCCCGGCCGAACTGTCCCCGCCAGAGGCCCTGGAACACGCCGTGCGGCACACGCTGACTCCGGGTGCGGGCGTCTCGGCGTCCTCATGGGAGTGGGCGGCCACCCTCATCCGTCTGGCCGGGAGCAGTCCGGCGCTGCGCAAGGTGTGGGCGGAGGTCTGCCACGCCACGGAACGGGGGCTGGTGGAGGCGCTGGCCGCGCGGATGTCCGGCGGGGACGACAACGTTGCCGAGCGCCTCGCCGCCGCTCCCCGGCTGCACTTCGCCGGCGCCGTGGCGGGGGCCGCCGTCCGTGTCGCGGTGGAGCACTGGGCGGCGTCGTCCACCCAGGGGGCGCGCAGCCCCGTGGAGCAGGCGCTGTCGAACCTGGAAACGCTGCGGGGGTTCGACTGGGGGGACGGCCCCGCGTCACCGTGAGGGGCGCCGCCGGCCGGCTGGCCCGGTTCACCGGGAGGGGATGCCGCGGTCGCCGTGAGGGTGTGCCGTCGGCCGGTCGGTCCGCGGCACGGTGAGGGGCGCCGCCGGCAGGTCGGCCCGCGCCGCCCGAGATGGGCCGCCGGGGTTGCCGTAACGGCGCCGCCGGTCACTCGGCCCCCGCTGCCCGGCCCAGGCGTGCGCCCAGCTCCCGTACGCACTCCACCAGTGCCGTCGGCTCCCGGACCCGGAACTCCAGCCCGGTCGTCGCCAGCCGGGCCGCGATCCACTCCACGGAACCGGACACGGTCGCCCGCACCACGCACGACGCGCAGCCGTCCACCGGCTCGGGCGCTCCCATCCAGTACGGCAGCAGGGGCGCGACGGCCTCGGCCGGTGCGTGGAAGACGACGGCGATCTCATAGGAGTCGTTCCGCCGCTGCATCGAGCGCCGCAGGTATTCGGCCGCGTCCCCGGTCGGCAGTTCCCGGGGAGCGAACCGCGCCCCCGTCGCGAACGGCTCGCTCACCCGGTCGACCCGGAAGGTCCGCCAGTCGCCCCGGTCGAGGTCGTAGGCGACCAGGTACCAGCGCCGCCCCGTCGACACCAGCCGGTACGGCTCCGTCACGCGCCGCGTCTCGGTGCCGTCCGCCGCGCGGTACGCGAACCGCAGCCGTTCGTGCCCGGCCACCGTCGAGGCCATCACGGTCAGCGTCTCCGGCGCGATGCTCGGCCCGTCCCCGCTGGTCAGCGGCGTGGTCGCGGACTGGAGCGTGGTGACCCGGTGCCGCAGCCGGGAGGGCAGCACCTGTTCCAGCTTGGCCAGCGCCCGCACCGACGCCTCGTCCAGGCCCTCGACCGCGTGCCCGGCGCCGGCCCGCAGCCCGACCGCGATGGCCACCGCCTCCTCGTCGTCGAGCACGAGCGGCGGCATGGCCTTGCCCGCCACCAGCCGGTAGCCGCCGTCGGAGCCCATCGTGGCCTGTACCGGGTAGCCCAGCTCGCGCAGGCGGTCGATGTCCCGCCGGATCGTGCGCCGGGAGACCCCGAGCCGTTCGGCCAGCTCGCCGCCGGGCCATTCGCGGGGCGTCTGGAGGAGCGAGAGGAGCGTCAGCAGCCGGGCCGGGGTGTCCGTCGTCATGCGTCGAGGATGCCGCAGATCTAGGACATGATCCGGCCTACTGGCCTTCTACGTTCCTCCCATGACCTCCACGCACACCCCGGACCCGGCAGCACCCGTCCCAGCCGTCGCCCCCGCCGTGACCGGCGCGACCGGCGCGGGCGACCGGCGTCGCTGGTTCGCGCTCGCGATCGTGATGACCGCGGCGTTCATGGACCTGGTAGACGTCACCATCGTCAACATCGCCATCCCCTCGATCCAGAAGGACGAGGGCGCCTCCTTCAGCCAGATCCAGTGGATCACCGCCGGGTACGCCCTCGCCTTCGCGGCCGGTCTGATCACCGGCGGGCGGCTCGGCGACATCCACGGCCGCAAGCGGATCTTCCTCGTCGGCATCGGCGGCTTCACCCTCGCCTCGGCGCTGTGCGGCCTGGCCGCGAACCCGGAGATGCTGGTTGCCTCCCGCATCCTCCAGGGCGGCATGGCGGCGCTGATGGTGCCGCAGGTGCTGTCGATCGTGCACGCCACCTTCCCGGCGCACGAACGCGGCAAGGTCTTCGGGCTGTTCGGCGCGATCGTCGGACTCGGCGCCGTCTCCGGACCGCTGCTGGGCGCCCTGCTCACCGAGTGGAACCTCTTCGGGCTCGAATGGCGGCCGATCTTCCTCATCAACCTGCCGGTCGGCATCGCGGGCCTCGTCCTCGGCAGCCGCTTCATCACCGAGTCGAAGGCGCCGCGCGCCCTCAGGCTGGACCTGGTCGGGGTCGCGCTGGTCACCCTCGGACTGCTGATGCTGATCTACCCGCTCACCCGGGGCGAGGAGCTGGGCTGGCCGCTGTGGGGGCACCTGTCGATGGCCGGCTCGGTCGTGGTCCTCGCGGTGCTGGTGGCCTACGAGCGGCGCAAGAGCGCGCGGGACGGGTCGCCGCTGGTGGAGCTGTCGCTGTTCAAGGTGAAGAGCTTCGCGGCCGGCATCGCCGTGCAGACCGTCTTCGGGGTCGGACTCGGCGTCTTCTTCCTGGTGTGGACGCTGTACATGCAGGTGGGCCTCGGCTGGACACCGCTGCGGGCCGGGCTGACCGGCGTACCGTTCTCGATCGCCGTGTCCACGGCCGCCGGGGTGTCGGTGCAGAAGCTGGTCCCGCGCTTCGGGCGCAAGGTGCTGCAGGCGGGCGCGCTGGTGATGGCGGCCGGAGTGCTCCTCTACGTCTGGGAGTCCGGGCGCTACGGGCTCGCCATCACGTCCTGGCAGATGGCACTGCCGCTGGCCGTGATGGGCCTGGGCATGGGCCTGATCGTGGCGCCGCTGACCGACGCGGTGCTCTCCCAGGTGCCGCGCGAGCACGCCGGGGCGGCGTCGGGGCTCATCAACACCGTGCAGCAGATGGGCAACGCGCTCGGTCTCGGGCTGGTGTCGGTGGTCTTCTTCGGCGCGATGAGCGACCACCTCACGCCCGCCCGCATCGGCCCCGCCTACGTGGACGCCTTCCAGAACGCGCTGGGCTGGGTGGCCGGCGTGCTGGGCGTCATCTTCCTGCTGATGTTCGCGCTGCCCGCGCGACCGGCCCAGCACGTGGAAGGGGCCGGGGCGCAGGAGACGGCGGAGGAGAAGGAGTCCGCGCTGGTCTGAGGACCAGGACCAGTACCAGTGCCCAGAAGCAGTACCCAGAAGCAATATGAGGACGGGACGAGACAGGGCGGGGCGGGGCGGGCCGGGCGCGGGGGCGCCGGGTCCGCCCCTCGTCGTGCCGTAACCATGCCCGTTCATGCCTGCTTGTGTCTGGGTGTTTCTGTTTCTTGTTTACATTCCGGACAACCGGGCGTAGCCTCCGAGAGAAATCACAGGTTCGGGCACGGTCGGAGGTGAACGGTCATGTACGCACCGGAGCGGCAGCAGGAAATCCTCCGGCTCGCCCGGGACAGCGGCCGGGTGGACGTGGTGTCGCTGGCCGAGGAGTTCCAGGTGACGGCCGAGACCATCCGCCGCGACCTCAAGACGCTCGACCGGGCCGGTCTGCTCCGCCGGGTGCACGGTGGCGCGATCCCGGCCGGGCGGCTCGACTTCGAACCGGACCTCGCCGAGCGCGAGTCCACGGCCGCCGACGAGAAGGACCGCATCGCCAAGGCGGCCCTCGCGGAACTCCCGGTGGAGGGCACGCTGATCCTCGACGCCGGGTCCACGGTGGCCCGCATGGCCGCGGCGATCCCGCCGGAGGCCTCGCTGACCGTGGTCACCCACAGCCTGCCCATCGCGGCCCGCCTCGCCGACCACCCCGGCATCCAGCTCCACATCGTCGGAGGGCGCGTGCGGCACCGTACGCGCGCCGCCGTGGACGCCTGGGCGCTGCGCGCCTACGGCGAGATCCGCGCCGACGTGGCGGTGGTGGCGGCCAACGGCTTCTCCGTCGAGCACGGCCTGACCACGCCCGACCTCGCCGAGGCCGCCGTCAAGCGCGCCGCCCTGACCGCCGCACGGCGCGTGGTGCTGCTCGCCGACTCCTCCAAGTACGCGCAGGAGCACTTCGCCCGCTTCGGTGCCCTGGGCGACGTGGACCTGCTCATCACCGACAACGGACTGACCCCCGAGGACGCGGGCGACATCGAGCGCGCCGGCACGGAAGTAGTACGCGCATGATCCTGACCGTCACCCCCAACCCGTCGCTGGACCGCACCTACGAGGTGCCGTCCCTCGACCGCGGCGAGGTCGTCCGCGCCACCGGCGAGCGGGTCGACCCCGGCGGCAAGGGCGTGAACGTCTCGCGCGCGGTGACCGCCGCCGGGCAGCGCACCGTCGCGGTGCTGCCGCTGGGCGGGGCACCGGGCGCTCTCGTCGCCGACCTGCTCGACGCGCAGGGCATCGAGGTCGCGCCGGTGCCGATCACCGGGCCCACCCGCTCCAACATCGCGCTCGCCGAGTCCGACGGCGTCCTGACGAAGATCAACGCGCCGGGCCCCGAACTCTCCCCGGCGGAGAGCAAACTCCTCCTGGAGACCGTACGGCGCCAGTCGTCCGGCGCGGACTGGATCGCCTGCTGCGGCAGCCTGCCCCGCGGCCTCGCCCCGTCCTGGTACGCCGACCTGGTCGCCCGCGCGCACGCCGCCGGTGTCCGCATCGCCCTGGACACCTCCGGGCCCGCCCTGCTCCGGGCGCTGCGCGAGCGCCCCGACGTGGTCAAGCCGAACGCCGAGGAACTGGCCGAGGCCGTCGGGCGTCCGCTGGTCACGGTCGGCGACGCCGTGAAGGCCGCCGAGGAACTGCGGGAGCTGGGCGCCGGGGCCGTGCTCGCCAGCCTGGGCGCCGACGGTCAGCTGCTCGTGGACGACGCGGGCACCTGGTACGGCACCGCCCGCGTGGCCGCCGTACGCAGCAACGTCGGCGCCGGGGACTCCTCCCTCGCCGGGTTCCTCGTCGCCGGCGGTGCCGGTCCCGGCGCCCTCGCCTCCGCCGTCGCGCACGGCGCCGCCGCCGTCCAGCTGCCCGGCAGCGTGATGCCGACGCCGCACGACCTGGACCCGGCCGCCGTGACCGTCACGGCCGAGGTGCCCGTGGACCGCGTCCTGGGGGAGCCGGCGTCATGACTCCCCGCCCCGCGCACGGCTCCCTCCCCGGGGCCGTCCCCAGCCCCCACCGCAGTGCCCCCGTCCCCCTCCCCGCCCCTCACCCCACGTTCCGGGCGATACGCGAGCTAAGGAGCCCGCGATGAGCGACATGATCACCGCGGACCTGGTCGACCTCGACCTGTCCGCCGACACCAAGGAAGCGGCGGCGCGTGCCCTCGCGCAGCGGATGGTCGCCCTCGGCCGGGTGACCGACCTGGAAGGCTTCCTCGCCGACGTGGCCGCCCGGGAGGCGCAGATGCCCACCGGCCTCGACGGCGGCATCGGCATCCCGCACTGCCGCAGCGAGCACGTCACCGAGCCCACGCTCGCCTTCGGGCGCAGCGCGGCCGGCGTCGACTTCGGGGCGACGGACGGGCCGGCCGACCTGATCTTCCTGATCGCCGCCCCGGCGGGCGCCGACGACGCCCATCTGACGATCCTCTCCTCGCTGGCCCGGCAGCTGATGAACGCCGAGTTCACCGCCGCGCTGCGCTCGGTGGACGACGCGGCGGGCGCCGCCGCGCTGATCCGCGGGGAGGAGGCGACACCGGGCGAGGACACCACGGACACCACCGGCACTACGGACACCACCGGCACTACGGACACCACCGGCGCCACGGGCACCACCGGGGAGACCGGTGAGGCCGGGGCCACCGCGGACACCGGCGCGGTCTCGGCGGCGGCCTCCGCCGAGGCCGCCCCGGGCAGCTCCGGCGAGGGCGGCGGCGGGTCCGAGCGCCCCTTCCGTATCGTCGCCGTCACCTCCTGCCCCACCGGCATCGCGCACACCTACATGGCCGCCGAGTCGCTGGAGAACGCGGGCCGCGAGGCGGGCGTCGACCTCGTCGTCGAGACCCAGGGCTCGGCCGGGTTCACCCGGCTCGACCCGGCGGTGATCGAGGCGGCGGACGGCGTGATCTTCGCCCACGACGTGCCCGTGCGCGACAAGGAACGCTTCGCCGGGAAGGCCACCGTCGACACCGGCGTCAAGGCCGCCATCAACCGGCCGGGCGAGCTGATCGGCGAGGTCCGCGACAGGGCCGCCCGCGGCGAGGTCACCTCCGCCGCTCCGGGCGCGACGCCCGTCGAGCGCGGCGGCGAGTCCGGCGAGGGCTACGGCACCAAGCTGCGCAAGTGGCTCATGTCCGGCGTCAGTTACATGGTCCCGTTCGTCGCCGCGGGCGGTCTGCTGATCGCCCTGGGCTTCGCGATCGGCGGCTACGAGATCAACAAGGCGCCCTCCGTGATGGACCACTTCGTGTGGACCCAGGCGGACAGCTGGGCGGCGCTGCTGTTCCAGATCGGCGGCGTGGCCTTCGCCTTCCTCGTCCCGGTGCTGGCCGGCTACATCGCCTACGGCATGGCGGACCGGCCGGGCCTGGTCCCCGGCTTCGTCGGCGGTTCGATCGCGCTCACCATCAACGCGGGCTTCCTCGGCGGTCTGGCGGCCGGTCTGATCTCCGGTGCGGTGGTGCTGGCGATCCAGCGGGTACCCATACCGAAGTCGCTGCGCGGCATCATGCCGGTGGTGGTGATCCCGCTGATCTCGGCGGCGGTCGTCGGGTTCCTGATGTTCGTGGTGATCGGCAAGCCCATCGCCTCCGCTCAGTCCGGGATGACCGACTGGCTGAACGGTCTGTCCGGCGCCAACGCCGTCCTGCTCGGCGCGCTGCTCGGCCTGATGATGTGCTTCGACCTCGGCGGCCCGGTCAACAAGGTCGCCTACACCTTCGCCACCGCGGGCATCGCGGTCGCCAGCCCCAGCGACTCGGCCATGAAGATCATGGCGGCGGTCATGGCGGCCGGCATGGTCCCGCCGCTGGCGATGGCCCTGGCCACGACCGTGCGCGGCCGGCTCTTCAACGCCGCCGAGCGCGAGAACGGCAAGGCCGCCTGGGTCCTCGGCGCCTCCTTCATCTCCGAGGGCGCGATCCCGTTCGCCGCGGCCGACCCGCTGCGCGTCATCCCGTCCTCGATGGTGGGCGGCGCGGTCACCGGCGCCCTGTCGATGGCCTTCGGCGCGACGCTGCGCGCCCCGCACGGCGGCATCTTCGTGGTCCCGCTGATCGGCAACCCGCTGCTCTACCTGGTCGCCGTCGCGGCCGGTGTCTGTGTCACCACGGCCCTGGTGATCGTCCTCAAGGGGCTGCGCAAGCCGGTGTCGGGAGCGGCGGCCCAAGGACCGGGCGGCGCGGGCCCGTCGGCCCCGACGGAGGGCGCGAAGCAGCCGGTGGCCGCGTAAGGAGCGCCCCGGCGGGCCGAAGGGGAGCGGGGCGCGCTACGGCGACACCTGTTGTGCCGCGCGCCGCTCCATCGCCCGGCGGGCGGTGTCCTCGCTCTCGTAGACCTCGCACATGTGCCGGCCGTCCGGCGTGGCCGTGTGCTCGACCTCCCAGAGGGAGACCTCCACGCCGTCGCGCAGCAGGAACGCGTGCTCGTAGAGCGAGAAGCCGATCCGGGCGCGTCCCGCCCGGCCGGGGCCGCCGAAGGCCTGGGCGATCTGGTGCCCGCACGCCGTCGCCAGCAGGGCGGCGAGGTCGGCGCCCGGGCGGTCCGCGTTCTCCGCGCGGCGCAGCAGCCGGCGGGCATGGTCCGCCGAGGCGTCCGGGACGTACGCGTGACGCGGCGTGGGGACGGGCGACAGCTGCACCTGCACCGGCAGTTCGAAGTCCGGCGTGTCGGGCGGCAGAGCCAGCCGGGAGCCCGCGGTGCGCAGCTCCTCCTCGTCCACGTAGACCTCGTGCTGCGGTTCGCTGCCCGGGGCGGTGTTGTGGACCAGCTCCCAGAGGGTGAGCGCCGAACCGTCGGCGAGCAGCCAGGTGTGGCGGTACGTCTCCCGGTGCAGTCCCGCGCTGTGGTGCGCGGAGTGCAGTGAACCGTCGTGCGCCAGCGCGCAGTCCAGCCGCCGCAGGGTCTCGTCGGGCAGCTCGAATGAGTTCAGCGCGCGTCCGAGCAGCCGCATGAGGTGCTCCTCCGGAGACTCGGGCGACTCGGGTGGTTCGTACGCTGCCGTCTCGTACGGAACGCTCAAGGTTTCTCCCGGCGTTGCTGCATGTCACCTTGTGGGTGCATACCGTAGCCCCTCGGTCGGACATCATGTCCGGGAACCGAGAAAACGTACGCACGAAAAACGCGGGGGCCGCGCGAAAAGTTTCCGCGCGGCCCGACGAACCGTCAAAACTTCCTGCTCACAGGCTGATCAGCCGGTGCTTTGGGTGGTCCACTCGCTCCACGGCATGTTCCAGCCGTTGAGGCCGTTGTCCGGCGCGACCGTGTCGTCCGGGGAGTTCTCGACGATGACGACGTCCCCGACGAGCGAGTTGTCGAAGAACCACTTGCGGCCGCCGGTGGGGTTCCTGCGGGCCGCCCGGAACGCCGACGCGTGACAAAACCCGGACAATCGCAACGCGGACGGGTCAACTGGCCCTGGACGGCCGCCCGTACAGCTCCCCGTACGACGGCCAGGCCCCGCCGGGGCCGTCCACCGGCCCGGCGGCCCGGACCGCGCGGACGATCGCGCGCGTCACCACGTCCGCGCCCGCCGCCAGCACCTCGTTCAGCGCGAGCGGCTGCCCGGCGTCGAGCGGACGCACCCCGGTCGCCAGGGCGAACACCGTGTCACCGTCGCTGAGCAGGTGCACCGGCCGCACGGCACGCGCGATGCCGTCGTGCGCGGTGCCGGCCAGCTTCTGCGCCTGCGCCTTGGACAGGCCGGCGTCGGTGGCGACCACGGCGAGCGTGGTGTTCAGCGGCGGCGGCGCGTTCCTCGCCGCGACCTCGGCCAGGCGCCGCCCCGCGGCCTCGTGGACGTCCGGCGCCGGGTACTCCACCCGACCGCCCCGGAACAACTCCCCGTAGAGCACCCCCGTTTCCGGATCCGTCACCGATCCCGCCGCGTTGGCCACCACCAGCGCCGCCACCGTGATCCCCGAGTCCAGCACGGTGCTCGCGGTGCCCACCCCGCCCTTCAACGTGCCGACGACAGCCCCGGTACCGGCCCCGACACACCCCTCGGCCACCTCGGCGCCCGGCGTACTCGCGTGGGCCGCCTCCGCCGCCGCGTACCCGGTCGCCGCGTCCGGCCTGGCCCGGAAGTCGCCCCCACGGCCCAGGTCGAAGACGCAGGCCGCGGGCACCACCGGCACCACGTGCGCCGGGTCGGGACCGACCCGCACCCCGCGTCTCCGCTCCTCCAGCCAGGCCATCACCCCCGAGGCCGCGTCGAGCCCGTAGGCGCTGCCGCCGGTCAGCACCACCGCCTGCACCTTCTGCACCAGGTTGCGCGGATCGAGGGCGTCGGTCTCCTTGGTGCCGGGGCCGCCGCCGCGCACATCCACACCGGCGACCGCCCCGCCCTCCGGCGCGAGCACCACCGTCGTCCCCGTGAGCCACCCGTCCCCGGCCCGCGTCGCATGCCCCACCAGCAGACCGGCGACGTCCGTCAATGCGTCAACTGTCATACGGCCAGTCTCGTCCAGCCACCCGCGCCGGCCCGGGAGCCGGCGTGCACCTGAGCGTGCCTCAGGCGGCCGGCGCCGTCGTCCGCCGCCGCTCCCGTTCGGTCCGCCGCGCGGTCAGCGTCACCCCCGCGGCCACGGCCAGCGCCAGCACGATCCCCGCCACGAGCACCGCCTCGCCGCCCAGGAAGGTGCAGGCGAGCACCAGCAGCGCGGCCGTCGGCAGCACGAGCTGCTCAGCGACGCCCACCTTGAAGTGCCGGGCGTGCAGCGCCCACACCGTGAGCAGGAAGACCGCCGTCGGCAGGGTCACCGCGAAGGAGGCCGCGAGCGCCGAGATGTGCGCCTTGCCCACGGCATGCTCCACCGCCACCTCCAGCCCCGCCCCGATCGCCGCCGCCGAGGAGAACACCAGGTAGTGGCCGTAGCCCCAGAGGAAGGACTGCCTGTTGGACCGCAGGTGGCTGTGGACGGGGACCACGAAGTAGATCCACCAGGCCGCGAAGACGATCAGCAGCCCGCCCGCGGCGATCGGCAGCACCTCGCCCAGCGCGTCGTTCTCCTCGATGCCCGACTTCACCGCCACCGTGGCCGCGGCGACGGTCTCGCCGAGGACGATGATCGTGAGCAGCCCGTACCGCTCGGAGATGTGGTGCGGGTGCCAGTTCGACGGATGCCTGCGCTCGGCGAACGCCGGCACGCACAGCTCCAGCACCACCATCACCAGGAACAGCCAGCCCCGGCCGCCCTCCGGCAGGAACAGCAGCCCCAGCCAGCCGACCTGGCAGAGCAGCACGCCGGCCGCGTATCTCCGCGCCATGGTGCTCTCCGGCGGTGCCGCGGACCGGCCCGCCCTGAGCCACTGCGCCGCCATGGCCACCCGCATGATCAGGTAGCCGATGACGACGGCCGCCCAGTCGTGGTCCTCGAAGGCCCGGGAGACCCCCGCCGCCAGGACCAGCACACCGGCGATCTGGACGAGCGTGACGACCCGGTACAGGACGTCGTCGTTGTCGTACGCCGAGGCGAACCACGTGAAGTTCATCCACGCCCACCAGATGGCGAAGAAGACCATCGCGTAGTTGAGGACGCCCTGCCCGGCATGCCCCCCGGCGACGGAGTGCACCAGTTGCACGCCGGCCTGGGCGATGGCGACGACGAAGCACAGGTCGAAGAGGAGCTCGAGCGGCGTGGCGGCGCGGTGCGCCTCGTGCCGGTGGCGTGCCATCAGGCGGCGCACCGGAGGGTGGTCGTCCGGTGGTGGTCCGGAGGGCGCGGTCGCGGAGGAGGGACTGGACATCATGGCTCCCAGCACAGCAGAGACGGCACGGAAGTGCTTGCGGACCAGCCCGTCCGCCGGGGTGAGCGGGGCGCGGGGGACGCCGTCCACGGGGCGAGCCGTACCCTGGAAGCATGAGTACCACCCCCGACCCCGAGCCTCGGGCGCCCAGGCCCGCGCTGGTCTTCGACGACCCGCTGGACCAGCAGACCTCGGACGACACCGACCGCGGCTGGGGCGAGCGCCCCGAGGGCGACAGCGCGGCCGACCTGAAGCGCTTCCTCGACGAGAAGCCGCCCCACCACCTCTGAGCGGCGGGCGCGAGCCCTAGGAGCGGTCGTGCCCCGAGCCGCGCTGGGCGATCAGCGCGTCGCGGATCTCCTTGAGCACCTCCAGCTCGGAGACCTCGATGACCTCCTCGGCGCTCTCCTTGGCCTTGCGGCGTGCCTCCTGCCGGGCCAGGTACTTCGACATGGGCAGCACCATCAGGAAGTAGACGACGGCCGCCGTGATCAGGAACGTGAGGGTGGCCCCCAGCACCGAGCCCCAGAGAATCCGCACACCCGTCGCGCTGTCGCCGGTCCCTTCGCACGGGCCCTTCAGACACGAGCTGTAACTGTCCAGGCTCTGCGTGCCGAACGCCCCGACCAGCGGGTTGATGACCCCCTCCACCACCGAGTTGACGATCTTGGTGAAGGCGGCGCCGATGACGACGGCCACCGCCAGGTCGATGACGTTGCCGCGCATCAGGAAGGCCTTGAAGCCCTGCCAGACGCTCGGCTCGCTCTTCTCGCTCACGGTGGGAGCACTCCTCGCTTGAACAGGTGTAGGAACCAAACGCTCCGAAACCTACGGCAGCGTTGGGCCGTCCTGTCCAATCCGGTCCCTCGAACGAGGGACTTGACCGGCTCAGCACAAGGTCACCGCCAACCGTGCCGTGGTAGCCGCGCCGACCAGCCGATGGGCGGTGGCACGCGGCACCGAGACCACGACCAGCGCTCCACCCGCCGCCGAGCCCTCCACGGGCTCGGGCACCTTCGCCACCCGCACACCGCGCGCGAGCACGGAGGCGTCACCCGCACCGCCGTCCCCGGCCGCGACGACGTCGACGCGGTCGCCCGGCCTGAGCAGCCGCACCGTGGCCGCGTCGGCGATCCGCACCGGCGCCGCCACGAGCCGGGTGCCGTGCCGCTCGGCCACCGGATGCCCACGCGCCCGCCGCGTCTCCTGCTCGCCGGTGACCGGACGCGGGCCCGCGGCCACCAGCGCCGCGGCGGTGACGGCGAGCCCGACGGCGAGGGCTCGTCGCCGGTGACGCACGAGCCGGTGCAGCCGCCGGCGCCCGCCGCGCACCCGCACCGGGGCGAAGTGCGGCACCTCGCAGGTGGGCGGCGCTTCAGTCCCGGCCGGGAGCGGGGGAGGGAACGAGCCGGCGGAGGAGAGGCCGGCGTTGGGGAGGAGGGGGGTGGAAGGAGGGAGAGAGGGAGAGGGCAGGGCGGGACGGAACACGGTGACCACCACCTGTGACGAGGAACCGGCTTGCGCTCCCACGATGGGGCTTTTCACCGGATCCCGCCGAAGCCCGTGGACCACCGACGGGTTGTGGACAACTCCCTCACCGGAACGGGTTGTTCCAGTACCTCGGCCTGTTCCGGTAGCTCGGCCTGTTCCAGTACGTCGGCTGGTGCCAGTACGTCGGCCTGTTCCGGTGCCCCGGCGCCTCGCCCCGCACCCCCCTACGGCAGCGCGATCCCCGGATCCATCCCGCCCAGCGCCGCCCCGCACGGGCAGTCCCGCTCCCCGGTCGCCGGCAGCGCGGCCACCGCGTCGAACAGGACGCCCCGCAGCCGGTCCACGTTCGCCGCGAACACCCGCAGCACCTCCTCGTGCGAGACGCCTTCGCCGCTCTCCGCACCGGCGTCGAGGTCGGTCACGAGGGTCAGCGAGGTGTAGCAGAGCTCCAGTTCACGGGCGAGTGCCGCCTCCGGGTGGCCGGTCATGCCCACCACCGACCAGCCCTGCGCCCGGTGCCACAGGGACTCCGCCCGGGTCCCGAAGCGTGGCCCCTCGACCACGACCAGGGTGCCGCCGTCCACCGGCTCCCACTCCCGTCCCCTGGCCGCCTTCAGCGCGGCGGCCCGCCCGGTGGGGCAGTACGGGTCGGCCAGCGACACGTGCACCACGTTGGGCACCGTGCCGTCGGGTGTGGGCAGCCCGTCGAAGTAGGTGGACGGGCGGGACTTCGTGCGGTCGACGAACTGGTCCGGCACCAGCAGTGTGCCCGGCCCGTACTCGGGGCGCAGACCGCCGACCGCACACGGGCCGAAGACCTGGCGGGCGCCCACCGAGCGCAGCGCCCACAGGTTGGCGCGGTAGTTGATCCGGTGCGGCGGCAGATGGTGGCCGCGGCCGTGCCGGGGGAGGAAGGCGACCCGCCGGCCGGCGACCTCGCCGACGAAGAGGGAGTCGCTGGGCGGCCCGTACGGGGTGTCCACGCGGACCTCGGTCACGTCGTCGAGGAACGAGTAGAACCCGGAGCCCCCGATCACGCCGATCTCGGCCCGCACATCCGCGGCCTGCCCGTTCCCGGCCTTCACCTTGTTCGCCATGCCCGCACCCTAACCGCCTCGGCCAACGCCGCGGACCCCGTCGTCGGACGACGACAGGGTCCCGTAAGAACTGGTGCCGGGCGGCGGGTGGGGCAGGGGGCTACGCGGCGGTGGTGCCCGCGGAGGAGCTGCCCGAGCCCGACGAGCCGGAGCCTGAGGAGGACGACGACGAGGACGAGCCCGAGCCCGAGTCCGAGGACGACGAAGCCGAGGACGACGCCTTCGAGGACGACGGCGCGGGCGAGCTGCTCGACGAGCTGCCGCGGCTGTCGTTGCGGTAGAAGCCGGAGCCCTTGAAGACGATGCCGACGGCCGAGAACACCTTCTTCAGGCGGCCCTGGCAGTTCGGGCACTCGGTAAGGGCGTCGTCGGTGAACTTCTGCACCGCCTCGAGGCCCTCGCCGCACTCGGTGCACTGGTACTGGTACGTCGGCACTGTCTTCCTCCTGGCACTCTCACTCGATGAGTGCTAACGACGGTCCATAGTGACCTATTCCGCGGGATCAGTCCACTGTGGCGGGCGCGCGGTGACCGACACCACGTGCGACCGTACGGCCCTGGGACCGGGTCGCCAGCCGCGAGCGCAGCGTCACCAGGACCGCCAGCGCGAGGACCGTGCCGCCCATCGGCACCAGGAATCCGGCGCCGTCCCGGAACCGGTCCTCCAGCTGTCCCGCGACGGTCACGGCGGCCGCCTGGCCCAGTGCGACGGCGCCGGTCAGCCAGGTGAAGGCCTCGGTGCGGGCCCCGGCCGGGACCAGGCCCTCGACCAGGGTGTAGCCGGTGACGATGGCGGGCGCGATGCACATGCCGACGAGCAGGCCGAGGCCGGCCAGCACGAGCACCGAGTGCGCGGCCCACAGGCCGGACGCGGTCAGCGCGAGGGCGGTGTAGCCGACCAGGAGGCGCTGCTGCGGGGCCACCTTCCAGGCGATGGCGCCGCAGGCCAGGCCGGAGATCATGTTGCCCGCCGCGAAGACGCCGTACAGGACGCCGTTCAGGCCGGGCTCGCCGATCGACTCCGTGAAGGCGGCCAGCGACACCTGCATGCCGCCGAAGACGGAACCGATGCCCAGGAAGACGACGATCAGCACCCGCACGCCGGGGACCCGCAGCGCGGAAACGTGCTCCGCGCGCGCGTGCTCGCCGTCGGTGCCGCCGACGGTCGGCTGGGTGCTCTTCTGCGCGGCGAACAGCAGACCGCCCACCAGGGTGAGCGCGGCCTCCGTGACCAGGCCGGCCGCGGGGTCGACGGCCGTGCACAGGGCGGTCGCCACCAGGGGACCGAGGACGAAGGTCAGCTCGTCGGTGACGGACTCGAAGGCGGCCGCCGTGCTCAGCAGGGGGGAGTCCTTGAGCTTCACGGCCCAGCGGGCCCGCACCATCGGCCCGACCTGCGGCACCGAGGCGCCGGTGGGCACGGCCGCCAGGAACAGCGCCCACAGGGGCGCGTCGGCGAGCGCGAGGACGGTCAGGGTGAGGCCGGAGGCCGCGTGCACGAGCACCCCGGGCAGCAGGACGGCGCGCTGCCCGTAGCGGTCGGCGAGCCGGCCGCTGTAGGGGGCGAACAGGGCCATGGAGACGCCGGTGACGGCCGCGGCGGCGCCCGCGACGCCGTAGGAGCCAGTGGTGTGCTGCACCAGCAGCACGATGGAGAGGGTCAGCATCGCGAACGGCTGGCGTGCCGCGAAGCCGGGGAGCAGGAACGTCCAGACGCCGCGGGTGCGCAGCAGCTGCCCGTATCCCGGACGGGTGACCGTGGATGCCACGGCCCGTGCCTTTCTGCCGCCTGGTAGCGCGGTCCCGCCGCCTCGTGGTGGTCGTCGTGCGGGAGCGCCGAGAGCTGTCCACTTGCGCGGACTGCGGTAGATGCCGGAGCCCGCGTTGACGAGGGGGCGATCCGACCGCCATACGGTCGCGCCAGCTCTGCATCAGACAGAGGTGGTTCGATCAGGTGCGGCCTTCATCGTACAGGGGGTGGGAGGGGTGCGGCCTGTGAAAGGCGGCACCCCTCCCGTGCTCACCTGCGATTGCGGCGGGCGCTCCCCGTCCCCCCGGTGCCCAGCCAGCCGGCCAGCTTGCCGCCGTGGCCGACCGCGCGCAGCCGCGCCTCGGCCGCGTCCCGGACCGGGTCGGTGGCGACCACCAGGAGTTCGTCCCCGCGGCGCAGCCCCGTGGTGGGCAGCGGCACGAAGGACGTCCCGTCGCGGACGACCAGCGTGACGGCGGACCCGGTGGGCAGCCGCAGTTCGTTGACCTCGACGCCGTGCATCTTCGAGCCCTCGGGGATCGTCACCGACAGCAGGTGCCCGCGCAGCCGCTCCAGTGGCGCCGACTCGATGCCGAGGTCGGCGGCCTCGTCGCCCTTGCCCAGGCGCAGCAAGCGGGCCAGCCACGGCAGCGTCGGCCCCTGGACCAGGGTGTAGACGACGACCAGCACGAAGACGATGTTGAAGATCCGTTGACTGCCGGTGACGCCCTCGACCATGGGGATCGTCGCCAGGATGATGGGCACCGCGCCGCGCAGCCCCGCCCACGACATCAGGGCCTGCTCCTGCCACGGCACCCGGAAGGGCGTCAGGCACAGCACGACGCTCAGCGGACGCGCGACCATGGTGAGTACCAGGCCGATGACGAGGGCGGGCAGGATGTCGTCGCCCAGTTCGTGCGGGGTGACCAGCAGGCCCAGCAGGACGAACATGCCGATCTGGGCGAGCCAGCCGAGCCCGTCGGCGAACCCGCGGGTGGCGGGCCAGTGCGGCAGCCGCGCGTTGCCCATGACCATGGAGGCGAGGTAGACGGCCAGGAAGCCGCTGCCGTGGGCCATGGCACCGGCCGCGTAGGCCGCGACGGCGATCGACAGGACGGCGATGGGGTAGAGGCCGGAGGCGGGCAGCGCGACGTGCTTCAGTCCCCAGGAACCCAGCCAGCCCACCGCGAGCCCGATGGCCGCGCCGATGGCCAGCTCCAGGGCGATCTCGCCGAGCAGCACGTACCAGTGCTCGATCGGGCCGGCCGTGGAGAAGGCCACCACGAGGATGACCACGGGGGCGTCGTTGAAGCCGGACTCGGCCTCCAACGTGCCCGTTATCCGCTTCGGCAGCGGGATCCGGCGCAGGACCGAGAAGACGGCCGCGGCGTCCGTGGAGGAGACCACGGCACCGACGATGAGTGCCTGCCGCCACTCCAGCCCCGTCAGGTAGTGCGCGCCCGCCGCGGTCACGCCGACGCTCACCGCGACTCCGGCCAGGGCCAGCGCGGAGGCGGCCGGTAGCGCCGGTTTCGCCTCCTTCCACTTCGTGCCGAGGCCGCCCTCGGCCAGGATCACGACGAGGGCCCCGTAACCGATCACCTGGACCAGTTCGGCGTTGTCGAACTTGATGTGGCCGATGCCGTCCTGGCCCATGGCGATGCCGATGGCCAGGTAGACGAGCAGGCTGGGGAGCCCGCTGCGCGAGGAGATCCGGACCGCCGCCACGGCGATGAGCAGGACGAGCGAGCAGACGAGCAGGAGCTGGTTGAGGTGGTGGACAGTCAGCGGCCGTTCCCTTCCCTGGCGCACAGCACGGATCACAGCGTGGGCGAACGCGCCCGCGTCGTGCGCGAGCCGCACCTCCATGGCACACGAATCCGCCGTGCTGCGTGGGCAACTACTTCGTTACCTTACCTAACTCTTGACGCTTTCTTGACGCTCGGGTTGGCAAGATCGAACGCCCGTGCGTCCCGGTACCCGACTCCGCGTCAAGGCGTCGCCGGGTCTGCGCCTACAGTTGCTCCAGCGCTCGGCGCTCAGCGCTCGGCCTCCGTACGAAGCACAGCCCGCCCCTGCCGCTCGTGTTAGGACAGCAAGGACAGCGATGCCCCCCACCACAACCGCCTCCCCGGGTCAGCGGTCCGGCACGTCCGGCAGGAAGAAGGGGCGCAAGGGCCGGCTGCTCGTGCTCGTTCTGGTCCTGGCCCTCATCGGCGGCCTCGCCTACGGGGCGTACTGGTCGATCAGCACCGTCCGCGCGTCCTTCCCGCAGACCAAGGGCTCGATCACGCTGGACGGCCTGTCGGGTCCGGTCGACGTCAAGCGCGACGGGTACGGCATCCCGCAGGTCTACGCCTCCTCCGAGGAGGACCTGTTCATGGCCCAGGGCTACGTCCAGGCGCAGGACCGGTTCTACGAGATGGACGTCCGCCGGCACATGACCGCCGGGCGCCTGTCGGAGATGTTCGGCAAGGGCCAGATCGACAACGACGAGTTCCTGCGCACCCTGGGCTGGCACCGGGTGGCGAAGAAGGAGTACGACGAGAAGCTGTCGGACTCCACGAAGAAGTACCTCCAGGCGTACTCGAAGGGCGTCAACGCCTACTTGAAGGGCAAGGACGGCGCGGACATCTCCCTGGAGTACGCCGCCCTCGGGTTCACCAACGACTACCGGCCCGAGGAGTGGACCCCGGTCGACTCGGTGGCCTGGCTGAAGGCGATGGCCTGGGACCTGCGCGGCAACATGCAGGACGAGGTCGACCGCGCCCTGATGACCAGCCGCCTCGGCCCCAAGCAGATCGCCGACCTCTACCCGGCGTACCCGTACGACCGCAACAAGGCGATCGTCCAGGAGGGCCAGTACGACGAGCTCAACCAGACGTTCGACGGCGGCGACGGCGGTTCGTCGGGCAGCGGCGAGGGCGACGGCACGGGGACCGGGACCGGCACGGGTACGGGCACCGGCACGGGCACAGGTACGGGAACCGGCACCGGCACCGGCTCCGGAAACGCCCTCCAGGGGCAACTGGCGGGCCTCCAGGAGGTCCTGGACGACGTCCCCACCGCAGTCGGCGTGAACGGCAACGGCATCGGCTCCAACTCATGGGTCGTCTCCGGCAAGCACACCATCACCGGCAAGCCGCTGCTGGCCAACGACCCGCACCTGTCGCCGTCCCTGCCGTCCGTCTGGTACCAGATGGGCCTGCACTGCCGCACCGTCTCCGCCAAGTGCCAGTACGACGTGGCCGGATACACCTTCGCGGGCATGCCCGGCGTGGTCATCGGCCACAACCAGGAGATCGCCTGGGGCCTGACCAACTCCGGCGCCGACGTCACCGACCTCTACCTGGAGAAGATCACCGGCGAGGGCTACCAGTACGACGGCAAGGTGGTCCCCTTCGAGACGCGCGAGGAGACCATCAAGGTCGCCGGCGGCGACTCCAAGAAGATCGTCGTCCGCGAGACCAACAACGGCCCCCTGCTCTCCGACCGCGACGACGAGCTGGTGAAGACCGGCAAGAAGGCCACCGTCGGCAGCGCCGCCCCCGACCGCGGCGACGGCTACGGCGTCGCCCTGCGCTGGACCGCGCTGGAGGCGGGCACCACCATGGACTCCGTCTTCGCGATCGACCGGGCGCAGAACTGGGACGACTTCCGCGAGGCCGCCACCCTGTTCGACGTGCCCTCGCAGAACCTGGTCTACGCCGACAGCGAGCACATCGGCTACACGCTGCCCGGCCGGATCCCGGTGCGCGCCGAGGGTCACGACGGCTCGGTCCCGGCGCCGGGCTGGAGCTCCAAGTACCGCTGGACCGGCGAGTACATCGACCAGGACGAGCTGCCCTACGAGTACGACCCGGAGCGCGGCTACATCGTGACCGCCAACCAGGCCGCCGTCGACGAGGACGACTACCCGTACACGCTCACCACGGACTGGGGCTACGGCGCCCGCAGCCAGCGCATCACCTCCCTGATCGAGCAGAAGATCAAGGACGGCGGAAAGATCTCCACCGACGACATGCGCCAGATGCAGCTGGACAACAGCAGCGAGATGGCCAAGCTGCTCGTGCCCCAGCTGCTGAAGATCGACATCGACGACAAGGACGTCCGCGAGGCGCAGAAGCTGCTGGAGGGCTGGGACTACACCCAGGACGCCGACTCGGCGGCCGCCGCCTACTTCAACGCCGTCTGGCGCAACGTCCTCAAGCTCGCCTTCGGCAACAAGCTGCCCAAGGAGCTGCGGGTCGAGGGCCAGTGCCTGTGGGTCGACCCGGTCAACACCACGGGCCCCGCGGACGAGACCAACAAGGTCCGCGAGTGCGGCCAGCGCGACGCCGGCCAGGCGCAGCCGGACGGCGGCGACCGCTGGTTCGAGGTGGTCCGCACGCTGATGGAGAAGCCGAAGAGCGACTGGTGGACGACGCCGGCCTCCGGCACCCGCAAGGGCGCCGACCACAACCGCGACGACCTGTTCAAGCGCGCCATGATCGACGCCCGCTGGGAGCTGACGGCCAAGCTCGGCAAGGACATCGACACCTGGAACTGGGGCCGGCTGCACCGCCTGTTCCTGAAGAACCAGACCCTGGGCACCGAGGGCCCCGGCTTCCTGAAGTACGCCCTCAACCGCGGCCCCTGGAAGCTCAGCGGCGGCGAGGCGGCGGTCAACGCCTCCGGCTGGAACGCGGCCGGCGGCTACGGGGTGATCTGGGTGCCGTCCATGCGGATGGTGGTCAACCTCGGCGACCTCGACAAGTCCCGCTGGATCAACCTCACCGGCGCCTCCGGACACGCCTACAGCGCCCACTACACCGACCAGACCGACAAGTGGGCCAACGGCGAACTGCTGCCGTGGTCCTTCTCGAAGAAGGCGGTCGACGAGAGCACGAGCGACACGCTGGTGCTCAAGCCGTAGCCCCGCGCCCGTCGCACGAGAACGGCCTCCACGCGTGCGTGGAGGCCGTTTCCCGTGCGCCCCTGCGTCAGCGGAACCTGCGCACCCCCGACGGCGTCACCACCGCGTCCACCGGCCGGTCGTGGGCCTCCGCGGGGACGCGCGCGACGACCTCCCGGTCGTACAGCAGCACCAGCAGCGCGGGCCGCGCCCCCGCGGCCTCCAGACGTGCGAGCACCCGGTCGTACGACCCGCCGCCGCGCCCGAGCCGCAGGCCGCGGCCGTCCACCGCCACCCCCGGCAGCAGCACGACGTCGGCCCGCGTCACCGCGTCCGGCCCCAGACGCTCACCGGCGGGCTCGGACAGCTCCATCCGCCCGCCGTGCCGCACGCGCGCGAGGGAGCCCTCCCCGGCGTACTCGCCCCAGTCCAGGTCGTTGTCCGGCAGCAGTGCGGGCAGCAGGACGCGCACACCCCGCGCGCGCAGCGCGTCCAGGAGCGCGAGGGTGCCCGGCTCGGCGCCCATGGAGACGTACGCCGCCACCGTGCGCGCCCCCGCAACCTCCGGCAGCCCGAGCGCCCGCACGGCCAGCTCCTCGGCGGCTTCCCGCACGTCATCCGGCGTCAACCTGCTTCTCGCCGTGAGGAAATCCCGCCGCAACGTCCGCTTGTCAGGTTCGTCCGCAGGGCCGGTCTGAGACATGGGTGACTCCTGTCCCGCATTCATGCGCTCATATGAGCGCGAAGGGCTTCGAGTCACAGATTCTCCCTATAGGCACCGGATAGGGTGGCGCGCATGACTCAGTCCCACCCCAGGATCAGCAAGGCTGTCATCCCAGCAGCCGGTCTCGGTACCCGGTTCCTGCCGGCCACCAAGGCCACTCCCAAGGAGATGCTGCCGGTCGTCGACAAGCCGGCGATCCAGTACGTGGTCGAAGAGGCCGTGGCCGCGGGCCTCGGCGACGTCCTCATGGTCACGGGCCGCAACAAGCGCCCCCTGGAGGACCACTTCGACCGCAATTACGAACTGGAGTCCGCCCTCCAGAAGAAGGGCGACGCGGGTCGCCTGGCCAAGGTCCAGGAATCCAGCGACCTCGCGATGATGCACTACGTCCGCCAGGGCGACCCCAAGGGCCTCGGCCACGCCGTGCTGTGCGCCGCCCCGCACGTCGGCCACGAGCCCTTCGCGGTCCTGCTCGGCGACGACCTGATCGACCCGCGCGACCCGCTGCTCCAGCGCATGATCGACGTCCAGGAGCAGTACGGCGGCAGCGTGATCGCCCTCATGGAGGTCGCGCCGGAGCAGATCCACCTCTACGGCTGCGCCTCCGTCGCCCCGACCGGCGACGGCGACGTCGTCAAGGTGACCGGGCTGGTCGAGAAGCCCGACGCGGCCGACGCCCCCTCCAACTACGCCATCATCGGCCGCTACGTCCTCGACCCGCGCATCTTCGACATACTGCGCAAGACCGAGCCCGGCCGCGGCGGCGAGATCCAGATCACCGACGCCCTCCAGCAGCTGGCGGCGGACGAGAAGGCCGGCGGCCCGGTGCACGGCGTCGTCTTCAAGGGCCGCCGCTATGACACCGGCGACCGCGGCGACTACCTGCGTGCCATTGTCAGACTCGCATGCGAACGTGAAGACCTGGGCCCGGACTTCCGGACCTGGCTCCGCAGTTACGTAGCCGAGGAGATGCAGGGACGTTGAGCAGCAGCGCGCACCGTGACACCGGTCACGACCACGCCACCGCGGACCCCGGTCCGGACCGGCCGTGGTCGGTCCAGGAGCACCTGGACGACGTCCTCGCCACCGTCCGCCCCCTGGACCCCATCGAGCTGAACCTGCTCGACGCCCAGGGCTGCGTCCTGGTCGACGACATCACGGTGCCGCTGTCCCTGCCGCCGTTCGACAACAGCTCCATGGACGGGTACGCGGTGCGGGTCACCGACGTCGCGGGCGCCAGCGAGGAGTTCCCCGCCGTCCTGGAGGTCGTCGGCGACGTCGCCGCCGGCCAGGCCGAGGCGCCGTCCGTGGGCCCCGGCCAGGCCGCCCGCATCATGACCGGCGCCCCGCTTCCGCCCGGCGCCGAGGCCGTCGTCCCCGTCGAGTGGACCGACGGCGGGCTCGGCGAGGGCCCCGCGACCGGGATGCGGGCCCGCAGCCTGGCTCCCGAGGGCGCCGAGGGCCACGTCCACGTCTACCGGCCGGCCGAGGAGCGCGCGCACGTGCGCGCCAGGGGCAGCGACGTCCGCTCGGGAGACCGCGCCCTGACGGCCGGCACCGTGCTCGGGCCGCCCCAGATCGGCCTGCTCGCCGCGATCGGCCGGGGCACCGTACGGGTGCGCCCGCGCCCGCGCGTGGTGGTGCTCTCCACCGGCAGCGAACTGGTCCAGCCCGACGAACAGCTGGCGTCCGGTCAGATCTACGACTCCAACAGCTTCGCCCTCACCGCGGCCGCCCGCGACGCCGGCGCCATCGCCTACCGCGTGGGCGCCGTCGCCGACGACGCGGAGACCCTGCGGTCCACCATCGAGGACCAACTGGTGCGCGCCGACCTGATGGTCACCACCGGCGGCGTGAGCGTCGGCGCGTACGACGTGGTCAAGGAGGCGCTGGCGCACGTCGGCGACGAGGACGAGCCGGGCGGCGGCGTGGACTTCCGCAAGCTCGCCATGCAGCCCGGCAAGCCCCAGGGCTTCGGTTCCGTCGGCCCCGACCACACCCCGCTGCTCGCGCTGCCCGGCAACCCGGTGTCGTCGTACGTCTCCTTCGAGCTGTTCGTGCGCCCCGCGATCCGCACCCTCATGGGCCTGCCCGACGTGCACCGTCCGACGGTCACCGCGTCCCTGGCCGCGGACAAGGCGCTGACCTCGCCGAAGGGCCGCCGGCAGTTCCTGCGGGGCAGCCACGCCGACGGATCGGTCGCGCCGGTCGGCGGCTCCGGCTCCCACCTCGTGGCCGCCCTGGCACAGGCGAACGCGCTGATCGTCGTCCCCGAGGACACCGAGTCCGTCGAGCCCGGCGCCGAGGTCGAGGTGGTCCTGCTCGGCTGACCGGTCCCCGATGGCGGTACCGTGTCGCGCACAACAGGCCCACGCGCCGCACCGCGCCGGGCCAGGACCGGGAGCGCCGCACGAGCATGAGTACGCAGGACCGACCGCCGAGCAGCGGACAGGACCCGCAGGACCGGCTGACGCACATCGACGAGGCGGGCGCCGCCCGGATGGTCGACGTGTCCGGCAAGGACGTGACCGCCCGCACCGCCCGCGCCAGTGGACGCGTCCTCGTCGCGCCCCGCGTGGTCGAGCTGCTGCGCGGCGAGGGCGTACCCAAGGGCGACGCCCTGGCCACCGCCCGGATCGCGGGCATCATGGGCGCCAAACGCACCCCCGATCTGATCCCCTTGTGCCACCCGTTGGCGGTCTCCGGTGTGAAACTGGACCTGTCGGTCGCGGACGACGCCGTGGAGATCACCGCCACGGTGAGGACGACGGATCGCACGGGCGTCGAGATGGAGGCGCTCACCGCGGTCTCCGTCGCCGCGCTCACCGTGGTCGACATGGTCAAGGCGGTCGACAAGGGAGCGGTCATCACTGACGTGCGGGTGGAGCAGAAGACGGGCGGCAAGTCCGGCGACTGGAACCGGTCATGACGCGGGACACGGCTGCCGGAGGCGCTCTTCCCGGCCCGTACGCCGCCCTGGTGGTCACGGCGTCCAACCGGGCCGCCGCCGGTGTCTACGAGGACAGGGGCGGCCCGCTGGTCGCCGAGGGGCTGCGTCGTTTCGGCTTCGCCGTCGACGGCCCGCGGGTCGTCCCCGACGGCGACCCGGTCGAAGCCGCCCTGCGCGCGGGGGCCGACGCGGGCTACGACGTGATCGTCACCACCGGCGGCACCGGCCTCTCGCCCACCGACCGCACTCCCGAGGCGACCCGGGCCGTGATCGACCACGAGGTCCCGGGCATCGCGGAGGCCATCCGGGCGTACGGCCGGGACAAGGTGCCGACCGCCGCGCTCTCCAGGGGGCTGGCCGCAGTGGCGGGCAGGACGCTGATCGTCAACCTGCCGGGCTCCCCCGGCGGGGTGAAGGACGGCCTCGCGGTGCTGGAGCCGCTGCTGAAGCACGCCGTGGACCAGCTCCGCGGCGGCGACCACCCGAGACCCGCCAGTGGTGGGGGTGCGAGCTGAACGGCCCGTCCTGGCCCGCCGAGCTGACGGACGGCGACATCGTCCTGAGGCCGATAAGGCTGCGCGACCAACGGACCTGGCGCGAGGTCAACCGGCGCAACCGGGACTGGCTGCGCCCGTGGGAGGCCACCATCCCGCCGCCCGGGCCCGGCGGCCCGATCGCGCACCGGCCGACCTACCGCCAGATGGTGCGGCACCTGCGCTCCGAGGCCCACGCGGGCCGGATGCTGCCCTTCGTCATCGAGTACCGGGGGCGGCTGGTCGGCCAGTTGACGGTCGCCGGCATCACCTGGGGCTCGATGTGCTCCGGACACGTCGGGTACTGGGTGGACGAGGCGGTGGCCGGCCGCGGGGTGATGCCGACGGCCGTGGCGATGGCCGTGGACCACTGTTTCCGCACCGTCGGACTGCACCGCGTCGAGGTCTGCATTCGCCCCGAGAACGCCCCCAGCCGCCGGGTCGTGGAGAAACTCGGATTCCGTGAGGAGGGGCTGAGGCCGCGTTATCTGCACATTGACGGAGCCTGGCGGGACCATCTCGTCTTCGCGCTCACCGCGGACGAGGTTCCCGAGGGTCTGCTGCGGCGCTGGCACCGGTCACGGCAGCGCGGTACACCGAACGCGGGAAACACCGGAAACACCGGTAACGCCGGTAATTGAATAAACGTTCGAATTTGATCGGACCGCGACCGTCCCGAATCGGATAATTTCCCGGTCCTGACAGTCGGCTGATCGGATCGGTCACAAGAAAAGTTCGAAATATCAGCCAGATCGTGCGACACACCGGCTCAATTGGCGGATGGCCTCACGCAAACCCCTCTACCGTGTGAGGCGTGAGCAGCAGCGGCCTCATCTACGCAGTCATCGTCGGGGCCTGGGCCGCCTACTTGGTGCCGATGTGGCTCCGTAGGCAGGACGAGCTGAACGAGGCCCGTCCGACGGAACGCTTCAGCACCGCCATCCGGCTGCTGTCCGGACGGGCGGGCATGGAGCGCCGGTACGCCAAGGACCTGCGGTCGCGCCCCGCCGACGAGGCGGAGCCCGACGCCGACGCCCCGGACGCCGTCACCGACTCGGTGGACGTCCGGGCCTTCGCCGTGTCCAGGACCCGACGGCACACCCGGCCGGCTCCGCCGCGGCAGACGGCGGAGCGGCCCGAAACGGCACGCCCGCAGTCGGGCGGCACGGAACACGGCCCGAGATCCGGGCAGTCCCCGGAACCCGGCCGCCCGGCCGGGCCCGGTGCGGCACCGGTGCGGGGGCGGGTGCCGCAGGCCCGGCGCGCGCCGCTCTCACCGGCGGCGGCCGCGGCGCGGGCCCGGCGCACCAAGGTCCTCGCCCGCCGTCGGCGTACGACCGTGATGCTCTTTCTCGCCTTCACGCTCGGCTCGGTCGTCGCGGCGGTCGGCGGACTCGCGTTCCTGTGGGCGCCCGGTGTGCCCGCGGTGCTGCTCAGCGCGTACATCGCCCATCTGCGCGCGCAGGAGCGCCGCCGCTTCGCCTTCCAGATGGACCGCCGTCAGGCCGAGGTCGCCGCACAGCGACTGCGCGACCGCGACCCCCGCCCGCGCCGGCGCGGCCCCGCCGACCCCGGCGCTCCGGTCGGCGACCTCGACGCCGAGGAGCCGGACGACGGACCGGACGTGGAGCCCGGTGCCGGGATGTCCGCGCTCGCCGCGGACCGGCGGGCGCTGGTCGAGCAGACCGACCACGCCGAGTGGGTCGACCAGCAGCGGGAACGCCGGGGGCGCCCGCAGGGCGACAGCTGGGACCCGGTCCCGGTGCCCCTGCCCACCTACGTGACCGCGCCGGTCGCCCCCCGCGCCACGCCCGACGTGGACCTCGCGGCCCCGGACGCGTGGAGCTCGGCGCGCTCCAGCCCCGTCGCACCCGACGCGGCGGACGCCGCCCCCGCCCCGGACCGCTCGGCGGACCGCGCCGCCGAGGAGCGTCCGGCCGCCCACGCCGAGGAGCGTCCGGAGACCCCGGGCCGCAGTGACGCCCGCCGCGCCGCGTCCGCCCGCCGGGCCAGGGAGCGGGGCCGCACACCGCTCTTCGACCAGTACGAGGACGGCGACCGTCCCCGCGCGGCCAACGAGTAGCCGAGAGGGATTTTTGAGCAGGCCGGACGGGGTGCTAGAGTTTCACTCGTTGCAAGGGCCTGTGGCGCAGTCTGGTAGCGCACCTCGTTCGCATCGAGGGGGTCTGGGGTTCAAATCCCCACAGGTCCACGCACATTGAGGAAGGTCCCGTCCGATCATCGCGATCGGACGGGGCCTTCGTCGTTTCCCGGCCCGGCCTCGGCCTCGGCGCCGGGGTCGTCCCCGCGGCCCGAGGCCCGTCCCCCGCCTACGGGACCTGGAGGGCCTTCGCGTAGCAGAGGCTGTCCTCGTAGAAGCGGTAGTAGCCGAACTTGTCGCAGGGCACGTAGCCGCTGGAGGCGTACAGGGCCACGGCCTCCGGCTGCTTGGTGCCGGTCTCCAGCACCATCCGGGTCCGGCCCGCCGCACGGGCGTCCTCCTCCAGGGCGGCCAGGATGCGCCGGGCCAGCCCGCGCCCGCGCGCCTGCTCGATCACGAACATCCGCTTGAGCTCGGCGTCCCCGTCGAGATTCCCCTCCTCGTTGGCGTCCTGGCAGCGCCAGCCGCCGGAGGCGACCGGAACGTCGTTCTCGTCGTACGCGACCAGGTACAGGCCGTTCGGCGGCGCGAAGTCCGACGGGTCCAGTTGCGTGGCGTCGCCGCCGTCGCCGTAACGGACGTCGTACTCGGCCTGGACCTCGTCGTTGAGTTTCACGGCGTCGGGGTGGTCGAAGGGGACCCGGCGTATGTTCATGCTTCCTACCGTAAATCGATGCGTTATCCGGAGCGGGACATCGTCCAGTGTGCCGGTATCGTGCCCTGGTGCTCACCGTGACCTCCGTAAACGTGAACGGTCTGCGCGCCGCCGCGAAGAAGGGCTTCGTGCCGTGGCTCGCCGACACCTCCGCCGACGTGCTGTGCCTCCAGGAGGTGCGGGCCGAACCCCAGCAGCTGCCCGAAGACGTCCGCACACCCGACGGCTGGCACGTGACGCACGCCCCCGCCGCCGCCAAGGGCCGGGCCGGCGTCTCCCTCTACACCCGCCGCGAGCCCGACGCGGTCCGCGTCGGCTTCGGCTCGGCGGAGTTCGACGGGAGCGGCCGCTACGTCGAGGCCGACCTGCCGGGTGTGACGGTCGCCTCCCTCTACCTCCCCTCCGGCGAGGTCGGCACCGTGCGCCAGGACGAGAAGGTCCGCTTCATGGGCGAGTTCCTCGCGTACCTCAAGGAGTTGCGCGAGCGCGCCGCCGCCGAGGGACGCGAGGTCGTGGTCTGCGGTGACTGGAACATCGCCCACCGCGAGGCCGACCTGAAGAACTGGCGCGCCAACAAGAAGAACTCCGGGTTCCTGCCGGAGGAGCGGGAGTGGCTGAGCCGCGTGCTCGACCCGGCCGAGGGCGGCTACGTGGACGTCGTGCGCTCCCTGCACCCGGACGTCGAGGGTCCGTACTCGTGGTGGTCCTACCGGGGGCGGGCCTTCGACAACGACAGTGGATGGCGCATCGACTACCACCTCTCGACACCCGGGCTGGCCGCCAAGGCGCTCAAGGGCTACGTCGAGCGGGCTGCCACGCATGCCGAGCGGTGGTCCGACCACGCGCCGGTCACGGTGGTCTACGACCGCTGAGGGCGAGCCCGCCCCCCGGCCCGGTCCGTCTGCTTCCGTATCCGCCGGTCCAGCGCCAGTGACAGTTCCGCCTCCACCACGCTGCGGGCCAGCGGGCGCAGGCGGTGGAGTTCCGGTTCGGGGGCGTGGCGCAGGATCAGGTCGGCGAAGAGCTCGGCGAGGGCGTCGGCGTGTTCGCGGACGCGGGCGCCGGCCTGGAGGACCTCGCCGAGCGGGATGCCCTCGCGGACCAGGGCGGAGGAGACCTCCAGCAGGCGGTGGCTGATGTGGACCAGCTCGTCGCCGTCGGTGCCGAGGTAGCCCAGCTCCATCGCGGCGGCCAGGTTCTCCGGGGTGACCTCGCCCTCGAAGCGGGCGGCGAGTTCCTCGGGGGTGAGGCGGACCGGGGTCTCCTCGGTGGGTTCGCCGAGGCCGAGCAGGTCGCCGACGTCGCGGCCGTGGTCGAAGGCGTCGGCGAGTTCCGCGATGCCGTTCAGGGTGTGGCCGCGTTCCAGCAGGGCCGCGATCGTGCGCAGGCGGGCCAGGTGGTGGTCGTCGTACCAGGCGATGCGGCCCTCGCGGCGGGGCGGCGGGATCAGTTTGCGTTCGCGGTAGAAGCGCAGGGTGCGCACTGTGATGCCGGCCAGCCGGGCCAGTTCCTCCATGCGGTATTCACGCTTCACGGTCACGTCCACGACCCTATGGCGTACCGGCGGTACCCGCGGCGGCAGCCGCTGATGTAAATGCCCTCCGTCCGACCCCTACCCATGAGTACGGACCTGCTCTACGCTCCCATTGCGCCAGTGTTCACTGGCAAGGTTCCAGACGGTTCCAGGTTCCAGACGGTCCAGGCAAGCGTGGAGGCTCCGGGATGGCCGAGCACGAGCAGGTTCACGAGCACGTAAGGGTGGCGGTGATCGGGTCCGGCTTCGGCGGCCTCGGCGCCGCCGTGCGGCTGCGGCGCGAAGGGATCACCGACTTCGTCGTACTGGAGCGGTCCGGCAGCGTCGGCGGCACCTGGCGGGACAACAGCTACCCCGGCTGCGCCTGCGACGTGCCGTCCCACCTGTACTCCTTCTCCTTCGCGCCCAACCCCGAGTGGCCGCGCACCTTCTCCGGTCAGGAGCACATCCGCGCCTACCTGGAGCACGTCACCGACACCTTCGGGCTGCGCCCCCACCTCCGCTTCGACTCGGAGGTGAAGCGGATGGCGTGGGACACCGAGCAGCTGCGGTGGGAGATCGAGACCGTACGCGGCACCCTCACCGCCGACGTCGTCGTCTCCGCGACCGGGCCGCTGTCCGACCCCAAGGTCCCGGACGTCCCCGGGCTCGACTCCTTCCCCGGCAAGGTCTTCCACTCGGCCCGCTGGGACCACGACTACGACCTCGCCGGCAAGCGCGTCGCCATGATCGGCACCGGCGCCTCCGCCATCCAGATCGTGCCGTCCATCCAGCCGGAGGTGGACCGCCTGACCCTCTTCCAGCGCACCCCGGCCTGGGTGATGCCCCGCATGGACCGGGCCATCAGCGGCGCCGAACGCGCCCTGCACCGGGCGCTGCCCGCCACCACCAAGCTGCGCCGCGGGCTGCTGTGGGGCATCCGGGAACTGCAGGTGCAGGCGTTCACCAAGCACCCCGACGAGCTGGGCTTCGTCGAGCGGATCGCCAAGCGCAACATGGGCGCCGCGATCAAGGACCCGGCCCTGCGCGCCAAGCTCACCCCCGACTACCGCATCGGCTGCAAGCGGATCCTCCTGTCGAGCACCTACTACCCGGCGCTCGCCAAGCCCAACGTGGACGTGGTCGCGAGCGGACTCAGCGAGGTGCGCGGGTCGACGCTCGTCGCCGCCGACGGCACCGAGGCGGAGGCGGACGCGATCATCTTCGGCACCGGCTTCCACGTCACCGACATGCCCATCGCCGAGCGGGTCGTGGGTGCGGACGGGCGGACGCTGGCCGAGACCTGGAAGGGCGGCATGGAGGCGCTGCGCGGCGGCACGGCGGCCGGCTTCCCCAACTTCATGACGGTCATCGGGCCCAACACCGGCCTCGGGAACTCGTCCATGATCCTGATGATCGAGTCCCAGCTGAACTACATGGCGGACTACCTGCGTCAGTTGAACGTCCTCGGCGGCCGTACCGCCCTCGACCCGCGCCCCGCCGCCGTGCGCAACTGGAACCACCGGGTGCAGGAGCGCATGAAGCGCACGGTGTGGAACACCGGCGGCTGCACCAGCTGGTACCTGGACGCGAGCGGCCGCAACACCACCGTCTGGCCGGGCACCACCGCCGAGTTCCGGCGCGAGACACGGCGCGTGGACCTCGCGGAGTACCAGGTGCTGCGCCCGGCCCCCGCGCGGAGCGAAGCGAAGACCGCCGGCGCGCAGACCGGCGCGGACACCGGCGCGAAGAGCGACGTGGACGCCGAGGTGAGCGCGTGAGCCGCCTGCTGCACGTCGCCGACGGGCCGTACGCCCCGCCCGTGCCCGCCCACGAGCTGACCGTCACCGCCGCCGACGGCGCCCGCATCCACGTCGAGGTGCACGGACCGGAGAACGCCCCCGCCGTCGTCCTCTCGCACGGCTGGTGCTGTTCCATCGCCTTCTGGGCGGCGCAGATCCGCGAACTCGCCGTCGACCACCGGGTGATCGCCTACGACCAGCGCGGCCACGGGCGCAGCCCGGCCAACCCGGCGTACGGCACCGAACCGCTCGCCGACGACCTCGAAGCCGTACTGGAGGCCACCCTCGCGCCGGGCGAGCAGGCCGTGATCGCCGGGCACTCCATGGGCGGGATGACGCTGATGGCGGCGGCGACGCGGCCCGCGGTGCGCGAGCACGCGGCGGCGGCCCTGCTGTGCAGCACGGGCAGCGCGCGGCTGGTGGCGTCCGCCACCGTGGTGCCGATGCGGGCGGGCCGGGCGCGCACCTGGCTGACCCGGCGGATCCTCGGCTCCCGGGCGCCGCTCGGGCCGGTCACACCGCCGGCCCGCCGGATCCTCAAGTACGGGACGATGGGCCAGGGTTCCGGCCCGCACATGGTCGACGCCTGCGCCCGGATCGTGCACGCCTGTCCGAGCCGGGTGCGGCACGGCTGGTCCCGGGTGCTCGACCTGCTCGACCTCGACCACGGTGTACGGGAGTTGCGGATGCCGGTGGAGATCGTGGTCGGTACGGCGGACCGGCTGACGCCGCCCGTGCACGCCCGCGCGCTGGCCGCCGCGCTGCCGGACTGCGTGGGCCTGACGGAACTGCCGGGGCTCGGCCACATGACGCCGGTGGAGGCGCCCGACCTGGTCACCGGGAAGATACGGGCCCTCGCCGCCACCTACATACCGAGCGCACGCGGTGAGCGTGCCGGAGACACCGAACACGTCGTGCACGCCGTACACGCCGAGGAGAGCGCATGAGCAGGGTGAGCCTGGAAGGGCGGGTGGCCGTCGTCACCGGAGCGGCGCGGGGCGTGGGGGAGTTGATGGCCCGCAAGCTGTCCGCGCGCGGAGTGAAGGTGGCGCTGGTCGGGCTGGAGCCCGACGAACTCAAGCAGGTTTCCGCCCGGTTGCACAGCGACAGCGAGCACTGGCACGCCGACGTCACCGACCACGAGGCGATGGCCCGGGTGGCGGCGGAGGTCAAGGAGCGGTTCGGGAAGGTCGACATCGTCGTCGCCAACGCGGGTGTGGCCACCGGCGGTCCTTTCGTCGACTCCGACCCGGAGTCCTGGCGCCGGGTCATCGAGGTCAACCTGATCGGCTCGGCCGTCACCGCCCGCGCCTTCCTGCCCGCGCTGCTGGAGACCCGCGGCTACCTGCTCCAGATCGCCTCGCTGGCCGCCCTCACCCCCGCCCCGATGATGAGCGCCTACTGCGCCTCCAAGTCCGGCGTCGAGGCGTACGCGCACAGTCTGCGCGGCGAGGTCGGGCACCGGGGGGTGAAGGTCGGCGTCGGCTATCTGTCGTGGACCGACACCGACATGGTGCGCGGCGCCGACCAGGACGACGTGATGCGGGAGTTGCGGCAGCGGCTGCCCTGGCCGTCGAACAAGACCTACCCGCTCGGCCCGGCGGTCGACCGGCTCGTGGAGGGCGTCGAGCGCCGCTCCGCGCACGTCTACGGGCAGTGGTGGCTGCGCGGCATGCAGGGCGTGCGCGGATACCTGCCGGCCGTCATCGGCACCGTCGGGCAGCGCGAGATGCGGCGCTTCGGGGACCGGCTGAACGGCCTGCGGGTGGGGCTCGTCGGCGCCGGTGGAGCCGCCGACGAACAGGGCCGGACCAGCACGACTACGGTCCGTAAGTGATCGACATGCGCACGGTCACGGCCCGTGTGAATCTGATCGGGCACCCGGCCGAACCGGTCGGGCCCGATCACAGGAGTGAACCCACATGGGTATGAAGGACCAGTTCCAGGACAAGGCCGAGCGCATGCAGCAGCAGGGCAAGCAGCGGGCCGAGCAGGCGCGTGACCAGTTCCAGAACCGCGACCGCCGTCGCGACGAGGACGAGCAGGACCCGTCCTCGCGCCGCCGGGAGTCGGAGCACCAGGACCCGTCCTCGCGCCGTCGTGACGAGGACGAGCGGCTCCAGGACAGCTTCGACGCCTGACGCGCCGCCGCCGAAGTGAGAGGGCGCCCCCCCGGTCGATCCGGGCGGGCGCCCTTTCCGTGCCCCGGCTCCTCCTACTCCCGCGGTGGCAGCGGCGGACGCGAGCGGTCCGGTACGGCCTCGTAACCGGGCGGCGTGGCGGGCGGGTTGGTCTCCAGCAGCTCCAGCGCGAGGCGGACCGCCTCGTCCAGGACCGGGTAGCGGCCCTCGGCCCAGTCCAGCGGGGTGCGCAGCGCCTCGACGTCGGGGGCGACGCCGTAGTTCTCCACGGACCAGCCGTAGGCGTCGAACCAGGCCGCGTTCATCGGCACCGTGATCACCGAGCCGTCGCCGAGGCGGTGCCGGCCGGTCATGCCGACCACACCGCCCCAGGTGCGCTGCCCGACCACGGGACCGAGCCGCAGCAGCTTGAACGCGGCCGTGATCATGTCGCCGTCGGACGACGTCGCCTCGTCGGCGACCGCGACGACCGGTCCGCGCGGGGCGTTGGAGGTGTACGACTCGGGCTGGGCGTCCCGCGTGAGGTCCCAGCCCAGGATGGTCCGGGTCAGCTTCTCGATGACCAGCTCGCTGATGTGCCCGCCCGCGTTGCCGCGCACGTCCACGATGAGCGCGGACCGGGACACCTCCATGCGCAGGTCCCGGTTGAACTGCGCCCAGCCGGAGCCGCCCATGTCGGGGATGTGCAGGTAGCCGCACCGGCCGCCGCTCAACTCCCGCACCACCTCGCGGCGTTTGGCCACCCAGTCCTGGTAGCGCAGCGGGCGTTCGTCGACGAGCGGTACGACGGCGACCCGGCGGGAGGGGCCCCGGTCTCCCCCGGCGGGCGAGAAGGTCAGCTCCACCGTCGTACCGCCCGCGCCCGCAAGCAGCGGGGACGGGCCGAGGACCGGGTCGACCGGCCGGCCGTCGACGTGCGTGAGCACGGCACCGTCGCGGATGCCCGTGCCGGCCAGCGGGGAGCGGGCCTTGGAGTCGGAGGAGTCGCCGGGCAGGATGCGCCTGGCCACCCACCGCCCCTCCCGGCAGACGAAGTTGGCGCCGAGCAGGCCCTGGGGGCGCTGGTAGTGCGCCGGGCCCTCGTTGCGCCGGGCGGCGGCGACATAGGCGTGCGAGGTGCCCAGCTCGCCGAGCACCTCGCGCAGCAGGTCGGCGAACTCGTCCGGGGATGCGATCCGTTCGAGCAGCGGGCGGTACTGGTCGAGGACGCCGTCCCAGTCGATGCCGCACATGCCCGGGTCCCAGAAGTAGGCACGGATCAGGCGGCCCGCCTCGTCGTACGCCTGGCGCCACTCGGCGGCCGGGTCGACCTCGTGCAGGATGCGGCGCAGGTCGATCCAGGTGGTCGAGTCGCCGTCGCCCGCCTCGGTCGCCGGTACGGCGCGCAGGTCGCCCTCGTCGAGCACGACCAGGCGGCTGCCGTCGCCGCTGACCCGGAACCAGTCGAGGTGGTCGACAAGCTCGGACTTCTTCGCCTTGGCGAGGTTGAAGTGCTCCAGCGTGGGCCGCTCGCTGGGGTCGGCCGGGTTGGCGAAGGTCTCGCCGAGCGCGCCCGAGATCGGCCAGCGCAGCCAGACCAGGCCGCCGCCCGCGACCGGCTCGAGGGCCGAGTACTTGGAGGCGGTGACCGGGAACGGTGTCACCCGGCTCTCCAGACCCTCGACCTCGACGGTCACCGCGCCGCCCTCGCCGGGCTCGTCCTCCAGGGGGTCCAGGCCACCGGCCGCCGGGCGGCCCTCGGGGTTGAGGGCGAAGGGGGAGGGCGTCGCGGAGGACAGCGGCACCAGATAGGGGCGGCAGCCCAGCGGGAAGGACAGGTCGCCGGTGTGCACGTCGTACACCGGGTCGAAGCCGCGCCAGGACAGGAAGGCGAGGTAGCGGCCGTCGCGGGTGAACACCGGGTTCTCGTCCTCGAAGCGGCCGTTGGTGACGTCGACGACGAGGGTGCCCTCCGGTCCGTCGATCCGGGCCATCTTGATCTGCCGCAGGGTGCGTCCGATGCCGGGGTGCGACCAGGTGAGCCAGGTCCCGTCGGGGGAGAAGGCGAGGTCGCGCACGGGGCCGTTGACGGAGCGGATCAGCTCGGTGACCCGGCCTCCGGCGGTCGCGGGGGTACCTGGGTCGCCCGGCGTGACGGCGCCCCCGGCGGCTCCGGCCGCGGCGCCGTCGGCCGTGGAGCCGTCGTCCGCCGCCGTGTCGCCTCCGCCTTCCGCCGTGCCGGTGTCCGTGCCGTCCGCGGTTCCCGACGACGCGTCCTCCCCTGCCGCGCCCGCCGCGTACCCGGCGTCCACCGCATCCAGCGCCAGCGCGACCTCAGTGTCCGCCTCCGCGACGTCGAGGATCAGCAGCCGCCCGTCGTGCGAGGCGACGGCGAGCCGCTCGCCCGCCGGGTCGGAGAGCAGCTCCAGGACCCGGCCGAGGCGCCCGGAGGCCAGCCGCCGGGCCGCGCGGCCGCCGGTCGCCCGGGGCAGGTAGGAGATCTCGACGGCGTCCTCGCCCCCGGCGTCCGTCACGTACGCGATCCGCCCGCTCTCCCCGAGCATCTCCGGCAGCCGCACCCGCACCCCCGGCGTGTCGGCGATGGTGCGGGCCGGGCCGTCGCGGTGGGTGAGCCAGTACAGGCTGCCGCGTACGACGACGGCGCTCGCCCGGCCCGTCTCGTCGACGGAGACGCCGCCCACGTGCTGGGCGGCGGGCACCTGGTACGTACGCCGTCCCGCGCGCGGACCGCTCAGCCGCACGTCGAGCCGGCGCGGCACCGAGCCGGGCGCGAGGTCGTCCACGAGCCACAGGTCCCCCGCGCACTGGTACACCACCCGCGTGCCGTCGCTCGAGGCGTTGCGGGCGTAGAACGCGTCGTGGTCGGTGTGGCGGCGCAGGCCGGTGCCGTCGGGGGCGCACGAGTAGAGGTTTCCGACGCCCTCGTGGTCGGAGAGGAAGGCGATCCGGCCGCCGACGATCATGGGAGCGGCCAGATGCCCGCCGAGGTCGGGCAGGAGCCGCTCGCCGTGCAGCCAGAGCCGGCCCGTGGCGCCGCCCCGGTAGCGCTTCCAGGCGGCGGGCTCGTGCGGCGGGGTGCCGGTCAGGAGCAGCGTCCTGCGCTCGCCGTCGAGGTCGGCGGCCTGGACGTCGGTGACCGGCCCCCACGGCAGCTTGCGGCCGGGGTCGCCGTCGGGGGTGACCTTGTAGGCCCAGGTCAGGTGGGAGAAGGGCTCCCCGTGCGAGGCGACGGCGAGAACGGCGGTGGTGCCGTCGGGATCGGGCGGCGACCAGCCGCACACCCGGGTGTCGAAGCCGCCCCAGTGGGTGAGCTGCCGTCCGGGACCGCCGTCCACCGGCACGAGGTGGACCTCCGGCACGAGACTGCGCCAGCTGGTGTACGCGATGTGCCGGCCGTCGGGGGAGAAGCGCGGGTGGCCGGCCTTGGTGCGGTCCACGGTGAGCCGCCGGGCCCGGCCCGGACCGTCGAGGGACGCGAGCCAGAGGTCGTCCTCGGCCACGAAGCACAGCCGGTCGCCACTGAGGTGCGGAAGGCGCAGATAACTCACCCGCCCCATGCTTTTCCGGGTGTCGGGTACCGGCAACTTATGCGTTGCCGACAACCGTGACCCAGAACACGAACGAAACCGTTTCGTTTCGCTAGGGGCTGGGGTACATTCGTCATGTACGAAACGGTGTCGTTCTGACGGACGCCGAGCGGAACCGGACCGGAGAGGAGTGGGCGAGATGACGGAGACCGCCACCGCGCGCCGCAGCCGGATCACTCCCGAGCGCGAGGCCGAGCTGTACGAGGCAGTGCTCGACCTGCTCCGCGAAGTCGGCTACGACGCCCTCACCATGGACGCCGTGGCCGCCCGCACCCGGTCCAGCAAGGCGACGCTCTACCGCCAGTGGGGCGGCAAGCCGGAGCTGGTCGTCAAGGCCATGCGGCACAACAAGCCCGGCGAGATCTCCGACGTCGACACCGGCTCGCTCCGCGGCGACCTGCACGCCCTGATGGCGCGTGAGGACGACTGCACCATGGAAGCGAACTCCGCGCTGATGCGGGGTGTCGCCATGGCGCTGCACCAGAACCCCGACCTGCGCCAGGCGTTCCGGGAACAGCTCATCGAACCGGAGATGGCGGAGTTCCAGCGCGTGCTGCAACGCGCCGTCGACCGCGGGGAGATCAGACCGGACTGTCCGGCGCTGGACTTCCTCGTGCACATGATGGTCGGCGGGTTCGCCACCCGCACGCTGCTGGACGACCAGCCGCCGACCCGGGCGTTCCTCGCCTCCTACATCGACGCCGTGATCCTCCCCGCCCTCGGCGTCTCCACCCACTGACATCCCCACGCCCCACCTGAGCCCCACCTGACGTAACCGCTCACGTCGTCGGGCCGATCACCCCTGCCCCGAAGTTCCCACGACCTGACCGGGAGTACGCCCCCGTGGCCACGTTCCTCTACAAACTCGGCCGGCTCGCCTTTCGCCGACGGCACTTCGTCGCCCTGATCTGGGTGGCCCTGCTGACGCTCGCCGGCGTCGGCGCGGCCAGCGCCCCGCCCGCCGGCAACTCCTCCTTCTCCATCCCCGGAACGGAGGCCCAGAAGGCCTTCGACCTGCTGGAACAGCGCTTCCCCGGGGCGAGTGCCGACGGAGCGACCGCCCGGGTCGTCTTCAAGGCACCGTCCGGCGAGAAGATGACGGACGCCGGCAACAAGGCGACCGTCGAGAAGACCGTCGGCGAGCTGGCCGACGGCTCCGAAGTCGCCTCGGTCGCCGACCCCTACACCGGCAACGCCGTCAGCAAGGACGGCACCATCGCCTACGCCTCGGTGAAGTACGACGTCTCCGGCATGGAGCTGGAGGAGTCCACCAAGGACGCCCTGGAGGACGCGGCCCAGCAGGCGCGCGACACCGGGCTGACCGTCGAGGTCGGCGGTGACGCGCTCCAGGCCGTCCCGGAGACCGGCGCCACCGAGGTCATCGGCATCGCGGTCGCCGCCGTCGTCCTGGTCATCACCTTCGGCTCGCTGGTCGCGGCCGGGCTGCCCCTGCTCACCGCCCTGATCGGCGTGGGCATCGGCGTCTCCTCGATCACCGCCCTGGCCAGTGCGCTCGAACTGGGCTCGACCACCTCGATCCTGGCCATGATGATCGGCCTCGCGGTCGGCATCGACTACGCCCTGTTCATCGTCTCCCGCTACCGCGCCGAACTCGCCGAGGGACGTGAACGCGAGGATGCCGCCGGACGGGCGGTCGGCACCGCGGGCTCGGCCGTCGTCTTCGCCGGACTCACTGTCGTCATCGCCCTGGTGGGCCTCGCGGTCGTCAACATCCCGATGCTCACCAAGATGGGCGTCGCAGCGGCCGGCACCGTCGCCATCGCGGTCCTGATCGCCCTGACGATGATCCCCGCACTGCTCGGCTACGCCGGCCGCAGGGTCAAGCCGGCGGGCGCGAAGGGCAAGTTCCTGGGCCGCTTCCGCAAGGGCGCGGACAGGACACCGGGCGCGGACAAGACACCGGGCGCGGAGAGGACACAGGGCCAGGGGCAGCCCAAGGCCAACATGGGCACCCGCTGGGCGAGCTTCGTCGTCCGCCGGCCCCTCGCCGTCCTCCTCCTGGGCGTCATCGGCCTCGGCGCCGCCGCGGTCCCCGCGACCTCCCTGGAGCTGGGCCTGCCCGACGACGGCTCCCAGCCGACGTCCACGACCCAGCGCCGCGCCTACGACCTGCTCTCCGAGGGCTTCGGCCCCGGCTTCAACGGCCCCCTGATGGTCGTCGTCGACGCCAAGGGCAGCGACGCCCCCAAGGACGCCTTCACCGACGTCGAGACGCGGATCAAGGGACTCGACGGCGTCGTGGCGGTGACCCCGCCCGCGCCCAACAAGGGCGGCGACACCGCGACGATCACCGTGGTCCCGGACTCCAAGCCGTCCTCCGTGCAGACCGAGGACCTGGTGCACGCCATCCGTGACGCGGGCGGCGACATCGAGGCAAAGACCGGCGCGGAGACCCTGGTCACCGGCTCGACGGCGATGAACATCGACGTCAGCCAGAAGCTCAACGACGCGCTGGTGCCGTACCTGGTCCTGGTCGTCGGCCTGGCCTTCCTCCTGCTCATCGTGGTCTTCCGCTCGATCCTGGTCCCGCTGAAGGCGGCCCTCGGCTTCCTGCTCTCCGTCATGGCGGCCCTCGGCGCGGTCGTCGCGGTCTTCCAGTGGGGCTGGCTGTCCGGCCTGATGGGTGTCGAGGAGACCGGGCCGGTCATGTCGATGATGCCGATCTTCATGGTCGGCGTGGTCTTCGGCCTGGCCATGGACTACGAGGTCTTCCTGGTCACCCGCATGCGGGAGGCGTTCGTCCACGGCGAGAAGCCCAACCAGGCGGTCGTCACCGGCTTCAAGCACGGCGCCCGGGTCGTCACCGCCGCGGCGGTGATCATGATGGCGGTCTTCGCGGGCTTCATCGGCTCCAGCGAGTCCATGGTCAAGATGATCGGCTTCGGCCTGGCGATCGCCGTCTTCTTCGACGCGTTCGTGGTCCGCATGGCCATCGTCCCGGCGGTCCTCGCCCTGCTCGGCAAGCGGGCCTGGTGGCTGCCGAAGTGGCTGGACCGCGCGCTGCCCAACGTGGACGTCGAGGGCGAGGGCCTGCGCACCGCCGACGAGCGGGGCACCGGCCCCGATGAGGACCGGGAACTGGTGCGCGCCTGACCAACCGCCGCCTCCCGCCGGAGGACGGCACAGACCAGCCGGTGAGGGCTTCCGTGGGGACGGGGCTGCCCTCACCGGCTTCCCCCTGTCCGGAGGGCTTCCGCGAGGGGCTCCGCAACCGGGTCGCCCCCGCGCCGCGCGCACGGCTACGGTGCCCACCATGACGACGACCGACGACGCCTCCGAGCCCACCGCCGCCCACCCCCGCTTCGCCGCCGCCCTGCGCGAACTCGGCCTCGGCGACCTGGCCGCGCGGGCCCGGCGCTTCCCGGAGGCCACCCGCACCGCCACCGAGGCCGCCGCCGCGATCGGGTGCGGGCTGAGCCAGATCTGCAAGTCGCTGATCTTCGCCGCGGACGGCGAGCCCGTACTCGTCCTCATGGACGGCGCCTCACGCGTCGACCTGGACCGGGTCCGCGAGGAACTCGGCGCCGGGAAGGTCACGCGGGCCAAGGCCGACGTCGTACGGGAGACCACCGGATACGCGATCGGCGGGGTGCCGCCGTTCGGGCACCGGAGCAGGACCCGGGTCCTCGCCGACCGGTCGCTGCTCGCCCACGACGTCGTCTGGGCCGCCGCCGGCACCCCGTACGCGGTCTTCCCGATGGAGCCCAAGGAGCTCGTGGCCACCGCCGGGGCCACCCTCGTGGACGTGCGCGAGCGCTCCGCGTGACCCCACTGGTCACCGCCGCCGTCCTGCTCGCCGCGGTCACCCACGCCGGCTGGAACGCCATCGCCCACCGGATCACCGACAAGCTGACCGGGTTCGCGCTGATCTCGGGCGGCGGAATGCTCATCGGGCTCGCGCTGCTGCCGTTCGCCGCGTTCCCGGCGGCCGGGGCGTGGCCGTACCTCCTGGTCTCCGCCGCCATCCACATCGCGTACTACGCCCTGCTGATGCGCTCCTTCCGGCTGGGCGACTTCGGCCAGGCCTACCCGATCGCCCGCGGCAGCGCGCCGCTGCTGGTCACCGTCCTCGCCGCCGTCTTCGCCCACGAGGTGCCGGACGGCTGGGCGGCCGGCGGCATCCTGGTCTCCTGCGCGGGGCTGACCGGCGTCGCCCTGTGGGGGCTGCGCGGACGCCGGCCCGACTGGGCGGCCATCGGCGCCGCCCTGGCGACCGGGGTGACCATCGCGGCGTACACGGTCGTCGACGGCCTCGGCGTACGTGCCTCCGGGTCCTCCCTCGGGTACATCGCCTGGCTGATGGCGATGCAGGGGGCGGCCCTGCCCGCGTACTTCCTGTACCGCCACCGCGCCGGTGCCCCGGCGCTGCTGCGGCCGTACGCCGGGCTCGGACTGCTCGGCGCGGTGATGTCCGTCGCCGCCTACGGCCTGGTCCTGTGGGCGCAGACCCGCGCCGAACTCGCGCCCATCGCCGCCCTGCGTGAGTCGTCCATCCTGGTCGGCGCCGCGATAGCGGCCGTCTTCTTCAAGGAGCGGTTCGGCGCGCCCCGGATCGCGGCGGCGGGTCTCCTGGTCGTCGGGATAGGGCTGATGCTGCACACCGGATAGCGGGAGTAGTGCGTACCGCCCTGGGGAGGCGCACCCTGGAAGGAGATGTTCCGGAGGTGATCGTCATGATGCACACCACAGTGGGATGGCACGTCGACATGGAGTTCATGGAGGACGACCAGCACACGCGGGCGGTCGCGATGGTGCGGCTCCCCGACGGCACCGAGGTCCGCGCGCACGGTCACGCCAGCCGGCACCGGGTCGACTCCCAGCAGCCACGGGTCGGTGAGGAGGTCGCGGGGGCACGCGCGTTGAACGAGCTGGCGATGCAGCTGCTCACCAAGGCGCACGAGGAGATCGACGCCGCGTCCGGGCGGACCTCACACCCGATCCACGTCTGAGCCGGTACCGGTCCGGTCCGACAGCGACGCGCGTACCGCCCGTACCAGCGCCTGCGCCCGCGGGTCCGCCGTCACGGTCTTGCGGAAGCCGTTGGTGACGTAGCCCAGGGCGATGCCGGCCTCCGGGTCGGCGAAGCCCAGGGAGCCGCCGCGGCCCGGGTGGCCGAAGGAGCCGGGGGACAGGAACGGGGACGCGCTGCCGTGCAGCATGTAGCCGAGGCCGAACCGGGTGCCCACGACCAGGATCCGGTCGGGACCGGCGGACTCCTCGGCGCGGGCCAGTTCCATGGTCGCCGCGTCGAAGAGCCGCACGCCGCGCGTCACGCCGTCGACCTCGCCGATCAGCGCCGCGTAGAACCGGGCCAGACCCTCGGCCGTCGCGATGCCGTTGGCGGCCGGGAGGGCGGCGGCACGGTACACGGGGTCGTTCTGGTCGGGGAACGGCGTGATCGCGGCGAAGGCGCGGCGGGTGAGGGAGCCGGGGTCGCCGTAGGCCGCGGTGACGGCGCGCTTGGGGCGCAGCCGCGGTCCGGCCCCCGACGGCTCGGGCTCGTCGAGGCGCCCGACGCGGCCGGCCCGGCCCGCCTGCTCCTCCGCCGCGGGCAGCCCCACCCACAGGTCCAGGCCCAGCGGGCGGGCGATCTCGTCCGCGATCCACTGTCCGGCGCCACGCCCGCCCGTCACCCGGCGGACCAGCTCGTCCAGCAGCCAGCCGTAGGTCAGCGCGTGGTAGCCGTGGTCGGTGCCCGGCTCCCAGACCGGCGCCTGGGCGGCGACGGCGGCGGGGCCCCGCAGCGGGTCGAGGGCGTCCTCGGGGCTGAGCGGCCGGTCCAGGACCGGCAGGCCGGCCCGGTGGTTCAGCACGTGCCGGACCAGTACCCGCTCCTTGCCGTGCGCCTTGAACTCCGGCCAGTACTCGCCCACCGGGGCGTCCAGGTCCAGCTCCCCGCGCCGGTGCAGCAGCAGCGGCACGGCGGCGGCGACGCCCTTGGTCGCCGAGCGGACCACCTGGGCGGTGCCCCGGCGCCAGGGTTCGGTGCCGGTCGTGTCGTCGACGTTCCTGGTGCCGCCCCACAGGTCGATGACCTTGCGCCCGTCCCGGTAGACGGCGACGGCCGCGCCCCGCTCGCCGAGCGCGGTGAAGTTCCGTACGAACGCTTCCCTCACCGGCTCGAAACCCTCGGCCACCGTGCCGTGCACGTCCACGTCCGCGTCCACTTCTCCACGTTCCTTCCGCTCGCCCGTGACAGTGGGTGCAACCGCCACCGGCCCGCCGCGATTCCTCGGCCCCGTGTCAGCCGCTCGCCGGCACCGACCGCGGGTCGAAGCCGAAGGGCAGTTCCAGGCGGTGGGCGCGCATCAGCTCGCCGTCCGACAGCAGCCGGGCCGTCGGACCGTCGGCCGCGATCACGCCGTCGCTGAGGACCAGGGCGCGGGGGCACAGCTCCAGGGCGTAGGGCAGGTCGTGGGTGACCAGCAGCACCGTGACGTCCAGGGAGCGCAGGATGTCGGCGAGTTCGCGGCGGGAGGCCGGGTCGAGGTTGGAGGAGGGCTCGTCCAGGACCAGGATCTCCGGCTCCATGGCGAGCACGGTCGCCACCGCCACCCGGCGCCGCTGGCCGAAGGAGAGGTGGTGCGGCGGCCGGTCCCTGCACTCGGCCATGCCGACCAGCGTGAGCGCCCGGTCCACGCAGGCCTCCAGCTCCGCCCCCTTCACCCCGGCCGCCGCCGGTCCGAAGGCCACGTCCTCGCGCACGGTCGGCATGAACAGCTGGTCGTCGGGGTCCTGGAACACGATGCCGACCCGGCGCCTGATCTCGGCCATGTTCCGCTTGTCGACCGGCAGTCCGGCGACCGTGACCGTGCCGGTGCCGCCGGTCAGGATGCCGTTGAGGTGGAGGACGAGGGTGGTCTTGCCCGCGCCGTTCGGCCCGAGCAGCGCGACCCGCTCGCCGCGCGCGACGGAGAAGTCCACGCCGAACAGGGCCTGGTGGCCGTCGGGGTAGGCGAAGGCGAGGCCGGAGACGTCGAGGGAGGCGGGCGCGTCGGGCCCGGGGCCTGGCACGGGGCCTGTCAGTGGGTCGGTCACAGTGACCATCCCAGCAGACACACGACGAGTGCCGCACACGGGAGGGCCAGCGCGTACGACCACTGCGCCCCGGACGCGGTCACCTCGTCGATCACCGGCATCGATCCCGCGTACCCGCGGCTGACCATGGCCAGGTGGACGCGTTCGCCGCGCTCGTAGGAGCGGATGAACAGCGCCCCCGCCGACTTGGCGAGCACGCCCCAGTGCCGTACGCCCTTCGCCTCGAAGCCCCGCGACTCCCGGGCGATCCGCATACGGCGCATCTCGTCCGCGATCACGTCGCCGTAGCGGATCATGAACGACGCGATCTGCACCAGCAGCGGGGGCAGCCGCAGCCGCTGGAGGCCGAGGAGGAGTTCGCGCAGCTCGGTCGTGGAGGCGAGGAGCACGGAGGCGGCGACGCCCAGGGTGCCCTTGGCCAGGACGTTCCAGGCGCCCCACAGGCCGTTGACGCTCAGGGACAGGCCGAGCACGTCCACCCGCTCGCCCTCCGCCACGAACGGCATGAGCACCGCGAACGCGACGAACGGCACCTCGATCAGCAGCCGTTTGAGCAGGAAGGGCGCCGGGACGCGGGCCGTGTACGCCACCGCCGCGAGCAGCAGCGCGTACAGGCCGAACGCCCACATCGCCTCACGCGGTGTCGACACCACGACGACCACGAAGGCGAAGGCCGCGGCGAGCTTGGTGTGCGGCGGCAGACCGTGCACGGGGGAGTGGCCGTGCCGGTAGAGCCGGTGCGCGTGGCCGGCGCCCACGTCAGACGTTCGTTTCCGTGTTGGTCGGGGAGGCGTCGTCGCCGCGGCGCCTGCGCACCGCCCAGAACACGGCGCTGCCCGCGACGACGGTGACGCCGACGCCGATCACCCCGGCGAGGCCGCCGGAGACCCGGGCGTCGGTGATGTCCCTGACGCCGTAGTCGGCGAGCGGCGAGTCGGCGTTGGCGTGCTCCTTCGCCTTCTCGTCGATGCCCTTGTCGGAGGCGACCTTCTCCAGGCCGTCGGGGTTGGCGGAGGCGTAGAAGCTGACGAAGCCGGCGAGGACCAGGGAGGCGACGAGGCCGGTGATCCAGACCTTGCGGTGCGAGCGGGCGGCGACGGGCGCGGGGGCGGGGACCGGCTCGGCGTCGGGGGCGTCGACCAGCTCGCCGTTCACCCGCAGCTTGAGCCGCTGCTGCAGCCCGCGCGCCCCGTACACCAGGTCCGGGCGTACGGCGATGACGGCACCGACGGTCAGCGCGGTGATCACCGCCTCGCCGATGCCGATGAGCACGTGCACGCCGATCATCGCGGTGGCGACCTTGCCGATGGCGACGTCGGTGGTGCCGCCGATCCAGTACAGGAGCGTGAAGACGAGGGCGGCGGCCGGAACGGAGACGAGCGCGGCGACGAACGAGGCCACGGTGACCGAGCGCCGGGTGCGCGGCAGCACCTTCACCAGGCCCCGGAAGAGGGCGTAGGCGACGACCGTGGTGACGATCGCCATGTCGGTGATGTTCACGCCGAGCGCGGTCAGACCGCCGTCGGCGAAGAGGATGCCCTGCATGAGCAGGACGACGGACACGCACAGCACGCCGGTACAGGGACCGACGAGGATGGCGGCGAGCGCGCCGCCCAGCAGATGGCCGCTGGTCCCGGCCGCGACCGGGAAGTTCAGCATCTGCACCGCGAAGATGAACGCCGCGACCAGCCCGGCCAGCGGCGCCGTCCGTTCGTCCAGTTCGCGGCGCGCGCCGCGCAGGCTGACCGCGATGGCGCCCGCGGCGACGACTCCGGTCACGGCGGAGGTCGGGGCGTTGATGAATCCGTCAGGTACATGCACGGAACGATGATAGAGACCAATTGCAACTCGTTCGCAAGAGCGAGGTAAAGGCTGATCTCACATGTGATATTCGGCCCACAGGGCGTGCGCCGGGAAATATGGGACATTGGAGTGGGGGTGGACGCACAGCTTCAACACAGGTGGCAGAGCGTAAGGGGCGACCCCATGTCCGTAGTCGAACAGTACGCACGAGCCCACATCCTGACGGACGCGGATCTCCCCGACCAGGACGACGGCGGAGCGATACCCGTCGTGCTGCGCTACGACCCCGGGCTCGACCCCTCGAAGGTGTGCGTCGCCCTGCCCGGCAGGGGCGGCCGTGCGTCCCGCGCCCGCGAGTGGACCTTCTCCCGCGCGCTGCTGGAACAGGGCCTGCGCGCGCCCGCCGGCAGCGGCGAGGTGCGGGTGTGGCCGTGCGGGCGGGTGCAGGCCGTGGTCGAGTTCCACTCCCCGCAGGGCTGTTCGGTGGTCCAGTTCGAGAACAAGGCGCTCATCCGCTTCCTGCGCCGCACCTACGCGGCGACCGCCCAGCCGGTGGCCCACTGAGGCGTGCGGGCCGGCGGACGGTGGGTGTCAGCCGCCCGCCTTGAGCAGCGCGGCGACGATCGGCCCCGCGGTGTCGCCGCCGTGTCCGCCCTGCTGGACGACGCCGGCCGCGGCGAGATCGCCCCGGTACGCCGTGAACCACCCGTTGGGCTGCTCCTGCCCGTCGACCTCCGCCGAGCCGGTCTTCGCGCCCACGTCACCGCTCACCCCGGCCATGGCCTCCGCCGCGGTGCCGTACGCCGCCGTGTAGGACATCAGCTCGCGCAGCGCGCCGAGCGTCTCCCCCGACATCGTGCGGGAGGCCGTGGCGAGCGCCCGCCCGTCGACCGACGGGGCGACCAGGTACGGCTGGTGGAAGCTGCCCGACCGCACGGTCGCCGACACCGACGCCATGTTCAGCGGGTTCATCCGCACGCCGCCCTGGCCGATGAGGGAGGCGGCCATCTGGGCCTTGCTCTCCACCGGCACCCTGCCGTCGAAGGTGGACACGCCGACCGACCAGTTGTTCATCGACAGGCCGAAGACCTCCTTGGCCTGCCGGGTCAGGTCGTCGTCCTTCAGCTCCGGGGCCTGGCTGATGAAGGCGGTGTTGCAGGAGCGGGCGAAGCTCGCCTTGAAGGTGCCGTCCTTGATCTCGAACTTGTCGTCGTTCTGGAACTTCCAGCCGCCGTACTCGAAGTACTTCGGGCACGGGTGCTTCTCGTTCACGGACGCCAGGTCCTTCTCGAGCAGCATCGAGGCGGTGACGACCTTCATGGTGGAGCCGGGGGCGAGTGAGCCCAGGAAGGCGGTGTTGAAGCCGTGCCCGCCGTTGGCGACCGCGAGGACCTCGCCGGTGGAGGCGCGCAGCAGCACCACCGACGCCCCCTTCTTGCCGTCCACCTGCTTCTCGGCGACGGCCTGGAGGGCGGGGTCGAGCGTCGTCTTCAGCGTGCCGGGCGTGCCCTTGCTCAGCTCCAGCAGGGTCTTGTCGGCGACGTCACCGGCCCCTGACTCCTTCGAGCCCTTCCCGTCCCCGTCCGTCTTCCCGCGCACCACGCGCAACTCGATGCCCGGGGTGCCGCCGGCCTTCTTGCCGTACTTGTCGCGCAGGCCGTCCAGGACGGTGCCGAGGGACGGGTACTCGGCGGCCGTGATCTCCGCGCCGTCCCGGTCCAGCGCCTTCACCGGCGGGTCGCCGGCCTTCCCGGTGACCAGCTTGTCGCCGTCCCGCAGCTCCGGGTGGACGACGGCGGCGTGCCAGTCGACGCGGGGTTCGCCGTCGCCGTCCCGGCGTACGACGGTCAGCGCGCTGTCGTACGCCAGCGGTTCGGCCGCCTTCTCGTAGGCGACGGTGGCCTTCACGGCGAACGGGACCTTCTCTCCGGCCGGGGTGCCCGCGGTGAAGGTGGCGTTCTTGATGCGGGCGTCCTTGGTGTAGCCGGTGAGCAGCGCCTCGGCCGCCTCCGCGTCGTCGGTCGCGCCGGCCGCGCCGGCCACGTCGCCCTTCTGCCAGGCGGTCAGGAACCGCTGGGCCGTCGAGGTGACCTCGGCCGCCGTCAGCGGACCCGACTTCACCTTCTCCGCGGCCGCCGCGGACTTGGTCCGTGCGGTGTCCTCGCCGCCCGCGTCGCCGCCGTACATCGCGTAGGCACCGAATCCGGCGCCGGCCACGACCACCGCGGCCACGCTGCCGATCACGGCGGGTTTCGTCCTGCGCCGCTCGGCGGCGGCCTTTCTGCTGCCCACGGTGTCCCGTTCCTCGGTGCCTTCGATGCCTACGGTGTCTTCAGTGACGCGCGCGCCCCGGGTGCCGGTTCCCTTCGGCAACGGCGACCACAGTAAGGGCAGTCCGGCCACCGGGCCGTATCAGCCGCCGACTCGTAGCACGTCTGCGACGATCGGCCCGGCCGCGTCGCCGCCGTGGCCGCCCGCCTCGGCCATGGCCGCCGCCGCGACGTCGTCGCGGAAGCCGGTGAACCAGGAGTTCGAGACCGCGTGCCCGTCGACCTCGGCCGACCCGGTCTTGGCGCCGATGTCGCCGTGTAGCCCGGACATGGCGGTCACGGCGGTGCCCTGGGTGGCGGTGAGCCGCAGCATCTGCTTGAGCTGGGAGGCGGTGTTCTGCGGCAGCCCCTTGGCGGTGGCCGGCTTCCGGTCGTCCAGGTCGAACGGGACCAGGTAGGGCTGGTGGAAGTCGCCGGTGATGGCGGTCGCGGTGACCGAGGCCATGTTCAGCGGGTTCATCTGCACCTGGCCCTGGCCGATGGCGTTGGCCGCGCGGTCCGGGCCGCCGGAGGCGGGGACGCGGCCGTCGAAGGAGACGATGCCGGTCTGCCAGTTGTTCTGCCCGAGCCCGAAGCGCTCCTCGGCCTCCTGCGTCAGCGAGGAGTCGGTGAGCGGCTCCTCGTCGATGAGCTTGATGAAGCCGGTGTTGCAGGAGCGCATGAAGGTGTTGGCGAGGGTGGCGCTCTCATTGGGCTTCATGTTGGTGATGTTGTGGAAGGTCTGACTCTGCCAGGTCGCGGTCTCGGGGCAGGGTGCCGGGCCGTTCATCGAGGTCACGCCGTTGTCGATGAGCATGGCGGCCGTGATGATCTTCATGGTGGAACCGGGTGCGACGGTGCCCTGGAAGGCCGCGTTGAACCCGTCCGCGCGGTTGTTCGCCACGGCCAGCACCTCACCGGTGCTCGGCTTCACGGCGACCACGGAGGACTTGTCGTACCGCTTCACCGATTTCTCGGCCGCCGCCTGGACGCTCGCGCTGAGCGTGGTCCTGAGCTTGCCGGGCTTGCCCTCGGTCAGCGTCAGCAGCGGGGTGTCCGGCGCGGACGTGGACGTGTGCCGGATCGCCAGTTCGACGCCGGGGGTGCCGCCGGCCTTGTCGCCGTACTTCTCCCGGAGCTTGGCGAGGACCGGCCCGAGCGAGGGGTACTTGCCCTTGCTCAGCACGGCACCGTCCCGTCCGACTGCCTCGATCTGCGGCGTCGCCGACTCCGCGGTGACCAGGGTGTCCCCGTCCTTCAGATCCGGGTGGACGACGGACGGCTCCCAGTCCACCAGGGCGCGTCCGCTGGTCTCCCCGCGCACCACGGTCAACCGGCTCTTGTAGCTGAGCGGCTTGGTCGTCCCCTCGTAGGACACCTTCGCCTTCACCGTGAACGGCACGGAGGTCCCGGCCGCCGTGCCCGGCGTGATCTCGACGCCGGTGATGTGCGCGTCCTCGCCGTAGGCGGTCAGCAGCGTCCCGGCGACCGGGGCGTTGTTCGTGTACGCCCCGGCGGTCGTCGCGTCCCCCTTCTCCCAGGCCGCGAAGAACTTCTCGCTGGTCTCCGCGACCTCGTCCTTGTCCGGCGGCCCGCTCTTGGCCTCCGAGGACCCGGACCCCCCGTCCCCGTCCAGCGCAGACACCACGTTGTAGGCGCCGTACCCGGCACCTCCCACCATCACGGCCAACACCCCGCCTATGACGGCGACCTTTACCCCCCTGCCCATGGCAGTCCCCTCCCCGTGAGACCTTCCGCCCGCCTTCTTGAACGCGTTCAGAAGTAGTTGTGGTGGCACTCTATGCGCAGAGGGTGACCAGCGGTACGGCTGTTTCCGATTGGTGGCCCAAAGGAGACCGGGGGTGATGTCCTCCCTCGGCGGTTGGCGCCTCACCCGCGAGGCGGACACGGTTCGTCGCGGCGGACGAAGCGCGGCCGGCGTGTCCCGGGTCGGCATGGACGTCATGAAGACAGCGACCAGGTGCTGCGCGACGTCTACGACATCCCGGGGTGGGGCATCGCGTACGTCGTCGGCGTCTCCGTCCTGGCCGAACTGGCCGCCCTGTTCCCGCTGCTGCTCGTCAGCGACCGGTGGCGACCGCTGCGCCCCCGGGTCCTGACCCCGCCGGCCTGGACCGCCTCCGCGGTTCTGGTCCTGGCGGCGCCGTGGCAACTCGCGGTCGCCTTCCCGGCCGAGAGCCAGACGTACCTGTCGAGCGGTACGGCACAGACCGTCCGGGGCGCCGCCTTCGCCCCGCTGTTCGCCATCCCCGCGCTGATGGCCGCGGTGACCCGGTCGTACGCGAAGCGGCACCGGTCGCGTGGGCACGGGGGCGGCGCGAGACGGTCCACGCCCTCATGACGTGTCCGCCGGCCGGACCGGCGTAGGCGGCCGTCAGCGGCCACTGGCCGCGGCTATGGCCTCCGTCGCCACCCGCCGCAGCGCACGGTTCGTGATCCAGCTGTTCTTACCGCCGGTCAGGTGCGCCACGGCGCGGTCCACCCATTCCGGGTCGCCGAGGAGACGGAGCTTCCCTTCGTCGACGAGCTGCCGCATCAGACTCTCCAGCCGGAGTGCGTCCACCGCCCGGTAGGGGCGCTCGTGCTGGTCGAAGCGCAACTGCTGGTCCTCGTACGGGTGGCGCAGCGTCAGGTGCATCCAGCCGCCGTCGCGCCCGGCGACCATCCCCTTCAGCGTGTACATGCCCCTGGTGTTCGTGTTCCAGGAGTGCTTGCCCCAGGTGAGCCGGATGCCGGTCATGACCCTTGACCACGGGATCGACCGTCCCCCGGAGTCCGGCTCGTGCTGGTGGAGCCCGTCCGGGCGGAACTCCACCCAGTGGGTGCCCGGTCGTGAGGCGTCACCGACTGCCCAATGCCCGCCGGCCAGTTCCAACGGTCCCAGAGATGTACCGTCCTCCACCATGCGCGTCATTGAATCACCCCGTGGGGGTGGCCGTGCCCCCACGACGAGTCCGCCCGGCTAGACCCACGTGTCCAGCCACATCCGCGCCCGCCACTCCTCCATCGGGATCGCCGTGCCCGTGTACAGGGGCCAGAAGTAGATGAAGTTCCACGCGATGAGGAGGACCAGGACGCCCGCTCCCGTCGCGCCCGCCACGCGGCGGGTGTCCGTGCAGCCCGGGCGGCCGATGATCGCCCCCAGGAGCATCGCGACCGCCAGGCACAGGAACGGGACGAAGACGACGGCGTAGAAGAGGAAGATCGTGCGCTCCTGGTACAGGAACCAGGGGAGGTAGCCGGCGGCCACGCCGCAGGCGATCGCGCCCGCGCGCCAGTCGCGGCGGAAGAACCAGCGCCACAGGACGTACAGCAGGGCGAAGCAGCCCACCCACCACAGGAGAGGGGTGCCGAGCGCCAGGACCTCGCGGGCGCACTTCTCGCCCGCGTCGACCGGGCAGCCGTCGGAGCCCGCCGACGGGGACTCGTAGAAGTAGGAGACCGGGCGGCCCAGGACGATCCAGCTCCATGGGTTCGACTGGTACGTGTGCGGCGAGGTCAGGTGGGTGTGGAACTCCAGGACCTGGGTCTCGTAGTGCCACAGGCTGCGCCACCAGTCGGGGAAGAGCCACGACCAGGAGCTGTTCGCGCCGTCCTTCGTCGCCCAGTCGCGGTAGTAGCCGCCGGTGCCGTCGGAGGGGGAGAGGATCCAGCCGAGCCACGAGAGGAGGTACGTGGCCAGGGCGACCGGGACGGTGGAGAGGAAGGCCCAGCCCAGGTCGTGGCGGAGTACGGCGCGGTAGGGGCGGTGGGCGCCGGCTACGCGGCGGGAGCCCACGTCCCACAGCACGGCCATCACGCAGAACGCCGCCATGATGTACAGGCCGTTCCACTTGGTGGCCGCCGCCAGGCCCAGCATCAGGCCCGCCGCCAGGCGCCAGGGGCGCCACCCGAGGCGGAGGGTCTCCGCGACGTGCGCGTCGGGGCGGACCCGGCCGTCCTCGTCCACCGGGAGGGCGGCGGCGAGCCGGGCGCGCGCTCTGTCGCGGTCGACGACCAGGCAGCCGAAGGCGGCCAGCACGAAGAACATCAGCACGCTGTCCAGCAGCGCGGTGCGGCTCATCACGAAGTGCAGGCCGTCCAGCGCCATCAGGGCGCCCGCCAGACAGCCGAGGAAGGTCGAGCGGAACAGGCGGCGGCCGATCCGGCACAGCAGCAGCACCGAGAGGGTGCCGAGCAGCGCCGTCATGAAGCGCCAGCCGAACGGGTCGAAGCCGAACAGCAGCTCGCCGAGGCCGATGACGTACTTGCCGACCGGCGGGTGCACGACGTACGCCGCGTCGGCCGGGATCGGGACGTCGCCGCCGGAGTTGAGGATCAGGTCGTTGGCGTTCTTGTCCCAGTTGACCTCGAAACCGCGGTGGATCAGCGCCCACGCGTCCTTGGCGTAGTACGTCTCGTCGAATATCACCGCCTTCGGGCTGCCGAGGTTCCAGAACCGCAGCACGCCCGCGAGCAGCGCCACCAGCAGCGGCCCACCCCACGCCGACCAGCGGACGATCCGGTCGGTGAGCGGTTTCGACAGGCCCAGGAAGGCCCACAGGCGCGGACTCGGGCTCGTGTACGGCGGCACCAGCCGGTCGCGGACGTCGTCGGCCGCGGGCCCCGCCGTGTAGCCGAAACGGCGCAGCCGCTGCTGCCAGGTGGGCCGCTCGTCGTGCGGGGCCTGGCCCTGCCGGGTGTCCGTGGAGGACGCGGTACTGGTCACCGCGCCATCGTAGGGAACCGCGCTGTGCACGTCCCGCGCATGGGCCTCCCGGGTGCGGATACGTCCCCCTTCCGGGAGGGCTGGGAGGATGGGGGAGTGACTGGAACCCTTGTACTCGCGGGCACCCCCATCGGCGACGTCCAGGACGCCCCGCCCCGGCTCGCCGCGGAACTGGCCGGCGCGGACGTCGTCGCCGCCGAGGACACCCGGCGGCTGCGCCGGCTCACCCAGGCGCTCGGCGTCGCACCCGCGGGGCGTGTCGTGTCGTACTTCGAGGGCAACGAGTCCGCCCGTACGCCCGAGCTGGTGGAGGAGCTGGCCGGCGGGGCACGGGTGCTGCTGGTCACCGACGCCGGGATGCCGTCGGTGTCCGACCCCGGGTACCGGCTGGTCGCCGCCGCCGTCGAGCGCGGCGTGCGCGTCACCGCCGTCCCCGGGCCGTCCGCCGTGCTCACCGCGCTCGCCCTGTCGGGGCTGCCCGTCGACCGGTTCTGCTTCGAGGGCTTCCTGCCGCGCAAGGCCGGCGAGCGGCTGACCCGGCTGCGCGAGGTCGCCGAGGAGCGCCGGACCCTCGTCTACTTCGAGGCCCCGCACCGTCTCGACGACACCCTCGCCGCCATGGCCGAGGTCTTCGGCACCGACCGGCGGGCCGCCGTCTGCCGGGAGCTGACCAAGACGTACGAGGAGGTCAGGCGGGGCGGACTGGGCGAGCTGGCCGCGTGGGCCGGTGAAGGGGTGCGGGGCGAGATCACCGTCGTCGTCGAGGGGGCGCCGGACAAGGGCGCCGAGGAGATCGACGCCGGGGAGCTGGTGCGCCGGGTGCGGGTGCGCGAGGAGGCGGGGGAGCGGCGCAAGGAGGCGATCGCGGCGGTCGCCGCCCAGGTGGGCGTGCCCAAGCGGGAGGTGTTCGACGCGGTCGTGGCCGCGAAGAACGCGGAGAAGAACACGGCGAGGAACGCGGGGATCTGAAGGGCTCGGCTTGACCCGGGGCGCCCTGCTCTTGACCCGGCGCTGACCTTGCGGGCGCTCCCGCCAAGGGCACCCCAAATCGGCTCAAATACTCGGCACTGCCTGGTGCTTTCCGGCTGGTGGAGGAGTCCACTGGAAGAAGGAGCGGAACGAACCGAAGGAGCCGGGATGAGCATGAGTGAGAGCACCGTGCGGACCGGAGCGCGTACCGGTGCCACCGCCGTCGTCCACGAGTCGTACTCCTTCGCCTGCATGCGCTGCGGGCACGGCTGGGAGCAGTCGTTCGAGATCGAGCACCACACGGACGCCGACGGCCACGAGTTCGTGCTCTATGTGGTGGACGGCCACGTCGTGCCCTCTCCGCTGACCCGGCCGGCCTGTGCCACCTGCGACAACCACGTCGTACGGATCATGCGCCCGGGCCGGGTCGCCTCGGTGCGCGGCACCACCCACGGGGCGCGCCGCGTGCCGCCGGCCGGACCGCTGGAGGTGCCCCTGGTGCCGCGGTCGCCGCAGGTGCCCGAGGCGCCCGGACCGGGGGCGCCGGGGCTCGGCGCCGGGCACCGGCCGTGGCACCTGACCGACCTGCTGCACGCCCTCCACCTGCACCGCAGGGCGAGCTGACCGGCCTCGCGGCAGCGGACGGGGGCTTTCGTAGGATCGAGGCATGCCTTCGAACGCCCCGGGCCGCTCCGACAAGGACGCCGCGCCCCCGCTCCCCGAGCCCCTGCGGGTGCCGGTCGCCGACTCGCACACCCACCTGGACATGCAGTCCGGCACGGTGGACGAGGCGCTCGCCAAGGCCGCCTCGGTCGGCGTCACGACCGTCGTCCAGGTCGGCTGCGACCTCGCCGGGTCCCGCTGGGCGGCCGAGACCGCGGCGGCGCACGACGCCGTCCACGCCACTGTCGCCCTGCACCCCAACGAGGCGCCGCGCATCGTGCACGGCGACCCCGACGGCTGGTCGAGGCAGGGCGCACGGCGGGCCGGCGGTGACGCGGCGCTCGACGACGCCCTCGCGGAGATCGACCGGCTCGCGGCGCTCCCGCAGGTCAAGGGCGTCGGCGAGACGGGTCTTGACCACTTCCGCACCGGCCCGGAGGGCAAGGAAGCGCAGGAGCGTTCCTTCCGCGCCCACATCGAGATCGCCAAGCGGCACGGCAAGACCCTCGTCATCCACGACCGCGACGCCCACGCCGACGTCCTGCGCGTCCTCAAGGAGGAGGGCGCCCCCGAGCGCACCGTCTTCCACTGCTACTCCGGCGACGCCGAGATGGCCGGGGTCTGCGCCCGCGCCGGCTACTACATGTCCTTCGCCGGCAACGTCACCTTCAAGAACGCCCAGAACCTGCGCGACGCCCTCGCCGTGGCCCCGGCGGAGCTGGTCCTGGTGGAGACCGACGCGCCGTTCCTGACACCGGTGCCCTACCGGGGGCGGCCGAACGCGCCCTACCTGGTGCCGGTCACGGTGCGTGCCATGGCGGACGTACGGGGCGTCGGCGAGGACGCCCTGGCGACCGCCCTCGCCGCCAACACGGCCCGCGCCTTCGGTTACTGACACGCAGCGTAGCCGCGTCGCTTTGGAGAGTGACCGGCCCTCCGCTAGGTTCTGGGGGCCCGATCCGGACCCCTGGAGCGTGTCGGTGTGAGCAGAACGCAGTCCGAGCCAGCAGAGGCGTACGAGTACCTCGCACCGTACGACGTGCACAGCGCGCCGACCCTGCCGTACGGCGACACGTACCGGCCCGCGCCGCCCGTCCACGAGCCGACCGCGCCCGCACTGCCCCGGCAGGGCACCGCACCGCAGGCCCGGCAGGCGCAGGCGGTCCGCGCGCCGGTTGACGGGCGGGCCGAGCGCCGGCGCCGGGCGCGGTGTGCGGGGCGCGCGGACACCTCCCTGCGCCGGCTGCTGCCGCGGGCGCTGGTCGTGGCCTTCCTCGCCGGCGGCACCACCGCCTTCGTCGCCAAGGACAAGGCCGTCGAGCTGACCGTCGACGGCACCCCGCGCACCCTGCACACCTTCGCCGACGACGTGACCGAACTGCTCGCCGAGCAAGGCGTCCAGGTGGGCGCCCACGACGTCGTCGCACCGGCCCCCGGCACCCCGCTGACCAGCGGCGAGGACGTCACCGTCCAGTACGGGCGGCCCGTGCTGCTCACCCTCGACGGCCACCGGCGCCAGGTGTGGACGACCGCGGAGACGGTGGAGGGGGCGCTGCGCGGGCTCGGCGTACGGACCCAGGGCGCGTACCTGTCCACCGAGCCCTCCCGGCGCATCGGCCGCGAGGGCCTCGCCCTGGTGGTGCGCACCGAGCGGGTGGTGACCGTCATGGCGGACGGCCGGACCCGCACCGTCCGCACCAACGCCGCGACCGTCGGGGAGGTCGTCGAGGAGGCCGGCGTCACCCTGCGCGGCGAGGACACCACGTCCGTCCCCGCGGCCGGCTTCCCGCGCGACGGGCAGACCGTCACGGTGCTGCGGATCACCGGGTCCCGGGAGGTCCGCGAGGACCCGATCCCCTTCGGCGAGCGCCGGGACGAGGACGCCACCCTCTACCGGGGAACCGAGGTCGTCGAGCAGGCGGGCCGGCCCGGACTGCGCCGCACCACCTACGCCCTGCGCACCGTCAACGGCGTCCGGCAGAAGCCGCGCCGCCTCGGCACCGAGGTGGTGCGCGAGCCCAGTCCGCGCATCGTGCGGGTCGGCACCCGGCCCCGGCCGGCCTCCGTCCACGGCGCCGACCGCCTGAACTGGCAGGCCCTGGCCGCCTGCGAGTCCGGGGGCCGCCCGGACGCCGTCGACCCGTCGGGGACGTACGGCGGGCTCTACCAGTTCGACACCGGTACCTGGCACGCCCTCGGCGGCGCAGGCCGCCCCCAGGACGCGTCGGCCGCGGAGCAGACGTACCGGGCACAGAAGCTGTACGTCAGCAGCGGCACCAGCGCCTGGCCACACTGCGGCGCCCGGCTGCGCGGCTGAGGCCGCCCGCGGTGCCGGCCCGGGGTGTGAGGCCGTCCGGCCGGGTTGCGGGTATGCGGCTGTCCGCGGTGCCTGGCTGCGGGGGCGCAGGTTTCCCGTGGTGCCCGGCCGCGTGGACGACGCCGTCCGTGGCGCTCGGCCGGTGCTTGCGAGGTTGCCCGCAGCGCCTCGTCCGGGGCGGGGCCGTCGTTCCGCTGCGGGCGCGAGGCCATCCGTGGCGCCCGGCGGCGGGGCAGAGGGTTTCGGTGGCGCCCGGCTGCGCGGCTGAGGCCGCCCGCGGTGCCGGCCCGGGGGTGTGAGGCCGTCCGGCCGGGTTGCGGGTATGCGGCTG
>NZ_JBIVPJ010000014.1:0-155776 GCF_044754585.1 Streptomyces sp. NPDC093065 | reverse complement strand
CCGTCCGTGGCGCTCGGCCGGTGCTCGCGAGGTTGCCCGCAGCGCCTCGTCCGGGGCGGGGCCGTCGTTCCGCTGCGGGCGCGAGGCCATCCGTGGTGCCCGGCGGCGGGGCTGAGGGTTTCGGTGGCGCCCGGCTGCGCGGCTGAGGCCGCCCGCGGTGCCGGCCCGGGGGTGTGAGGCCGTCCGGCCGGGTTGCGGGTATGCGGCTGTCCGCGGTGCCTGGCTGCGGGGCGCAGGGTTTTCGTGGTGCCCGGCCGCGTGGACGACGCCGTCCGTGGCGCTCGGCCGGTGCTCGCGAGGTTGCCCGCAGCGCCTCGTCCGGGGCGGGGCCGTCGTTCCGCTGCGGGCGCGAGGCCATCCGTGGCGCCCGGCGGCGGGGCTGAGGGTTTCGGTGGCGCCCGGCCGCACGGGTGCGGGCGCCCGCTGCGCCCGGCTGCGTGGGTGAGGCCGTCCGCGGCACCCTCCCGTGTGGGTGAGGCCTGTCCGCGCCCGCTGTGGACGCGAGGCGGACGCCCTCGGTGCCCGGCTGCGGGCATGAGGCCCGCGTGGCCCCGGCTACCCTTGCGGGGTGAGCAGCCCCACCCCCGACGCCCTCCTGGGGCCCGCCGACGTCCGCGAACTCGCGGCCGCGCTCGGCGTGCGCCCCACCAAGCAGCGCGGCCAGAACTTCGTCATCGACGCGAACACGGTCCGCCGAATCGTCCGCACCGCCGAGGTACGCCCCGACGACGTGGTGGTCGAGGTGGGACCGGGTCTCGGCTCGCTCACCCTGGCCCTCCTGGAGGCCGCCGACCGGGTCACCGCCGTCGAGATCGACGACGTCCTCGCCGCCGCGCTGCCCGCCACCGTCGCCGCCCGCATGCCGGAGCGCGCCGACCGGTTCGCGCTCGTGCACTCCGACGCGATGCAGGTGACCGAACTGCCGGGACCGGCGCCGACCGCGCTGGTCGCGAACCTGCCGTACAACGTCGCGGTCCCCGTCCTCCTCCACATGCTGGAGACCTTCCCGAGCATCGAGCGGACCCTCGTCATGGTCCAGTCCGAGGTCGCCGACCGGCTCGCCGCCGGACCGGGCTCGAAGGTGTACGGGGTGCCGTCCGTGAAGGCCAACTGGTACGCCGAGATCAAGCGGGCGGGCGCCATCGGCCGCAACGTCTTCTGGCCCGCGCCGAACGTCGACAGCGGGCTGGTGTCCCTCGTCCGGCGTACCGACCCGCTGAAGACCACCGCGTCCCGGCGCGAGGTCTTCGCCGTCGTCGACGCCGCGTTCGCCCAGCGCCGCAAGACCCTGCGGGCCGCGCTCGCCGGGTGGGCGGGGTCGGCCGCCGCCGCCGAGGCCGCCCTCGTCGGCGCGGGCGTGTCGCCGCAGGCGCGCGGAGAGGCGCTGACCGTGGAAGAGTTCGCGCGTATCGCCGAGCACAAGCAGTAGGGAGTGACGAGCACGTGAGCGTGACGGTCCGCGTCCCCGCCAAGGTCAACGTGCAGCTCGCGGTCGGCGCCGCCCGCCCCGACGGCTTCCACGACCTCGCCAACGTCTTCCTCGCCGTCTCCCTGTACGACGAGATCACCGCGACCCCGGCCGCCGACGGGCTCCGCGTCACCTGCGAGGGCCCGGACGCCGGCCAGGTCCCCCTGGACCGCACCAACCTCGCCGCCCGCGCGGCCCTCGCCCTCGCCGACCGGTACGGCCGGGAACCCGACGTCCACCTCCACATCGCCAAGGACATCCCCGTCGCCGGCGGCATGGCGGGCGGCAGCGCCGACGGCGCGGGCGCGCTGCTGGCCTGCGACGCCCTGTGGGGCACCGGCGCCGGCCGCGAGGAGCTGCTGGAGATCTGCGCCGAGCTCGGCAGCGACGTGCCGTTCAGCCTGGTCGGCGGGGCGGCGCTGGGCACCGGGCGGGGGGAACGGCTGACGGAGCTGGAGGTGGGGGGCGACTTCCACTGGGTGTTCGCGCTGGCCGCCCGCGGACTGTCGACGCCGGCCGTCTTCCGCGAGTTCGACCGGCTGGCGGAGGGCCTGGACATCCCCGGGCCGGCCGCCGACCAGGCCGTGCTCGACGCCCTGGCCAAGGGCGACGCCGCCGCGCTAGCCGTCGCCGTCACCAACGACCTGCAGCCCGCCGCGCTCTCCCTCTTCCCCGAGCTGTCCGACACCCTCGCGGCGGGCCGGGCGGCGGGCGCACTGGCCGCCCTGGTCTCGGGCTCGGGGCCGACCACGGCCTTCCTCGCGACCGACGCCGGGTCCGCCTCCGACATCGCGGGGGTACTGCGGGCGTCGGGGACGTGCCGGGACGTGCGTACGGCGGTGGGGGCGGCGGCGGGAGCCACGGTCCTGGACTGAGGCTCACGGCGGCCGGACTACCCTGGAGGGTCGAGCGATCCCCCAGGCAGGAGAGAAATGGCCGTCAATCTGGTCAATGTCGAGAACGTCAGCAAGGTGTACGGCACCCGTGCACTCCTCGACGGCGTGTCCCTCGGCGTCTCCGAAGGGGACCGCATCGGTGTCGTCGGGCGCAACGGCGACGGCAAGACGACCATGATCCGGATGCTGGCCAGACTGGAGGAGCCCGACACCGGGCGGGTCACCCACTCCGGCGGGCTGCGGCTCGGCGTGCTCACCCAGCACGACTCCCTCGACCCCGCCGCCACCGTCCGGCACGAGGTCATCGGCGACATGGCCGACCACGAGTGGGCGGGCAGCGCCAAGATCCGCGACGTGCTGACCGGGCTGTTCGGCGGGCTCGACATGCCGGGGTTCCCGCAGGGGCTCGACACGGTCATCGGGCCGCTCTCCGGCGGTGAGCGGCGCCGGATCGCGCTGGCCAAGCTGCTTATCGAGGAACAGGACCTGATCGTCCTCGACGAGCCCACCAACCACCTGGACGTCGAGGGCATCGCCTGGCTCGCGGGGCACCTTCGGGAGCGGCGCTCGGCCCTCGTGTGCGTCACCCACGACCGGTGGTTCCTCGACCAGGTATGCACCCGCATGTGGGACGTGCAGCGCGGCGACGTGTACGAGTACGAGGGCGGCTACTCCGACTACGTCTTCGCCCGCGCCGAGCGCGAGCGCATCGCCGCCACCGAGGAGACCAAGCGGCAGAACCTGGTCAGGAAGGAGCTGGCCTGGCTCAGGCGCGGCGCCCCCGCCCGCACCTCCAAGCCGCGCTTCCGCGTCGAGGCCGCCAACGAGCTGATCGCCGACGTGCCCCCGCCCCGCGACAGCAGCGAACTGATGAAGTTCGCCTCGTCCCGGCTCGGCAAGACCGTGTTCGACCTGGAGGACGTCACCGTCCAGGCCGGCCCCAAGGTGCTGCTCAAGCACGTCACCTGGCAGCTCGGCCCCGGCGACCGCATCGGCCTGGTCGGTGTCAACGGCGCCGGCAAGACCTCCCTGCTGCGGGCCATGGCGGAGGCCGCGTACAGCGAGGGCGAGCGGCAGCCCGTCGGCGGGCAGGTGCGGGTCGGCAGGACCGTCAAGCTGGCGTACCTGTCGCAGGAGGTCGCCGAGCTGGACCCGGACTGGCGGGTGCTGGAGGCCGTGCAGCGCGTGCGCGAGCGCGTCGACCTCGGCAAGGGCCGGGAGATGACGGCCGGGCAGCTGTGCGAGACCTTCGGCTTCGGCAAGGAGAAGCAGTGGACGCCGGTCGGCGACCTGTCCGGCGGTGAGCGGCGGCGGCTGCAGCTGCTGCGGCTCCTCATGGACGAGCCCAACGTCCTCTTCCTCGACGAGCCCACCAACGACCTCGACATCGAGACCCTGACCCAGCTGGAGGACGTCCTCGACGGCTGGCCCGGCTCGATGATCGTCATCTCCCACGACCGGTTCTTCGTCGAGCGCACCACCGACCGGGTCTTCGCCCTGCTCGGCGACGGCGCGCTGCGCATGCTGCCGCGCGGCATCGACGAGTACCTGGAGCGGCGTCGGCGCATGGAGGAGGCCGCCGCGTCGAGCGCCCCGGCCGTGGCGGCCAAGCCCGCCGCCGCCGTGCCCGAGAAGAGCGCCGCCGACGTGCGCGCCGCCAAGAAGGAGCTCCAGAAGATCGAACGGCAGCTGGACAAGGTCTCCGAGAAGGAGACCAAGCTGCACGCGCGGATCGCCGAGAACGCCACGGACTTCGCGAAGGTGGCCGAACTGGACGCCGAGCTGCGCGAGCTGACGGGGCAGCGCGACGAGCTGGAGATGCGCTGGCTGGAACTGGCGGAGGACGCCTGAGCCCTGCGTGCGGGGGGCGCGTGGGGTGTAAAGGGGGCGTGAAGGCTCGTAACAGTGGCATCACGGGCCGGTCCTCCCTTGGGAACAGGGGCGGACGCGGCCCGGTGGGGGGTTGGCCGCGGGTGATAGAAAGGCCGTCCGAGGACTGTCCCAGCACGGTCCGAGGCAGTTCGAACGATCGCCTTTGACGACTCCGGGGCCAGCGCGTGACCCGGGGCGTGGCTAAAAATCAGTGAGTAAGCAATAAGGGGGAACGCGCTGATGAGCCAGCCGCCGAATCAGCCGCCGCAGCCGGGTGGCTTCGGAGCACCGCAGGACCCGCCTCCGGGAGGCTTCGGGGCACCGACCCCGCCGCCCCCGCAGGGGCCGCCGCCCGGCCCGCCGCCGCAGCAGCCGGGGTACGGCTATCCGCAGCAGCCGGGCCAGCCCGGTCAGCCGGGGCCGTACGCACAGCCGGGACCGTACAACTCCGGCCCGTACGCCCAGCCGCAGCAGCCGGGGCCGTACGGCCAGCAGCCCGGCTACGGCTATCCGCAGCAGCAGTACCCCGGCCCGCCCGGCACCCCGCCGCCCGGCGGCCCCGGGTCCCGCAACCCCTTCAAGGGCAAGCCCGCCCTCGCGATCGGCGCCGCCGTCGCGGCCCTGCTCGTCATCGGCGGCAGCGTGTGGGCGGTCACCGCGAGCGGCGGTGACGACAAGGACAAGAAGCCCGTCGCCTCCAAGAGCGACGACCCCAAGCCCTCCGGCTCCAAGGGCGGCGCCCCGGTCGACCCCGGTGACGGCGGCGGCGACGGCGGCGAGGACCCCGAGAACCTCAACGAGGGCCGCCAGGCGGGCGAGTCCGAGGTGCTCTGGTACAAGGAGGCCCCCGACGCCCCCGGTTCCGGCGCCGATGCCGACGGAATGTGGATCACCGACAAGGCCGCGGTGAAGGCGGCGTACAAGCAGGTCTTCGCCTACAACGTCGGTGACGGCAAGCCCACCTGGGAGCCGGTCACGTTCCCGGAGAAGATCTGCTCGGTCACCCCGGAGAAGACGGCCGCCGACAAGATCGTCGTCGCCTACATGAGCGGCTCCAGCGACCGCGCGAAGTGCAATCAGCTCCAGGAGATCGACCTCGCCACCGGCGCGAAGGGCTGGTCGGAGAAGGTCGCCGAAGGTGACCTCTTCGACTCCACGCTCTCCCTCGAACTCTCGCTCAGCGGCGACGTCATGATGGTCGGCCGCTCCCAGTCCGGCACCGCCTACGACGTCAAGAGCGGCAAGAAGCTCTACGAGAAGAAGAAGTACGGCGACGCCTGCTTCCCCGCCGGGTTCGCGGGCAGCGCGAAGAAGCTCGTCCAGGTCGCCTCCTGCGGCGCCGGCGGCGACAACGCGCACGACGAGCTCCAGGGCCTCGACCCGAAGACCGGCAAGGTCCTGTGGACCTACAAGTACGAGAAGGGCTGGCGGATCGCCCGCGCCTACTCCGTCGACCCGCTCGTGATCTACGCCACCAACGAGGACAAGAAGGTCTGGAACATCTCCAGCTTCACCGCCGGCGGCAAGGTCCAGGAACAGGTCGGCGTCGACGAGGACTTCGCCCCCGAGTGCGGCTGGGCCATCCTCGAACGCGACCTCCAGGGCTGCTCGGGCGTGGCCGTCGCCGGCAGCACCCTCTACCTGCCGACCGAGGCGACCAGCGGCGCCAACGAGATCGTCGCGATCGACATCGTCACCGGCAAGGAGAAGTGGCGCACCAAGTCCCCGGTGGACGAGTCGATGACGCCGATGAAGGTCGAGGGCGACCAGCTCATCGCCTACGTCCAGCCGTCCTACGACGCCGGCGGCCAGGTCGTGTCCATCCCGACCGGCGGCAGCAGCCACAAGCCGGCCAAGCTCCTGCAGAACCCGCAGGGCGTCGCGGACATCGAGAACGGCTTCTACTCCAAGGACATCGACTGGGTCGACGGGCGGTTCTTCATCTCCACCACCCGTCTGAACGGAAACGACGAGTCGAAGGAGAAGTTGATGCTCGCCTACGGCAAGTGACCTCTTCTCCGGCCGCTTCCCCGGGCACGCTCGCGCGGCCCGTTCCGTCCCCGTCGTCTCCGCTCTCCGAGGTGCTCACGTCATGACCCAGCCGCCGCCCCCGCCGCCCAACCAGCCCCCGCAGGGCGGCGGCTTCGGCCCGCCGCAGAACCAGCCGCCGCAGCAGCCGCCCACGCCGCCCTCCGGACCCGACCTGGGCAAGGCTCCCGAGCCGGGCTACGGCTACCCGCAGACGCCGGGGACGGCCCCGCAGACCCCGCCGCAGACCCCCGCGGCTCCGCCGGCCCCGCCCGCCGGACCGCCGCCCCAGCAGCCGGGCTACGGCTACCCGCAGACGCCGCCGCAGCCCCAGCCGGGCTACGGCTACCCCGGCCAGCAGCCGGGGCAGCCCGGAGCGTACGGGCAGCCGACGCCGCCCTACGGCCAGCCGGGGCAGCCCGCCCAGCCGGGGCAGCCCGGCTACGGCTACCAGCCCGGCTACCAGCCTCAGACCATGCCCATGCAGCCCCAGGCCGCGGGCGGCCCGGGCGGTGGCGGCCGGAAGATCAACGCGCAGGTCGCGATCATCGTCGCGGCCGTCGTCGCGATCGCGCTGATCATCGGCGGCGGGGTCTGGTACGCCGGTTCCTCCGGCAAGGACGACGACAAGAAGGACACCGCGGGCTCCAGCGGCGGCAAGGGCGGTGACGGCGGTACGGACCAGAAGGGCGGCGACGGCGGCAAGTCCTCCGGCGCCAAGGAGAAGGCGCCCGCCGACCCCGCCGCCAAGGTGCTCTTCCAGGTCCCCATGCCCGCGGTGCCCAAGGACGACGACAGCGTCGTCGTCTCCGGCTCGTGGCTCACCGACAAGGTGTACGCCAAGAGCGGCATCGCCGAGGTCGTCGGCTACGACCTCGACAAGGGCGGCAAGAAGTGGTCGGTCAAGCTGGACGGCCCCGTCTGCGCCGTCACCCCGCACGTCACCGACGACAACAAGACGGTGATCGTCCACCAGCCCGCCATGCCGACCAAGGCGCAGCCCTCGCACGGCTGCACCCAGGTCGCCGTCCTCGACCTGGACGCCGGGAAGAAGGTGTGGACCAAGACCGCGGGCGAGGGACCGATCTCCTTCGACAACGTCACGATCAGCGGTGACACCGTCGCCGCGGGCAGCAGCGACGGCGGAGTCGCCTTCGACATCGCCAAGGGCGACATCCTCTGGTCCCCGAAGACGACCGACACCTGCTACGACGCGGGCTACGGCGGCGGCGAGAAGCTGGTCGCGGTGCGCAAGTGCGGCTCCTACGACGCCCGGGAGCTGCACATCCAGACCATCGACCCGAAGAGCGGGAAGGTGATCTCGGAGTACAAGATGGCCAAGGGCATCGAGTACGCGGGCATCGCGTCGACGAACCCGCTGGTCGTGGCCGCCGACGTCGGCGACTCCGCCGGTGACGGCAGCGGCATCTCGGACTTCTTCTCCATCGACAACAAGACCGGCAAGCTGCTCACCCGCATCTCGGCGCCCGGCGACCAGTACGCGGCCCGCTGCGACAGCATCACCAAGCCCGAGAGCTGCAAGGGCCTCGCGGCAGGCAACGGCAAGCTCTACATCGCCACCGAGGAGCACGAGGGCAGCGGCGAGTCGTACAGCCGGGCCAACGAGGTCGTCGCCTTCGACCTGACCACCGGCAAGCAGACCGGCCAGCGCGCGGACTCCGGCGACGACTACACGATCACCCCGCTGCGCATGGACGGCGGCAACGTGATCGCCTACAAGCGCCCGCCGTACGACAAGGGCGGCCAGGTCGTGAGCATCGACGGCGCCACGTTCAAGCAGACGACGCTGCTGGAGAACCCGGCGACGGAGGCGGTGCGCGACGTGGAGTCCAGCATGTCGCCGGACTACTCGGAGCTCCTCTACTCGCAGGGGCACCTGTACATGTCGCAGGTGTACGCCAGCAAGCCGTCCAGCGCGGACGACAAGGAGTACCTGGCGATCGGGTTCGGCACCAGCGGCTGACACCGTCGCCCTCGCACGGGTGAGCGTTCCGGCCCCGTCCCCGTTCAGGGGGCGGGGCCGGCCGCGTCGCCGGGGGATTTCGGTTGCTCCGGGGCGGTTCTCGCCGGTAGGGGCAGCGCGCGGGCGGCCCAGCGTGTAGCTTCCGGGGACATGCCGGGGGCATGCCGGGGTGGGACAGGGTGACTGGGGGGTTGCTCCATGGGAGTACGGCTCATGGTGGTCGACGATCACCGATTGCACGCCGAGGCGCTGGCCTCGGCGCTGAAGCTGCGGGGGCACCGGGTGCTGGCCGCGGCGGCACCGGCCGCGGGTGCGGCGGAGCTGGTGATCAGCAGGGCGCCCGAGGTCTGCCTGCTGGGGACCGCGGCACCGGCCGAGCCGGGGATCTTCGATCCGGTGGCGCGGATCAAGCGGGAGCGTCCGCAGGTGGCGGTCCTGGTGCTGGGCCCGGTGCCGAGCCCGCGCGGCATCGCGGCGGCGTTCGCGTCGGGGGCGTCGGGGTACGTACGGCACGACGAGCGCATAGAGGGCGTCGAGCGGGCGATCATGAAGGCGCGGGCCGGGGAGGCGGCGGTGGCGCCGGCGTTGCTGCAGGGGGCCTTCGGCGAGTTGCTGAACCCGGCGGCCCAGCCCGACGACGAGGGACAGCGGCTGCTGCAGATGCTGACCCCGCGGGAGGTGGAGGTGCTGGTACGGGTCGCGGACGGCGAGGACACCCGCCTGATCGCGGCGGGCATGGGCATCGCCCCGTCCACGGCCCGCACGCACGTCCAGCGCGTGCTGATGAAGCTGGGGGTCGGCTCCCGCCTGGAGGCCGCCGCTCTGGCGGCGCGAACGGGGTTGCTGGACCGGGCGGGTGCCTCCGGCGGTTGATCGGGGGGCGGTGCGGATGCCTGCGGCGCCTGTACGGGTTCGGTGGGGGTGCGCGTAGCGCGGTGCGTTGTGGGTGGGTCCCCAGCTGCGGGCAGTCGTGCCTCCCCCAGAGGGGGTGCCCCCCATGGCGGCACGGGTGGGCGCAGCGGCACCCGGCACGCGCCGGCCCCGCGTCACCCACCCCGCGCCCGCACCCGCCCCGGGGCACGGGCAACGCCGGACCATCCGCCCGGCGTCAGAACCGCTCCGTCACTCCTCGCCGGCGGCCTCCTCCAGCGGAGGCGTCGGCGGGGCCGTGGGCCGCAGCTTCAGCCAGGCCAGGAAGAAGACCCCCAGAACCAGCATCCCCACCCCGGTCCACAGGTTGATGTTCACCCCCTGCGCCTTGTCGATGTCGTCGTCGGACGCCACGAACCCCGCGATCGTCACGATGACGCCGTAGATCACGAACAGCCCGCCGATGATCCGCCGGATGTCGAACAGCCGCGCGGCGGTGACGGACTTGGTCTCCAGCTCGGAGACCTCGTCCTGCAGGTTCTTGTCGGAGTAGGAATCAGACATGCTCTCTCAATCCTCCCGCGATCAGAACGAGAACGGGATGTAGCAGGCGGCGGCCAGGACGACCGCCCCCCAGCCCAGCAGCGCCGGCTTGCGGTACCAGGCGTCGTCGCCCTTGGCGGGCGCCTCCGCCATGCCGGGGGAGGTGGTGCCGTAGACCAGGCCCTGGAGTTCGGTGGTGGGCTTGGGGGCCGTGAACAGGGACACGGCGACCATGACCACCGCACCGGCGACGAAGCCCGCGATCGCGGAGACGAAGTTGGCGCCCTGGTCGGAGGGGATGTCGATGATGCCCTGCTTGTAGATGACGAAGTAGTTCACCATCGCGGCGGTCGTGCCCGCGATCAGACCCCAGAAGCCGGACTTCATGGACGCCCGCTTCCAGAACATGCCGATGATGAAGACCACGAACATCGGCACGTTGAAGAAGGAGAAGAGCGTCTGGAGGTAGCTCATGATGTTCGAGAACGACGAGGCCAGGAAGGCCGTGCCGATCGAGGCGAGGACGCCGATCACCGTGATCAGACGGCCGAAGCGGACGTAGTAGTCGTCCGGGCGGTCCTTCTTCACGTACTTCTGCCAGATGTCGGTGGTGAAGACGGTGTTGAAGGAGGAGATGTTGGCCGCCATGCCGGCCATGAAGGCGGCCAGCAGACCGGTCACCGCGATGCCCAGGACACCGTTGGGCAGCAGTTGCTGCATCAGGTACGGGATCGCGTCGTTGTACTGGAGGTCCGAGCCGGGCGTGCCGATCTTCGGGACCAGGACGGCGGCGACCAGGCCCGGGATCATGACGACGAAGACGATGAAGATCTTCGGGAAGGCCGCGATCAGCGGCGTGCGCTGGGCCGCCGAGAGGTTCTTTGCGGACAGGGCGCGCTGCACCTCGGCGAAGTTCGTCGTCCAGTAGCCGAAGGAGAGGACGAAGCCGAGGCCGAGGACGATGGTCAGCCAGTTGGCGCCCAGCGGGTTGTCACTGCCGATGCCCGTGCCGCCCCACGCCGTCATGAAGTCGGAGCCGTGGGACTTGGAGAGCGAGTCGGACAGGCCGTCCCAGCCGCCGACCTTCTTCAGGCCCAGGATGGTGATCGGGATGAGGCCCGCCAGAATCACGAAGAACTGGAGGACCTCGTTGTAGATGGCCGAGGAGAGGCCGCCCAGGGTGATGTACGCCAGGACGAAGAAGCCCGCCACCACGATGGCCACCCACTCCGGCCAGCCGAGCAGCGCCTCGACGACGATCGCGAGGGCGTAGAGGTTCACACCGGCGATCAGGATGGCGGCGACCGCGAACAGGGCCGAACTGAGCAGATGGGAGGCCTTGTCGAAGCGCAGGAGCAGGAACTCCGGGACCGAGCGGACCTTGGAGCCGTAGTAGAACGGCATCATCACCAGGCCGAGGAAGACCATCGCCGGGATGGCGCCGATCCAGTACCAGTGGGTCGTGTAGACGCCGTACTGGGCGCTGTTGGCGGCCATGCCGAGGATCTCGGTGGCGCCCAGGTTGGCCGCGACGAAGGCGAGGCCGGTGACCCAGGCGGGCAGGGAGCGGCCGGACAGGAAGAAGTCCAGGCTGGTCCTGACCGAACGCCGGGCGGCGAAGCCGATGCCCAGGACCACCACGAAGTAGATCCCGAGGATCGTGTAGTCGAGCCAGTTGGTGGGGAGTCGAAGCTCTGCGGCTAGGTAAGTGGAGCTTGTGGGGGTTTGCATTAAGCACTCGCTTCGTTCGCGAACTGATCCGGAGCGGAACCTACGCCTCCGCGTTCAGTAATTGAACACTTCTGGTGATGAACTTTGTTTGATTGTGATGAACGGGGGTCGCGGTGGCGGGGTTGGTGAGTTGTGATGTGTTATGTTTGATTGTGTTCGGTGATTGACGGGTGTCCTTGGTGACCGTCACGGGTGGGTGCAGAGGAGAGCGGCAGTGAAGAAGACCTCGACCCGGCTGGCCGACGGCCGCGAGCTGGTCTACTACGACCTGCGGGACGACACCGTCCGCGACGCCGTGGACCGCCGTCCGCTGGAGCGGACCGTCACCACCTCCGAGATCCGCCGCGACCCGCTGCTCGGCGACTCGGTCGCCGTCGCCTCGCACCGCCAGGGCCGCACCTACCACCCGCCGGCCGACCAGTGCCCGCTGTGCCCGTCCTCGGGCGAGCGGCTGAGCGAGATCCCCGACTCCTCGTACGACGTCGTGGTCTTCGAGAACCGTTTCCCCTCGCTGGCAGGCGACTCCGGCCGCTGCGAGGTCGTCTGCTTCACCTCCGACCACGACGCCTCGTTCGCCGACCTCACCGAGGAGCAGGCCCGGCTCGTGCTCGACGCCTGGACCGACCGCACCTCCGAGCTGTCCCATCTGCCCTCCGTTGAACAGGTGTTCTGCTTCGAGAACCGGGGCGCCGAGATCGGAGTGACGCTGGGTCACCCGCACGGGCAGATCTACGCCTACCCGTTCACCACCCCGCGCACCGCCCTGATGCTCCGTTCACTCGCCGCCCACAAGGACGCGACCGGCGGGGAGAACCTGTTCGACTCCGTCCTGGCGGATGAGCTGGCCGGCGAGCGGGTCGTCCTGGAGGGCGAGCACTGGGCCGCCTTCGTGCCGTACGCCGCGCACTGGCCCTACGAGGTGCACCTCTACCCGAAGCGGCGGGTGCCCGACCTGCTCGGCCTCGACGAGGCGGCGCGCACAGAATTCCCCAAGGTGTATCTGGAACTCTTGAGGCGCTTCGACCGGATCTTCGGCGAGGGGGAGCCCCCGACGCCCTACATCGCGGCCTGGCACCAGGCGCCGTTCGGGCAGCTGGAGGAGTTCGAGGGTGTGACGCGGGACGACTTCGCGCTGCACCTGGAGCTTTTCACCATCCGCCGGACGTCGGGCAAGCTGAAGTTCCTCGCGGGCTCCGAGTCCGGCATGAACGTGTTCATCAACGACGTGCCCCCGGAGCGCGCGGCCGAGCGACTGCGAGAGGTAGCGAGTTCATGAGCGGCAAGTACCTGGTGACGGGCGGGGCCGGCTATGTCGGCAGCGTCGTCGCCCAGCATCTGGTGGAGGCCGGGCACGAGGTCGTCGTGCTCGACAACCTCTCGACGGGTTTCCGCGAGGGCGTTCCGGCGGGCGCCTCGTTCGTCGAGGGCGACATCCGCGACGCCGCCAAGTGGCTGGACGGCTCGTTCGACGGCGTCCTGCACTTCGCCGCCTTCTCCCAGGTCGGCGAGTCGGTCGTCAAGCCCGAGAAGTACTGGGACAACAACGTCGGCGGCACCATGGCCCTGCTGGAGGCCATGCGGGGCGCGGGCGTGCGGCGGCTCGTCTTCTCCTCCACGGCCGCCACGTACGGCGAGCCGGACCAGGTCCCGATCGTGGAGACCGCGCCGACGAAGCCCACGAACCCGTACGGCGCCTCCAAGCTCGCCGTCGACCACATGATCACCGGCGAAGCGGCGGCCCACGGCCTGGGCGCGGTCTCGCTGCGCTACTTCAACGTCGCCGGGGCGTACGGGGAGTACGGCGAGCGCCACGACCCCGAGTCGCACCTCATCCCGCTGGTCCTCCAGGTGGCACAGGGCCGCCGCGAGGCCATCTCCGTCTTCGGCGACGACTACCCGACGCCGGACGGCACCTGCGTACGCGACTACATCCACGTCGCCGACCTGGCCGAGGCGCACCTGCTGGCCGTGGCCGCCGCCGCTCCGGGCGAGCACCTCATCTGCAACCTGGGCAACGGCAACGGCTTCTCCGTCCGCGAGGTCGTCGAGACCGTGCGACGGGTGACGGGCCACCCGGTCCCCGAGGTCGTGGCCCCCCGCCGGGGCGGCGACCCGGCGGTCCTGGTGGCGTCGGCCGACACCGCACGCGAGAAACTGGGCTGGAACCCGTCCCGCGCGGACCTCGCGGGGATCGTGTCGGACGCGTGGGAGTTCGCGCAGCGGCGCGCGGGCTAGTACTTACCGCAGTTACCGGAAGGGCGAGGGGTCAGGGCATGGGCGAGGCTGTCGCGGAGACCGTCGGCGAGCGGTTCCGGGAGCTGTACGGGGCGGAGCCGGAAGGAGTGTGGGCGGCGCCGGGCCGGGTGAACCTCATCGGCGAGCACACCGACTACAACGACGGCTTCGTCATGCCGTTCGCCCTGCCGCACCAGGCCGTCGCGGCGGTCTCCCGGCGCGACGACGGCATCCTGCGCCTGCACTCGGCCGACATCGCGGCCGGCCCCGCCGAACTGCGCGTCGCCGACCTGGCCCCCGGCTCGGACAAGTCCTGGACCGCGTACCCCTCGGGCGTCGTCTGGGCGCTGCGCGAGGCCGGCCACGAGCTGACCGGCGCCGACGTCCACCTGGCCTCGACGGTCCCCTCGGGCGCGGGGCTCTCGTCCTCCGCGGCCCTGGAGGTCGTCGTCGCCCTGGCGCTGAACGACCTCTACTCCCTCGGCCTGCGCGGCCGGCAGCTGGCCCGCCTGTGCCAGCGCGCGGAGAACGTCTACGTCGGCGCCCCTGTCGGCATCATGGACCAGACGGCCTCCGCCTGCTGCGAGGAGGGCCACGCCCTCTTCCTCGACACCCGCGACCTCTCCCAGCGCCAGATCCCCTTCGACCTCGCCGCCGAGGGCATGCGCCTGCTGGTCGTCGACACCCGGGTCAAGCACTCCCACAGCGAGGGCGAGTACGGCAAGCGCCGCGCCGGCTGCGAGAAGGGCGCCGCGCTGCTGGGCGTCGACGCCCTGCGCGACGTGCCCTACGCCGGCCTGGACGCCGCGCTGGAACGCCTCGGCGACGAGGAGGAGGTGCGCCGCCTGGTCCGGCACGTCGTCACGGAGGACGAGCGGGTGGAACGGGTGGTCTCGCTCCTCGAGTCCGGCGACACCCGGGCCATCGGTCCCGTCCTGGTGGAGGGCCACGCCTCGCTGCGCGACGACTTCCGGATCTCCTGCCGCGAGCTGGACCTGGTCGTCGACACGGCCCTGGCCTCCGGCGCGCTCGGCGCCCGCATGACCGGCGGCGGCTTCGGCGGCTCGGCGATCGTCCTGGTGGAGGCCGCCGACGTGGACGCCGTCACCAAGGCGGTCGAGGAGGCCTTCGCGACGGCCGGCCTCAAGGCGCCGCGGGTGTTCGAGGCGGTGCCCTCGGCGGGGGCCCGGCGGGTGGGCTGACGGCTCGGGGCAGCGCGCGGGAGTCCGCGCGCCTGTCCCCCGGGGGAGCTACGGGCAGGTGTCCACCGCAGGGTGACGATCAGGGGCTGCCGGATCCATAGAGTCTTCATCAGTCGCCGGGACGACAACCGGCCGGCCGAGAAAGACCCTTGAGCACCTGACGCGTACCCCACCCCTGCCTGCTGGAGGCCCCCATGTTCCGCACCCTCGCCAAGGCGACCGCCGCGATCGCCGTCGTCTGCACCGTGGCCGGCGCGGGCCTGGTCCTCAACGAGGAGTACGCCAACGCCGGCGCCGATGCCACCGGCCCCGCGGCCTCGGCGGGGTCCTCCTTCACCGGCGAGAAGAAGATCCGCGTCGACGGCCGCACCGTCAACGTCTCCTGCTCCGGCCGCGCCACGCGCCGCCACGACCCCGTGGTGATGCTGATGGCCGGCGGCGGCGAGGGCCTGGACAACATGGCGGCCCTCCAGAAGTCGCTGGGCAAGACCAACCGGGTCTGCTCCTACGACCGCCTCGGCGAGGGCAAGAGCGACAAGCCCGCCCCGGGCACCCTGCAGACCATGGACGACGCCGGCGCGCTGCTCACCAAGGTCCTCGACCGCCTCGCCGGCGACCGCCCCGTCGTCCTGGCCGGCCACTCCCTGGGCGGCTGCATCGCCGCGCGCTACACCCCCGGCCACACCGACCGGGTCAAGGGCCTGGTCCTCCTCGACGCCACCGTCCCCCACCTCACCCGCGACATGAAGCGCACCGTCCCGGCCACCGCCACCGGCCTGGCCGCACAGCTCCGCGACGGCGCCCTCGCCGCCAACGAGGGCCAGAACCCGGAGCAGTTCGTCATCGCCGACGGACCGGTCCGCTCCGCCGGGCGGATTCCCGTGCAGATCCTCAAGCACGAGTCCCAGTACGCCGAGGTCCCCCAGTACGGCCCCGCCCTCGAGGAGATGTGGGCCGCGGGCCAGCGCGAGTGGCGGCAGATCTCCCGCGACAGCCACCTCAGCACCGCCAAGGGCAGCGGCCACTACATCCACATCGACCGCCCCGACCTCGCCGTCGAGGCCGTCCGCCAGGTCACCCGCCGCGCCGCGCACGCCCACTGACCGCACGGCGCCCCACCGGCCGGCCCCGGGCCGTGGCTTCCCCCGCCACGGTCCGGGGCCTTTCCGGCCGGCTCAGCGCCACCGCTTGACCAGCGTGTACTCCGTGATCCCCGGCGGGTAGCCGGGGATCACGCACACGACGTCGTAACCGCGCTTCGTGTAGAAGCCCGGGGCCTGGAAATCCCAGGTCTCCACGCGGGCGGCGGCGCAGCCGCGTTCGGCGCGGGCGGCGCGTTCCGCCTCGTCGAGGAGGGCGGAGCCCAGGCCCGAGCCGCGGTGCCGGCCGTCCACCCACAGGTAGGTCACGTGGAGCCAGGTCGCCCAGGTGTGGCCGACCAGGCCGCCCGCCAGGGCCCCGGTCCCGTCCAGCACCCAGACGTGCAGTGGGAATTCGCGTTCGTGAGGGGTTCCGCGCAGGGAACGCAGCACGGAGGAGGCCGCTGTGTTCGTCTCCCGCAGGCGAGTGCGCAGCAGATCGCGCCGTTCCTTGTCGACTTCTGTCACAAGACGAAACATGCGGCTCACCATAAACGCGCCGGGAAGTCAGTTCTGCAAATAGCCTTCCGCTCCCGGCGCCCGCCCTTACTCTGATGAGCAGCACCGGTGGGGGCCGGTGCCGTTCAGGGGGCGAGCCGGCCGGGTACGACGCCCGGGCGGGGGTAGCAGTTACCGCACGGCACAGCTGAATACGGGGTCTGGATACGGGGGCCTCGGGCGTCGTACCCGTGCCGGTGCCGCCATCCGAGGACGGACAGACGATGGGTATCCCCTGCTCCGCGCGGAGCTCGGGGGAGGGGGTTTCGTGGTTCGTATCCGAGTCCTGGTCGTCGACGACCATCGCATCTTCGCCGAGTCGCTCGCCGCCGCACTGGCCGCCGAGCCCGACGTCGACGTCTCCGCGGCCGGCAGCGGTCCGGCCGCACTGCGCTGCCTGGAGCGGGCCGCGTCCGAGGGGCGGCGGTTCGACGTCCTGCTCGTCGACGCCGATCTGGGCGGCCACGTGCCCGGCAGCCGGCCCGCAGTCCCCGTGCGGGACGGCAACGAGGACGGGCTGGTGGACGGGATCTCCCTGGTCGCCGGGGTGCGGTCGGGGCAGCCGGGCGTCCGGATCGTCGTCCTCGCCGAGAAGGACGACCCCCGGCGGGCGGCCCTGGCGCTCGGGGCCGGAGCTTCCGGCTGGGTGGCCAAGGACTGCTCCCTGTCCCGGCTGCTCAGCGTCATCCGGGGCGTCCTGCGCGACGAGACGCATCTGCCGCCGGCCCTGCTCACCGGCGTCCTGCGCGAGCTGACCGCCGCCCGCAAGCACCGCACCGAGAGCGAACTGCTGGTGGAGTCGCTGACCCCGCGCGAACGCGAGGTGCTGCGCTGCATGGTCGCCGGCCTCGGGCGCAAGGCGGTCGCCGAGCGGCTGTATCTGTCCCCGCACACGGTGCGCACCCACATGCAGAACGTGCTGGGCAAGCTGGGCGTCCACTCCACCCTGGCCGCCGTGGCGCTGGCGCGCCGGGCCGGGGTGGGACCGGCCGACCTGGACCGGCCCTCAGCCGGGGATGTTGTCGAACGGGGCGGTCAGCTGGCGTAGCAGGGCCGCCAGTTCGCTGCGCTGGGCGCGGGAGAGCTCGCCCAGGATCGCCCGCTCCTGCGCCAGCAGGCCCGCCAGCGACTGGTCGGCGCGGTCCCGTCCCTCGTCCGTGAGCCGGACCAGGACACCGCGCCGGTCGCTGGGGTCGGGCAGGCGCTCCACCAGGCCCTTCTTCGCCAGCCGGTCGATACGGTTGGTCATCGTGCCCGACGTCACCAGCGTCTGGGTGAGCAGCTGACCGGGCGAGAGCTGGTACGGGGTGCCCGCCCGGCGCAGCGCCGTCAGCACGTCGAACTCCCACGGCTCCAGCTGGTGTTCGGAGAAGGCCAGCCGACGTGCCCGGTCCAGGTGCCGGGCCAGCCTGCTGACGCGGCTGAGCACCTCGAGCGGTTCCACGTCGAGGTCCGGGCGCTCCCGGCGCCATGCTGCGACCAGCCGATCGACCTCGTCCTCCATGACGATCAGTGTAGTGGTTGTGTCGACGTGAAGTCTCTTGATGTCAACTTTCTTGACATCGAGATAATTTCGGGCGACGCTGGGTACCCGTCCCGCACGGACACCCTCTGGAGGCTCCATGCCCGCCACCGCCCCCACCTGGGACCCCGCCCAGTACCTGCGCCACGCCGGCCACCGCGCCCGCCCCTTCACCGACCTCCTCGCCCGGATACCCGACCTCCCCGCCGACCCGCCCCGCATCGCCGACCTGGGCTGCGGCCCCGGCAACGCCACCGCCCTGCTCGCCGACCGCTGGCCCACCGCCCGCATCACCGGCTACGACAACTCGCCCCGGATGCTCGAACGCGCCCGCGAGTACGCCGGCCCCACCCCCGGCGGCGGCCACCTCGACTTCGCCTCCGCCGACGCCCGCACCTGGACGCCCGACGAGCCGCACGACCTCCTCGTCAGCAACGCCACCCTCCAGTGGGTCCCCGGCCACGCCGACCGCTTCCCCGACTGGATCGACCGCCTCGCCCCCGGCGGCACCCTCGCCCTCCAGGTGCCCGGCAACTTCGACGCCCCCAGCCACCGCCTGATGCGCGAACTCGCCGACTCCCGGCGCTGGCGGGAGCGCCTGGCCGGCGTCCTGCGCCACGACGACGCCGTCCTCGCCCCCGAGACCTACCTCGCCCGCCTCACCGCCGCCGGCTGCACCGCCGACGTGTGGGAGACGACGTACGTCCACCTGCTGCCCGGCGACGACGCCGTCCTCGACTGGGTGAAGGGAACGGGACTGCGGCCCGTGCTGGACGCCCTCGACGACGACCCGGCGGCCCGCGACGCGTTCGTCGAGGAGTACCGGGCCGTCCTGCGCGCCGCCTACCCCGCCGAGGCGCACGGCACCCCCTTCCCCTTCCGCCGCGTCTTCGCCGTGGCACGCAAGGAGGGGAACAGGTGATCACCGGCCTCGACCACGTGCAGCTCGCCGCGCCGCCCGGCTCCGAGCAGCCGCTGCGCGCCTTCTACACCGGCGTCCTCGGCATGACCGAGACCTCCAAACCGCCCGCGCTGGCCGCCCGCGGCGGCTGCTGGTTCCAGGCCGGCACCGTCCGGCTCCACCTGGGCGTGGAGACGACCGGCTTCCGCCCCGCCCGCAAGGCCCACCCCGGGCTGCGGGTCACCGGCATCGACGCGTACGCCGCCCGACTGGAGGCCCACGGCACCCCCGTCACCTGGGACGACGCCCTGCCCGGCCACCGGCGCTTCTACTGCGCCGACCCGGTCGGCAACCGTCTGGAGTTCCTGGAACCGGACGGACCCGCCCGGCCCTGACCCCCGGCCGCCCTCACACCACGCCCTGCGCCACCAGCGCGTCGATGTCCTCCTCCGACAGCCCGAGACCGCCCAGTACGGCGCGGGTGTGCTCGCCCAGCGCCGGCACCGCCTCCATGCGGGGCGCCGCACCGGTCGGGCCGGGCGGTGCCAGCGCCGGAACGGGACCGGCCGGCGTGGGCACCTCGTGCAGGCGCCCCCGCGCGGCCAGCTGAGGGTGGTCCCACACCTCGGCGAGCGTGTTCACCCGGGCGTTGGCGACCGGCACCGCGTCGAGCAGCTCGACCGCCTCGGCGGCGGTCAGCTCCGCGAACCGGGCCGCGATCAGCTCCTCCAGCGCCTCCCGGTGGGCGTCGCGGTCCGCGTTGGTGGCGTAGTCCGGATGTTCGGCCAGCTCCGGACGGCCCAGGAAGCCCGCACAGAAGCCGCGCCACTCGCGCTCGTTCTGCACCGCCGTCATCACGACCTTCCCGTCGCGGGCCGTGAACGGGCCGTACGGGCAGATCGTCGCGTGCGCCGCACCCGCCCGCGGCGGCGGTCCGGCCCCGTCGAAGGAGTAGTACAGCGGGAAACCCAGCCACTCCACGGTGGCCTCCAGCATCGACACGTCCAGATGCGCGCCCCGGCCCGTCCGGCCGCGTTCGAGCAGCGCGCCGAGGATCGAGCTGTACGCGTACATCCCGGCGGCGATGTCCGACACCGGGATGCCCGCCTTCGCCATGTCCTCCGGCGTGCCCGTGACCGACAGCAGCCCCGCCTCGGCCTGCACCAGCAGGTCGTACGCCTTGCGGTCCGCGTAGGGGCCCGGCGTGCCGTAGCCCGAGATGTCGCAGACCACCAGCCCCGGATGCGCCGCCCGCAGCTCCCGCGCCCCCAGGCCGGCCCGGGCCGCGGCGCCCGGCGCCAGGTTCTGCAGGAAGACGTCGGCGCCCGCGATCAGCCGGCGCAGCAGCTCCAGGCCCCGCGGATCCTTGAAGTCCAGGGTGAGGGACTCCTTGTTGCGGTTGACCCACACGAAGTGCGAACTCAGACCCCGCACCCGGGAGTCGTACGCCCGGGCGAAGTCCCCCGTCCCCGGGCGCTCCACCTTGATCACCCGCGCGCCCAGGTCGGCGAGCTGACGGCTCGCGTAGGGAGCGGCAACGGCCTGCTCCAACGAGACGACGGTGACCCCGCGCAGCGGCTGCATGCCCCGGCCCTCAGCTCTTCCGGTGCCCTATGAGCCGCGGCTTCGGCTCCAGGCCGTCCAGGCCGTGCCACGCCAGGTTCACCAGGTGCGCCGCCACCTCCGCCTTCTTCGGGCGGCGCACGTCCAGCCACCACTGGCCGGTCAGCGCCACCATGCCCACCAGCGCCTGCGCGTACAGCGGCGCCAGCTTCGCGTCGAAACCGCGGCTCTTGAACTCGCGGCCCAGGATGTCCTCCACCTGGGTGGCGATGTCCGAGATGAGGGAGGCGAAGGTACCCGTCGACTGCGGGATGGGGGAGTCACGGACCAGGATGCGGAAACCGTCCGTGTACTCCTCGATGTAGTCCAGGAGCGCGAAGGCCGCCTGCTCGCACAGCTCCCGCGGATGACCGGCGGTCAGCGAGCCCGTCACCATGTCGAGCAGCCGCCGCATCTCACGGTCCACGACCACCGCGTACAGGCCCTCCTTGCCGCCGAAGTGCTCGTACACCACCGGCTTGGACACCCCGGCCTTCGCCGCGATCTCCTCCACCGACGTGCCCTCGAAACCCTTCGCCGCGAAGAGGGTGCGGCCGATCTCCAGCAGCTGCTGGCGGCGCTCGGCACCGGTCATCCGGGTGCGACGTGCGCGCCGCGGCTTCTCGTTGCTTGGGGTGCTGCTGGAGTCGGTCGCCACGGCGTCAATCATGCCGCCTTCGCCGTCTCCTTCCGGCGGCGGGCACCGTCCTCATCCGTGTTGCGGCGCGAATCGATACGCGAGCGTGACGGCCAGCGCACGTCGTACGCCCACCCCAGCCGCTCGAACCAGCGGATCAGCCGGGCGGAGGAGTCCAGCTGCCCGCGCATCACCCCGTGCCGCGCCGAGGTCGGGTCCGCGTGGTGCAGGTTGTGCCAGGACTCACCGCAGGACAGGACCGCCAGCCACCACACGTTGCCCGAACGGTCCCGGGACTTGAACGGGCGCTTGCCCACCGCGTGGCAGATCGAGTTGATCGACCACGTGACGTGATGCAGCAACGCCACCCGGACGAGTGAACCCCAGAAGAAGCCGGTGAACGCACCCCACCAGGACATCGTCGCCAGCCCGCCGATCAGCGGCGGCAGCGCCAGGGACAGCGCCGTCCACAGGATGAACTGCCGCGAGATCGCCCGCAGCGCCGGGTCCTTGATCAGGTCCGGGGCGTACTTGTCCTGCGGCGTCCGCTCCTCGTCGAACATCCAGGCGATGTGCGCCCACCACAGGCCCTTCATCAGGGCGGGCACCGTCTCGCCGTACCGCCACGGCGAGTGGGGGTCGCCCTCGTCGTCGGAGAACTTGTGGTGCTTGCGGTGATCGGCCACCCAGCGCACCAGCGGCCCCTCGACCGCCATCGACCCGAAGATCGCCAACGCGATCTTCAACGGCCGCTTCGCCTTGAAGGAACCATGGGTGAAATGGCGGTGGAAGCCGATCGTGATGCCGTGACAGCCCAGGAAGTAGAAGAAGACCAGCAACCCCAGGTCCAGCCAGCTCACGCCCCACCCCCACGCCAGCGGCACCGCCGCCACCAGCGCGAGGAACGGAACGGTGATGAACAGCAGCAGCGTGATCTGTTCGAGCGAACGCTTCTGCTCACCGCCCAGCGTGGCGGAGGACGCCGCGCCGGAGTCGGCCGGCTGCGGAGCGTCTGGGATCACATCGGAACTCGTGGTCATGCGCGTCCCCTGTGGGGTCGAGGGTGGGGTCGGGGTGTGTCGCTGGTGCCGGCTCCGGGAACCATGCACGGGATTCCTACGGTTCCGTAACCTACGGCGACGTAAGTATGGCAGTGCGTGGCCGCGCGGCAAGAGCCCCAGAGCCTGCGCGTCCCGGCCGACACCTATCCTGGAGGCCGGTCGGACAGCGCGGTCCGCTCTGATTACTTCCCGGACGTCCGGCCCGGTAAGCGGCGCCCGCCGCGCGAGACGGCCGTCCGGGTTCCCTCCAGACGATCCCACCCGTCGCCCACCACCGCCCCTTCAAGGAGTCGCTGGCGCGACGCACCTACGATCACTGCAAGGAGCCGCACCTGTGAGCAGTGCCGACGACCAGACCACCACGACGACCAGCAGCGAGCTGCGCGCCGACATCCGCCGACTGGGTGATCTCCTCGGAGAGACCCTGGTCCGGCAGGAGGGCCCCGAGCTGCTGGAACTCGTCGAGAAGGTACGCCGACTCACCCGAGAGGACGGCGAGGCCGCCGCCGAGCTGCTGCGCGGCACCGAACTGGAGACCGCCGCCAAGCTCGTCCGCGCCTTCTCCACCTACTTCCACCTCGCCAACGTCACCGAACAGGTCCACCGCGGCCGCGAACTGGGCGCCAAGCGCGCCGCCGAGGGCGGACTGCTCGCCCGTACCGCCGACCGCCTGAAGGACGCCGACCCCGAGCACCTGCGCGAGACGGTCCGCAACCTCAACGTGCGCCCCGTCTTCACCGCCCACCCCACCGAGGCCGCCCGCCGCTCCGTCCTCAACAAGCTGCGCCGCATCGCCGCCCTCCTGGACACCCCGGTCAACGAGTCCGACCGGCGCCGCCTCGACACCCGCCTCGCCGAGAACATCGACCTCGTGTGGCAGACCGACGAGCTGCGCGTCGTACGCCCCGAGCCCGCCGACGAGGCCCGCAACGCGATCTACTACCTCGACGAACTGCACCTCGGCGCCGTCGGCGACGTCCTGGAGGACCTCACCGCGGAACTGGCGCGCGCCGGAGTCGAGCTCCCCGACGACACCCGCCCCCTCACCTTCGGCACCTGGATCGGCGGCGACCGCGACGGCAATCCCAACGTCACCCCCCAGGTGACCTGGGACGTCCTCATCCTCCAGCACGAACACGGCATCAACGACGCCCTGGAGATGATCGACGAACTGCGCGGCTTCCTCTCCAACTCCATCCGCTACGCCGGGGCGACCGAGGAGCTGCTGACCTCCCTCCACACCGACCTGGAGCAGCTTCCGGAGATCAGCCCCCGCTACAAGCGGCTGAACGCCGAGGAGCCCTACCGGCTCAAGGCCACCTGCATCCGCCAGAAGCTGGAGAACACCAAGCAGCGCCTCGCCAAGGGCACCGCCCACGAAGAGGGCCGCGACTACCTCGGCACCGCCCAGCTCATCGACGACCTGCGCATCGTCCAGACCTCGCTGCGCGAGCACCGCGGCGGCCTCTTCGCCGACGGGCGCCTGGCCCGCACCATCCGCACCCTGGCCGCCTTCGGCCTCCAGCTCGCCACCATGGACGTCCGGGAACACGCCGACGCCCACCACCACGCCCTCGGCCAGCTCTTCGACCGGCTCGGCGAGGAGTCCTGGCGCTACGCCGACATGCCCCGCGAGTACCGCACCAAGCTCCTCGCCAAGGAGCTGCGCTCCCGCAGGCCCCTGGCCCCCACCCCGGCCCCCGTGGACGCACCCGGCGAGAAGACCCTCGGCGTCTTCCAGACCGTCCGCCGCGCCCTGGAGGTCTTCGGCCCCGAGGTCATCGAGTCGTACATCATCTCCATGTGCCAGGGCGCCGACGACGTCTTCGCCGCCGCCGTCCTCGCCCGCGAGGCCGGCCTCATCGACCTGCACGCCGGCTGGGCCAGGATCGGCATCGTGCCGCTCCTGGAGACCACCGACGAGCTCAAGGCCGCCGACACCATCCTCGAAGACCTCCTCGCCGACCCGTCCTACCGGCGCCTGGTCGCCCTGCGCGGCGACGTCCAGGAGGTCATGCTCGGCTACTCCGACTCCTCCAAGTTCGGCGGCATCACCACCAGCCAGTGGGAGATCCACCGCGCCCAGCGCCGGCTGCGCGACGTCGCCCACCGCTACGGCGTACGGCTGCGCCTTTTCCACGGCCGCGGCGGCACCGTCGGCCGCGGCGGCGGCCCCACCCACGACGCGATCCTCGCCCAGCCCTGGGGCACCCTGGAGGGCGAGATCAAGGTCACCGAACAGGGCGAGGTCATCTCCGACAAGTACCTCATCCCGGCCCTCGCCCGGGAGAACCTGGAGCTGACCGTCGCGGCCACCCTCCAGGCCTCCGCCCTGCACACCGCGCCCCGCCAGTCCGACGAGGCGCTGGCCCGCTGGGACGCCGCGATGGACGTCGTCTCCGACGCCGCCCACACCGCCTACCGGGCGCTGGTCGAGGACCCCGACCTGCCGACCTACTTCCTGGCCTCCACGCCCGTCGACCAGCTCGCCGACCTGCACCTGGGCTCGCGGCCCTCCCGCCGCCCCGGCTCCGGCGTCTCGCTCGACGGACTGCGCGCCATCCCGTGGGTCTTCGGCTGGACCCAGTCCCGCCAGATCGTCCCCGGCTGGTACGGCGTCGGCTCCGGCCTCAAGGCCCTGCGCGAAGCCGGCCTGGACACCGTCCTGGACGAGATGCACCAGCAGTGGCACTTCTTCCGGAACTTCATCTCCAACGTCGAGATGACCCTCGCCAAGACCGACCTGCGCATCGCCCAGCACTACGTCGACACCCTCGTCCCGGACGAGCTCAAGCACGTCTTCGACGCCATCAAGGCCGAGCACGAGCTCACGGTCCGCGAGGTTCTCCGCGTCACCGGCGAGGCGGAACTCCTCGACGCCGACCCGGTCCTCAAGCAGACCTTCACCATCCGCGACGCCTACCTCGACCCGATCTCCTACCTCCAGGTCGCCCTCCTGGGCCGCCAGCGCGAGGCCGCCGCCGCGAACGAGGACCCGGACCCCCTCCTCGCCCGAGCCCTCCTCCTCACCGTCAACGGCGTAGCAGCGGGCCTTCGCAACACAGGCTGACAGCAGCTGCGGGCAGTCGTGCCGCCCACCCGGCCCCCCACCTGCGGGCATTCGTGCCGCCTGGGGCGGCACGGGTGGGCGCTGGGGGTACCTCCCAGGCCGTTCAGGCACTGGGGGAGGCACCCCGCCTGCGCCGGGCAGCGCACCCACCCCCGCGCCCACCCCGACGCAGACGCACGTGAAACACCGGTGCCCCCGAGCTCGTACAGAGCCCGGGGGCACCTCACGTCGTACGCACCGACCTCACACCGCGAAGAACGCCGCCGTCAGCAGCGCAACCCCCACCCCCGCCATCCCCCAGGCCACCCGAGTCCGCCGCAACCCACCCGCCACCACCACCGACGCCAACAACAACGCCCCACCCAACGGCACCCACGCGTACAACACCCCCGCCGGCCCCGACCGCACCACCTCGTCCCCGCCCGGCTTCACCACCACCGAGTACGTCCGCCCCTTCGCCACGGCGACCGAGTCCTCGATGACGACCCGCTCCCGCGCCTGCGACCCCGCCGACACCGGCGAGTACGGACCGCTGCACGAACCGTCGGCGCAACTCGTCACCTCGACCGTGCCCTGCTCCCGCCCCTTGGTCAGCAGCACGTGCTGCGCCGTCCCCCAGGACGCCCACACACCCGCGATCAGGATCAGCGCCGCGACCGTCCCCATCGCCGCGACCCGGCCGAACCGCAGCAGAGCGGACGACGCGGAGGAGGCCTGACGGGCACGAGCGGCGGCGGCAGAGGCAGGCATGGCCGGGATCATTGGCCATACCTGCACGCCCGGTCAACTCACCCGCGCACCATCGACGGACAAGTCACGAGTTGTACGTGCTCTGCGCCCGCTCAAGACCCTCGATCACCAGAGCCTCCACCGCGTCCGCCGCCCGGTCGACGAAGTAGTCCAGCTCCTTGCGCTCCGAGGACGAGAAGTCCCGCAGCACGAAGTCCGCCACCGGCATCCGCCCCGGCGGCCGTCCGATCCCGAACCGCACCCGGTGGTAGTCCGCACCCAGCGACTTCGTGATCGACTTCAGTCCGTTGTGCCCGTTGTCCCCGCCGCCCAGCTTCAGCCGCAGCACGCCGTAGTCGATGTCCAGCTCGTCGTGCACCGCCACGATGTTGCCGACCGGCACCTTGTAGAAGTCCCGCAGCGCCGTCACCGGACCGCCCGACACGTTCATGTACGACATCGGCTTCGCCAGGATCACCCGCCGGTTCTCCGGTCCCGGCGGACCGATCCGCCCCTCGACCACCTGCGCCTGGGCCTTGCCGTGCCGCTTGAACCGCGCCCCCATCCGCTCCGCCAGCAGGTCCGCCACCATGAAACCGACGTTGTGCCGGTTCGCGGCGTACTCGGGGCCCGGATTGCCGAGTCCGGCCACCAGCCAGGGAGCGCCCGCGTCCGTCGTCACGTCCATGTCTCCTTCGAATCCCTCGTACCCGTCCGTACCCGTCCACACATACGCGTCGGCCGCTGCCCCGCACGGGAACAGCGGCCGACCACACGATGACCGAGAGGAGGGATCAGGCCTCCGCGGCCTCGTCCTCACCCTCGGCCGGGGCCTCCTCGGCCTGCGCCGACAGAACCTGCAGCACCACGGTCTCGGGCTCGACGGCCAGCTTCACGCCGGACGGCAGCTCGATGTCCTTGGCGAGGACCGAGGCCGGCGCCTCCAGGCCCGCCACCGACACGGTGACCTGCTGCGGGATGTGCGTCGCCTCGGCCTCGACCGGCAGCGCGTCCAGGACGTACTCCAGCAGGAAGCCGCCCGGGGCCAGCTCGCCCTCGGCCTGCACCGGGATGTCGACGGTCACGGTCTCGCCGCTCTTGACCATCAGCAGGTCCACGTGCTCGAGGAAACCCTTGATCGGGTCGCGCTGCACCGACTTCGGGATCACCAGCTGGGTGCCCTTGCCGTCGATGAGCAGGTTGATCAGGACGTTCGGCGTACGCAGCGCCATCAGCAGGTCGTGACCCGGCAGCGTCACGTGCAGCGGCTCGAGACCGTGCTCGTACACCACACCGGGAACCTTGTTGTCACGGCGGATACGGCGCGCGGCGCCCTTGCCGAACTCGGTACGCGTCTCGACTGCGATCTTGACCTCAGGCATGGTCACTCCTCGTGGAAAACAGGAACGGACGTGGTCACCCGGCCACGAACGGCCTGCTACGAAGAGCGCGTCGATAACGGAGAACCACACCCGCGAACACGGGTACGGCCTCCCTCGCCGAGCAACTCGGACAGTCTACTCGGAGAGGAAGGCCGTACCCAAAACGATCAACAGGCGGGACCCGGGCCGGGACCGGAGCCTGCAGAACGGTTACTGCACGAGGCTCACTGCTCGTCGAACAGGCTCGTCACCGAACCGTCCTCGAACACCTCACGCACCGCACGCGCGATCGTCGGCGCGATCGACAGCACCGTGATCTTGTCCAGCTCCAGCTCGTTCGGCGTCGGCAGCGTGTCCGTGAACACGAACTCACTCACCTTCGAGTTCTTCAGCCGGTCCGCCGCCGGACCCGACAGCACACCGTGCGTCGCCGTCACGATGACATCCTCCGCACCGTGCGCGAACAGCGCGTCCGCCGCGGCACAGATCGTGCCCCCCGTGTCGATCATGTCGTCGACCAGGACGCAGATGCGCCCCTCCACATCGCCCACGACCTCGTGCACCGTGACCTGGTTCGCCACGTCCTTGTCGCGCCGCTTGTGCACGATCGCCAGAGGCGCACCCAGACGGTCGCACCAGCGGTCCGCCACCCGCACCCGGCCCGCGTCCGGAGAGACCACCGTCAGCTTCGAACGGTCCACCTTCGCGCCCACGTAGTCCGCGAGCAGCGGCAGGGCGAACAGGTGGTCCACCGGACCGTCGAAGAAGCCCTGGATCTGATCCGTGTGCAGGTCCACCGTCAGAATCCGGTCCGCACCCGCCGTCTTCATCAGATCCGCGACCAGACGCGCCGAGATCGGTTCACGCCCACGGTGCTTCTTGTCCTGCCGGGCGTAACCGTAGAACGGCACGATCACCGTGATGGAACGGGCCGACGCACGCTTCAACGCGTCGATCATGATCAACTGCTCCATGATCCACTTGTTGATCGGAGCCGTGTGGCTCTGGATCAGGAAGCAGTCCGCACCACGCGCCGACTCCTGATAGCGCACGTAGATCTCACCGTTGGCGAAGTCGAAGGCCTTCGTCGGGACAACCCCGACACCCAGCTGCCGGGCAACCTCCTCGGCAAGCTCGGGGTGTGCGCGGCCGGAGAAGAGCATCATCTTCTTCTCGCCGGTCGTCTTGATCCCGGTCACAGCACTTTCTCCTCAGAGGTTCGCAGCTGAGCTCATGGGCGCTCTCCCGACTGGCCGCGGGGGCGTCTCAGCTGGTGGGGTGCGGATGTGCACTTATCACGGTACGCCGTGTTCGACGCGCCGGTTTCCGGTCAGTCTTCGCCGCCCGCCTCGCGGGACACCGCCTCGGCAGCCTTCGCCGCCGCGCTCCCCGGACGCTTCCGGGCCACCCAACCCTCGATATTCCGCTGCTGGCCACGGGCCACGGCCAGCGAACCGGGCGGCACGTCCTTCGTGATCACCGAGCCGGCGGCGGTGTAGGCACCGTCCCCGACCGTGACAGGAGCCACAAACATGTTGTCCGAACCCGTACGGCAGTGCGAGCCGATCGTCGTGTGGTGCTTGTCCTGACCGTCGTAGTTCACGAACACGCTCGCGGCACCGATGTTCGTGTACTCGCCGATCGTCGCGTCACCCATGTAGGACAGGTGCGGCACCTTGGTCCCCTCACCGATCGACGCGTTCTTCGCCTCGACGAACGTACCGATCTTCGACCTGAGGCCGAGCCGCGTACCCGGCCGCAGATACGCGTACGGACCGACGGAGGCCTGCGGACCGATGTGGGAGCTGACGGAGACGGTGTTGTCCACACGCGCCCCCGCGTCCACCCGGGTGTCCGTGAGACGCGAGTTCGGCCCGACCTCGCAGCCCTCCGCGAGATGCGTGGCACCGTGCAGCTGCGTCCCCGGATGCAGGACCACGTCCTGTTCGAACGTCACCGTCACGTCCACCCACGTCGTCGCCGGGTCCACCACCGTCACGCCGGCCAGCATGGCCGCGGTCAGCAACCGCTCATTCAGGATCCGGCGCGCCTCGGACAACTGCACACGGTTGTTGATCCCCGCGATCTCCCGGTGGTCACCGGCCACCGACGCGCCGACCCGGTGCCCCGCCTCGCGCAGGATCCCCAGCACGTCCGTGAGGTACTCCTCACCCTGGCTGTTGTCCGTGCGCACCTTGCCCAGCGCGTCCGCGAGCAGCTGCCCGTCGAAGGCGAACACACCCGAGTTGATCTCCCGGATCGCCCGCTGCGACTCCGAGGCGTCCTTGTGCTCCACGATCGCCGTGACGGCACCCGAGGCCCCGTCCCGCACGATCCGCCCGTACCCCGTCGCATCCGGCACCTCGGCCGTCAGCACGGTCACGGCGTTCCCGTCGGCGGTGTGCGTGGCCGCCAGCGCCCGCAGCGTCTCGCCGGTGAGCAGGGGAGTGTCGCCGCAGACCACGACCACGGTCCCGTCCACGGCACCGCCCAGCACCTCCAGACCGATCCGCACGGCGTGCCCGGTGCCGTTCTGCTGCTCCTGGACGGCGGTGCGTACGTCGGGGGCGACCTCGGCGAGGTGCGCGGTGACCTTCTCGCGGGCATGCCCGACGACGGCGACCAGGTTCTCGGGGTCCAGCTCTCCGGCGGCGGCGAGCACATGCCCGACGAGGGACCGGCCGCACAGCTCGTGCAGGACCTTGGGAGTGGCCGACTTCATACGGGTGCCCTCACCCGCTGCGAGAACGACGACGGCTGCCGGGCGAATGGCGCTCACGGGATGCCCTTCGGCTTTGAGGGGGTGGGGGTGGACATCCGCAGGATACCGGGGTGGTTTGTGGGGGACATGAGTGCGGGCCCCGACAGTGATGTCAGGGCCCAGAAGCGACAGCTCCCCCATCAGGATTTGAACCTGAACTTAAGGGACCAAAACCCTCAGTGCTGCCTGATTACACCATGGGGGATGAAACTCGACTGAACCGGGCAACTGGCCAGCTCGCCGAGTCGGCACCCCACACTATGCCGTACCGGGAGCCTTCGATGCGACGGTGCGAGTTCGCGCTCTGTGAACGCGCCACGGGCGTACCGTCCGACCGGAATTCTCGCCTCCGGGGACGAACGGCGCGGGGCTCACCGGTTCGAGGGATATCGCGTCGTATCGTTTGTCGAAAGTCGCCGGAAAAGGGGCGGTCGGCGCCCGTAGGCTGGAGGCATGACCACGACGGGGGAAGACCACGTACCGGCCCGGGGTGGGCCTTGGTGGTGGGACAGGCGGCGCGGTGCGGTGCTCGATGTGAGCCTCGGTGCCGTGTCCGCGCTGGAGTGCGCGGCGGAGGGGGTTCCGTTCGCGCGGGACGCCGGGATTCCGACGGCGACGGGGGTGTTGTTCGGGCTGCTGGCCGGTTCGGTGCTGGTGGTGCGGCGGAAGTGGCCGATCGCGGTGGTGCTGGTGGCCCTGGCCATCACGCCGGCCGAGATGGGCTTTCTGATGGGCGTGGTCGGCCTGTACACGCTGGCGGCGTCGGAGCTGCCGCGGCGGATCATCGGGGCCCTGGCCGGAATGACGTTCCTGGGGACCCTGGTCGTGACGTTCGTGCGGCTGGGGCAGGACATGGCGCGGGACGGCCTGGAGCTGGGGGACTGGTTTCTTCCGTTCGCGTCGATCGCGACCTCGCTGGGGATGACCGCGCCGCCCCTGCTGCTCGGTCTGTACGTGGGCCAGCGGCGTCGGCTGATGGAGAGTCTGCGGGAGCGGGCGGACAGTCTCGAGCGCGAGCTGCAGTTGCTCGCCGAGCGGGCGGAGGAGCGTGCGGAGTGGGCGCGAGGTGAGGAGCGGACTCGGATCGCGCGGGAGATGCACGACGTGGTCGCGCACCGGGTGAGCCTGATGGTGGTGCATGCCGCCGCGTTGCAGGCGGTGGCCCGGAAGGACCCGGAGAAGGCGGTGAAGAACGCGGCCCTGGTGGGGGACATGGGCCGGCAGGCGCTGACGGAGTTGCGGGAGATGCTCGGGGTGCTGCGCAGTGGTGGGGACGGTGCGCGTGCGGAGCGGGCGTCGGTGCCGTTGGCGGCGGTGGGGGTGGCTGCCGCGGCGGCGGCGTCGCGGGCGGCAGAGGACGGGGAGTCGTCGTCGGACGGGCCGTGTCTGTCGGAGCTGGACGAGCTGATCGGGCAGTCGGAGGCGGCCGGGATGGTCGTGGACCTGTCCGTGGAGGGGGAGGGGCGGCTGTACGCGGCGGAGGTGGAGTCGACGGCGTTCCGGGTGGTGCAGGAGGCGCTGACGAACGTGCACAAGCACGCGGCGGGTGCGAAGACGTATGTGCGGTTGGCGCACCGGGTCTCGGAGATCGCGATGCAGGTGGAGAACGAGCCGCCGCCGGAGCTGTCGGGGGAGGCGTCGGCGCGGTTGCCGTCGGGGGGCAATGGGCTGGTGGGGATGAAGGAGCGGGTGGCCGCTCTGGGGGGTGTGTTCGTGTCGGGGCCGACGGATGCGGGGGGTTTCCGGGTGTCGGCGGTGATTCCGGCGGCGTCGTAGGCGTCGTGGTCGCGCCCGGGTGTCAGCCGGTGGTGGTGAGCCGGGTGGGCTGGGTGCCGGCGACGAGGGTGGCGAGGGCGGTGTCGATGTCGGGGCCCAGGTACCAGTCGCCGGTGTGGTCGAGGGCGTAGACGCGGCCTTCGGCGTCGATGGCGACGAGGGCCCGGCTGTCGGTCTCGGTGCCGAGGGGGCAGGTCCGGGTGTCGAGGGCGCGGCCGAGGTCGCCGAGGGTGCGGGCCATGTGGAGGCCGTGCAGGGGGTCGACGTGGAGGGTGGCGGGGGCGATCTGGCGGCCGGGCCCGGTGGGGGCGATGTGGAGTCCGCCGAATTCGGCCCAGGCCTCCACCGCGGCGGGGAAGACGGTGTGGCGGTGTCCTGCGGGTGAGGTGTGTTCGCGCAGGGTGTCGGCCCAGATCTCGGCCTGCTTGATGTCCCAGCGTCCGGGCTGCCAGCCGGCGTCGCGCAGTGCGGCGTCGACGGGGACGGGGAAGCGGGTGGTGGAGGTGCGGTCGGCTTGCATCGGCCCTTGGTTCGTCTCGGTCGGCTGGTTCGGCTCGGTGTGCCCTGTCAGTCCTGGTCCGTCGTGGGGTCGACGACGCGGACGCCGAAGTGGGCGGTGAGGGCGGTGCAGGCGCGGCAGGGTGCGGCGAAGGCGCCGTGGAGGGGGTCGCCGTCCTCGCGGATGCGGCGGGTGGTGAGTTTGGCGTGTTTGAGTGCTTTGCGGGCTTCGCCGTTGGTCATGGGTTTTCGTGCGGCGCGTTTGCTGCGTGCGGCGTCTGCGGTGGCGAGGTGCCGTGAGATGAGGACGGTCTCGGCGCAGCGTCCGGTGTAACGGTCTCGTTGGCCGCTGGTGAGGGTGTCGAGGAAGTCCTGGACGAGGTGGTGCAGGGCGGGTGGCGCGTCGGCGCGGGTCGCGGTGCCGGTGAGGGTCGTGCCGCGTACGGAGAGGGCGGCGGCGACGGTGGGGAGTATGCCGTCGCGGCGGTGCCGGAGGGTGGGGACCTGGGCGGCGTCGGTGCTGCTCCAGCCGATGCGGGGGTCGCCGCCGCGGGGGTCGTCGGACCGCCCGGTGTCGGGTCCCGTCTGTGTCGCACTCATGATCGTTTCCCCTCCTGAGCATCCCCCCGAAGGTCACAGAGTGCCAAATCACGTGGCTGCTGTGGAAGCTGGGGCGTGGCGACACGCCCGGGTATGGGCGGTGTGTCACGGGAGGGTGACGGCTGGTCACGGATGTGGGGGTGGCGGCTGCCGGGTGCGGGGTCCGGCGCCGGTGACCCCTCTGGCGGTACCGCATAGGCTGTCGGCACCGCGATCGGACGCGGTGAACCAGACAGTGCAGGCAGATCAGACGGATCTGGCAGCAGACAGACGCCGCAGGGGGCAACCGCCATGACGACAGGTCGGCTCGGGCAAGCAGCCGCGCCGCCGAACGCGGCCTATGCCGGGCAGGTCGTGCATTTCCCGGATCCGGTGCGGGCGGCCCGTCACCCGAGAGGGGTACGGGTGGACGCGGGTGGTTACCCCGTTTTCTCGCCGTACGCGCGCGCGGTCGCGGAGATCGCGGATCCGCCGGAGGGTTTCGGGGTCGACGAGCTGCGGCTGACGGACTACGTGTCGGCGAACGCGGCCCTGTCGGCGTCGGGGCACGAGCTGTGGGACACGGTGCCGGCGGTGGCGACGCCGCACGGCTGGACGTGGCACCACGTTGCGGGTTCGCGGCGGATGGAGCTGGTTCCGGTCGAGGTGAAGGCGTTGCTGCGCCACCACGGCGGGATCGCGACGGCGGCGGTGGACCAGGCCAAGCGCGGCACGCGGCCGTTGCAGGAGACGCGTCCGGCGCACTTCGGTCTGCCGAAGTCGGGTGTGGCGGTCACGGAGCAGCAGGTGCAGGGGGTCGAGGAGGACCTCGGGTACCGGCTGCCGGGTGCGTACCGGTCGTTCCTGAAGGCGGCGGGCGGTTGCGCGCCGGTGGGTACGGCGCTCGACGCGGAGCTGGGGCTGCTGGTGGACCAGCCGTTCTTCACGGTGCGTGAGGAGGCGGCGGTCAACGACCTGGTCTATGTGAACAAGTGTCTGCGGGACCATCTGACGAAGGACTACCTGGGTGTCGCGTTCGTCCAGGGCGGTCTGCTCGCGGTGAAGGTGAAGGGCGAGCGGATCGGTTCGGTGTGGTTCTGCGCGTACGACGACGTGCGGGACGTGGATCCCTCGTGGCCGCCGGCGGACCGTGTGGAGCGGCTGCTGCTGCCGTGCGGTGAGGACTTCGACGCGTTCCTGTCGCGCCTGGCGGGTTCTCCGCCGGAGTTGGAGACGGTGGCGAACCTGATGGTGGACGGCGGGTTCGCGCATGCGGTGCCCGTGTCGGCGTCGGTAGGGGAGTGAGCTGACGATGGTGACGTTCGCGCAGGCGCAGGAGCGCGCGGAGGAGTGGGTCAACGGCGAGCTGCCGGCGTACCAGCACCGCGAGGTGCGGGTGCGGGAGTTCGACCTGGGGTTCGTGGTGTGGGCCGAGGACCGTGCGGACGGCCCCCGTTCGGACGGGGGTGCGCAGCGGCTGGTGATCGCGCGGGACAGCGGCGAGGCGACGCTGTGGCCCTCGCTGCCGGTGGGTGAGGTGATCCGCCGGTACGAGGAGGAGTACGGCCGTCCCGACGAGGCGGAGGCGTCGGCTCCGGCGCCTGCGGCGCGGGTGGATCTGAATCAGACGTCGTTCTTGCTGAGTCCGCCGGAGTGGTTGCAGGAGGCGGCGGACCGGATCGGCATTCCGGATCGCCGGCGTGGGGATCAGGAGGACGGTGGCACCGGGGGGTCCGGGTCTGTCGCCGGTGCCGGTGCCGGCACCGGCACCGGTTCGGGCGCGGATGCGGGTGTCGGGTCCGGTGCGGGTGGTGCGCTGCCCGAGACGCAGGCCGGGGTGCCGTCGGCTCCGGCGGCTTCGGCGGACGCCTCGTCCGGGAGCGGTGCGGGGTGGCCGGCCGCGGGTGGATCCGGGGCGGGCGAGGCCGGCTCGGGCGCGGGTGCGTCCGGTGCGCCGAGTGCGCCTGCGGGGGCGACCCCATGGGCGGGGACGGACACGAACGCGGACGCCGGTGAGGACCGTTCCGTACCGCTGCCCCAGACCGTGTTCGCGCCGCCGTTGAGCGGTGCCGACGACGACACGCCGCCGCCCTCCGCGACGTCGGACGCCAAGACGGCGCTGATGTCGGGCGGCAGCCGGCTTCCGCCGACGGCGCTCGCGCCGGCGATCGACGACCCGAACGCGCCGGGCGGCCCGAACGCGCCGGGCGCGCCCGCCGGGGCGGACACGCCGCCGCCCGTGCCGCCGGCGCCGCCGTCCGCCGGTCCGGGGGCGCCCGCCACACCGCCCCGGCCGCTCGCGTCGAACGCCGGGGACATCGCCGACGCCGCGACCAGCAAGGCGGCGCCTCCGCCGCGCCGTGGCGGTGGCGCGTCGACGCCGCCTCCGCCGAGCGCCCCGGGTGTGCCGGGCGCGCGTCCGGGGACCACGCCCGCGCCGTCGGGTACTCCGGCGCCGGGTACGCCGGCGGGCGGCTACGTGCCGACGCAGCTGGTGTCGTCGCTCGGTCCCGAGGCCCCGGGTGGTCCGGGTGGTCCGGGTACGCCGCCTCCGCCCAACGCCCCCGGCACCCCGCCGCCGCCCAACGCCCCGCAGCCTCCGGCCGGTCCGGGTGCGCCGGGGACGCCGCCTCCGCCGAGTGCGCCGAACGCGCCGGGTGGGACGCCGCCGGGCGGTATGCACCACGCCGCCACGATGCTGGCCGACCCGGGCCGGACGGGCGGCGGCGCCCCGCAGCCGCCCGGTCCTCCGGGGCCGCCCGGGGCTCCTGGTGCTCCCGCCGCTCCGGGGGTGCCCGGCGCTCCTTCCGGCCCGGGTACTCCGCCGCCTCCCCCGTCCGCACCCGGTGCTCCCGGCGCCGTGTCGCAGCCGCCCGGTTCCGCGGGGGGCACGGGCGGCGGCGTGCACCACGCGCAGACCGTGCTGGCGGCGCCCTCCGTGGGCGGCCCCGGCGGCATCGGCGCGCCTCCGCCGCCCCCCGGTGCTCCGGGTGTTCCCGGCGCCGTGCCGCCGCCCGGACAGCCGGTGCCGGGGCAGCCCCCGGCGTACGGCTACCCGCCGCAGCCCACCGGTCAGCCGATCGTCGGACCGGGCTACCAGGCCGTGCTGCGCTACCGCGCGCAGGACGGTTCCGAGCAGCAGCTGATCCGGCGTTCGGCGCCGGGTACGCCGCACCCCGAGTGGCAGATGTTCCACGAGCTGCGCTCGATGAACGTGCCGCCGGACCAGGTGCTCGAACTGCACACCGAGCTGGAGTCGTGCGAGCTGCCGGGCGCGTACTGCGCGCGGATGATCCGGGAGCAGTGGCCGCAGGCGCGGATCACCTCGATCGCGCCGTACGGTCTGGACCACGCGAGCCGGCAGCAGGGCATGCAGCAACTGCTCGCGCACCAGGGCGAGCTGCATCAGGTGGCCGACGGGCCGGCGCGTCCGGCGCCGGTGCGCGCGCCGCTGCCGCAGGTGCAGCCGGCGCCGCCGGTTCCGCCGGAGGTCATCGGGCAGGAGCTGGGCGGCGCGTTCGGGCCGGGAGTGTTCCGGTTCGAGCAGGCCGCGGTGTCCCGGCAGGGTGTGCCGCCGGTGGTGGCGCACACGCTGGTGGCCGCGGGCCTGCCGATGGACATGGGTCCGTTCTTCTGGGCGCAGGCCCAGCCGGGGCGCCCGGTGCCGACGCTGGCGGAGCTGGCGGCGGAGCGCGGTGTGCAGCCGGCCTCGGACGCGGGGTCGTACCTCGTCGTGGGCAGCGACTTCGGCCGGGCGATCTGTGTGCAGTACGGGACGGCTGCCATCGTGGCGGTGCCCGTGGAGGCGGGTCCGGGCGGTGCGCCCGTGCCGCCGCAGTTCGTGAACACGGGGCTGCCGGAGTTCGCCCGCTGCCTGGCGCTGCTGGGCCGGATGTGGCGGCTCAGGTTCGGTCTGAACCAGGAGCAGGCGGGCCGTTGGACCGTCGACTTCCAGGCGCAGTTGGCCGCGCTGGACCCGGCGGCGCTCGGGTCGCCGGAGAGCTGGTGGTCGGTGCTGCTGGAGCAGATGTGGGACGGGCTGCTGTGAGGCGTTCGCGTCGCTGACGTGCCCGGCGGGCGGGGCCCGGTCGACCTGTGGGTCGGCCGGGCCCCGCCCGTTTGCATGCGGTGTGTCGGATTATGTGGGCTTACGTCCGATCCATAGAGTCGGTCGGGTCCATGTGATGCGGCAGGTTCACCGCGAGGTGAGCACAGGGTGATGCAGGGGTGATGGGCATGAGCGGTGCATCGGCGTCTCCCCACGGCTTCGTGACCGTACGCGGGCGCGGGCGCGGCTACCGTCCCGAGCAGGTGGAGGCGTACGCCGCCGCCCTCTCCGAGGAGCGTGACGCGGCCTGGGAGCGGGCCGCCCGGCTCACCGTGCTGGCCAGGGAGATGGAGGCGGACCTGGGGGACCTGGAGGAGGTGGTCGCGCAGCTCACCTCGCAGGACTACGAGGAGCTGGGGGAGCGGGCACGGGACCTGTTCCGGCTCGTCGAGGTGGAGGCCGAAGCGGTGCGCGAGCGGGCGCGCGGTGCCGCCGAGGGGCTGATGGAGGACGCGCGGGCGCACGCGGCCGGAGTGCGGGAGGCGGCCCGGGCGCGCGCCGACGCCGTACGCGCGGAGGCCGACGAACGGGCCCGTCACCTGCTGCTCGCGGCGCGCGCGGAGGCCGACGAGGCCAGGATCGCGGCGCGGCGCGAGGTGAAGGCGGGGCGCGCGGAGGCACTGGCCGCACTGCGCGAGACGCGCAGCTGGGCCGCCGGGGCGGCGGCCGAGCAGAGCAGGGAGCTGGCCGAGCGGTGGGCCGCCGCCGAGCGGGCCGAGGAGGAGCGGGCGCGGGCCCTGGACGACCGTCACGCGGAGCTGGTGGCGCGGGCCGAGCAGGGGGTGCTCGAGGCGGAGCGGGAGCTGGCGGCCGCCCGGGAGGCGGCCGCGCGGCGGCAGGAGGAGGCCCGGGCCCGCGCGGCCGAGGTGGTCGCCGAGGCCCGGGTGCGTCAGGAGCGCATTGCCCGCGACACGGAACGGGTGCTGCGCGAGCACGGCGAGCGGTGGGACGAACTGCAGGCCCAGATGGACTCCGTGCGCAGCAACCTCAGTTCGCTGACGGGCCGCGCGGCGGAGTGACGCCCGGCGGGCTTGCCCCTGACGTCGCGTCAGGGTGGACGCTGGTTACGTCCCGGGGTGGAGGGCGACCCCGAGGCCGGCTCCACCGAAGGGTGGACTGCCCCTAGGGGTACCTCCGTACTACGGGTCGGGGAGGGTTCGTACCGACGGAGGACGAGAGGCGCCCGGTGGCGTCCTTAGTCTGGCTTTACGCCGCTGGGGGGCGGTGAACCGGAACCGCGGGGGTGGGGTTTTCCTCAGTAGAAGACTGCGCTGAACACCAGCGCGGTCGACCCCCGGTTCCGGCCAGACTCTTCGAGACAGCAGCAAGGCGCATGCGCGGCGGCAGGCACGCCGTGCCGGGCACCGGCGGCTCACTCGATGACCGACATAGGAGACTTGACATGACATCGGCCGTAAGTATTCCCACGCACGGGAGCACGGGAGGGCGTACGGCCGTTGCCGCGCGAGCGCGGCAGGTCGTGAAGGCGTACGGATCGGGGGAGACCCGGGTGGTCGCCCTCGACCACGTGGACGTGGACATCGCCCGCGGGCAGTTCACCGCGATCATGGGTCCCTCGGGGTCCGGCAAGTCCACGCTGATGCACTGCCTGGCCGGTCTGGACACGGTCACCAGCGGGCAGATCCACCTCGCCGAGACCGAGATAACCGGTCTGAAGGACAAGAAGCTCACGCAGCTGCGCCGGGACCGGATCGGCTTCATCTTCCAGGCGTTCAACCTGCTCCCGACGCTCAACGCGATCGAGAACATCACGCTGCCCATGGACATCGCCGGCCGCAAGTACGACCGCGCGTGGCTGGAGAGGGTCGTGGAGACCGTCGGGCTCGCCGGGCGGCTCAAGCACCGGCCCACCCAGCTCTCCGGCGGCCAGCAGCAGCGCGTCGCCGTGGCGCGGGCCCTGGCCGCCCAGCCCGAGATCATCTTCGGTGACGAGCCGACCGGAAACCTCGACTCGCGCGCCGGCGCCGAGGTCCTCGACTTCCTGCGCCGCTCGGTCACCGAACTGGGCCAGACCATCGTCATGGTCACCCACGACCCGGTGGCCGCCAGCTACGCCGACCGGGTGCTGTACCTCGCCGACGGCCGGATCGTGGACGAGATGTTCCAGCCCACCGCCGAAGCCGTGCTCGACCGCATGAAGGACTTCGACGCCCGGGGGCGCACGTCATGACCGTCGTGAAGACCTCGATGCGCAACTTCTTCGCGCACAAGGGCCGCATGGCGCTCTCGGCGGTGGCGGTGCTGCTGTCGGTGGCGTTCGTGTGCGGCACCCTGGTGTTCACCGACACGATGAACACCACCTTCGACAAGCTCTTCGCGGTCACCTCGTCGGACGTGACCGTCTCCCCGAAGGACGCCAAGGCCGAGGACACCCCGCAGAACGGGGTGCCCGAGTCCCTGCCGGCCTCCACGCTGGAGAAGATCCGTTCGGCCGACGGCGTGAAGTCGGTCGTGGGCGCGGTCGCCTCCATGAACGTGACCGTCGTCAACGCCGACAACGACAACGTGGGCGCCACCAGCGGCGCCCCGACCATCGCCGGGAACTGGACCGGGAACGACCTGCGGTCCATGGAGATCACCTCGGGCCACGCGCCGCGCGGTCCCACCGAGACGATGGTCGACTCCGACACCGCCGACAAGCACGACCTGAAGATCGGCGACGAGCTGCGCACCATCGCGCAGACCGGCGACTTCAAGGCGAAGATCGTCGGCATCGCCTCCTTCACCGTCACCAACCCCGGTGCCGCGGTCGTCTACTTCGACACCCCCACCGCCCAGCGTGAACTCCTCGGCGGCGCCGACCGGTTCAGCCAGTTCAACGTCACCGCCGCCTCCGGTGTCACCGACGCGCAGCTCAAGCAGAACGTCTCCGGCGCCCTGGGCGACGGCGCGTTCAAGATCCAGACGGCGAAGGAGGCGTCCGACGAGGGCCGCGCGGACGTCGGCGAGTTCATGGACGTCATCAAGTACGCCATGCTCGGCTTCGCCGGGATCGCGTTCCTGGTCGGCATCTTCCTGATCATCAACACCTTCTCCATGCTGGTCGCCCAGCGCACCCGCGAGATCGGCCTGATGCGGGCCATCGGCTCCTCCCGCCGGCAGGTCAACCGCTCGGTGCTGGTCGAGGCGCTCCTTCTCGGCATCGTCGGTTCGGTCCTCGGCGTCGCGGCCGGCGTCGGGATCGCCATCGGCCTGATGAAGCTGATGTCCGCGGCGGGCATGAACCTGTCCACCGACGACCTGACCATCAAGACGGCCACCCCCGTGACCGGCCTGATCCTCGGTGTCGTGGTCACCGTCCTGGCCGCCTACCTGCCGGCCCGCCGGGCCGGCAAGATCTCCCCGATGGCCGCCCTGCGCGACGCGGGCACCCCTGCCGACGCCAAGGCCGGCTGGATACGCGGCCTGATCGGCCTGGTGCTCACCGGCGCCGGCGCCGCCGCCCTGCTCACGGCCGCCTCCGCCGACAAGGCGAGTGACGGTTCCCTGATGCTCGGCGCGGGCATCGTGCTCTCGCTCATCGGCTTCGTCGTCATCGGCCCGCTGCTGGCCGGGTTCGTGGTGCGGGTGATCAGCGCGGTGCTGCTGCGGGCCTTCGGCCCCGTGGGCCGGCTGGCCGAGCGCAACGCCCTGCGCAATCCGCGCCGCACCGGCGCCACCGGTGCCGCCCTGATGATCGGCCTCGCGCTGGTCGCCTGCCTGTCCGTCGTCGGCTCCTCCATGGTCGCCTCGGCCACCAGCGAGCTGGACAAGACGGTCGGCGCGGACTTCATCGTCCAGGGCAACCAGCGGATCGTGCCGCAGGCCGAGAAGGCCATGACCAGTACGCCCGGCCTGGAGCACGTCACCCGCTACAAGGTGCTCGACGCCACGCTGACCTCGCCCGACGGCAAGACGGACGACGACGGCGTCACCGCCGCCGACCCCACCTACGCCGAGGACGTGCGCCGCGCGACGACGGAGGGCAAGCTCTCCGCCGCCTACGGCACCGACGCCATGTCGGTCGGCTCGGACTACGCCGAGAAGCACGGCGTGCACGTCGGTGACACCGTCTCCGTCGCCTTCAAGGGCGGCAGGACCGCGAAGCTCAAGGTCGCCGCGATCACCAGCGACGACGTGGCCATCGACCAGGGCGCCCGGTACATCGGCATCGAGACGATGGAGAAGTACCTGCCGGCCGAGAACGTCCCGCCGAACATGATCATGTTCGCCAAGGCGAAGGACGGTCAGGCCGACCAGGCCTACGCCGCGCTGAAGAAGTCCCTGGACGCCTACCCGCAGTACCAGGTGGCCGACCAGACCGACTACAAGCAGGAGCTCAAGGACCAGATCGGCCAGCTGCTGAACATGGTCTACGGCCTGCTCGCCCTGGCGATCATCGTCGCCGTCCTCGGCGTGGTGAACACCCTGGCACTGTCGGTGGTCGAGCGGACCCGGGAGATCGGCCTGATGCGGGCCATCGGCCTCTCCCGCCGCCAGCTGCGCCGCATGATCCGCATGGAGTCCGTGGTCATCGCCCTCTTCGGTGCCCTGCTCGGCCTCGGCCTGGGCATGGGCTGGGGCGCCACGGCGCAGAAGCTGCTCGCCCTGGAGGGGCTGAACGTCCTGGACATCCCCTGGCCGACGATCATCGGCGTCTTCATCGGCTCGGCCTTCGTGGGCCTGTTCGCCGCCCTGGTCCCGGCCTTCCGGGCGGGCCGCATGAACGTCCTGAACGCCATCGCGACGGAGTAGCACCCGTCCTGACAGCCACCGCACACGGGGGTTGCGGGGGAACCCGGCGCCGGAGGCCTCACCGCCTCCGGCGCCGGGCCTTTTTCCAACAGCAACCGTGCCCCCGCCGCTCCCTCTCCCCCCGAGCCGCCCGTCACCGCGCGTGTGCGCTTTTCAGTCCCTGAGCCGCTTGTTGCCGCGTGTGTGCGCTTTTCAGCCCCCGAGCTGTCCGTCACCGCGCGTGTGCGCCTTTCGGCCCCCGAGTCTCACGTCACCGCGCGCGTGCGCGGCTTTCAGCCCCCGAGTCGCCTGTCACCGCGCGTGTGCGCCTTTCGGCCCCCGAGTCGCCTGTCACCGCGCGCGTTCGCCTTTCAGCCCCCGAGTCGTCCGTCACCCCGGGCGTTCACTTTTCAGCCCACCGAGTCGGGTGGTGGGTGGGCACAGGTCCGGGGGTCCAGGGGGCGGAGCCCCCTGGTACGGCCACCGCGGCGCCGGCCACCACGCACCCGGCGTCCCACACCCGCACCCGGCGTCGTCCACAGCCCCCGACGCCGTCGAGCAGACCGACGTAACCTGGACACCCCCGACCCTCACCGAGTCGGGCTACTCGTGTTGCCCCACCCCAGGACGGAAGCGCCCCCTCCATGAGCCTGCACGGTCTGCTCGACGCCGTCGTCAAGGACACCGCCCTCGCGGAAGCGATCTCGGCGGCCGCAGACGGCAACCGCATGCACGTCGACCTGGTCGGCCCACCCGCGGCCCGCCCCTTCGCGATCGCCGCCCTGGCCCGCGAGACGGGCCGCCCGGTGCTGGCCGTGACGGCGACGGGACGCGAGGCGGAGGACCTGGCGGCGGCCCTGCGCTCCCTGCTGCCGCCCGAGGGCGTCGCGGAGTACCCGTCCTGGGAGACCCTCCCGCACGAGCGGCTCAGCCCCCGCAGCGACACCGTCGGCCGCCGTCTCGCCGTCCTGCGGCGCCTGGCGCACCCCCGCCCGGACGACCCCGAGACCGGCCCGGTCTCCGTCGTCGTCGCGCCCGTGCGCTCCGTGCTCCAGCCGCAGGTCAAGGGTCTGGGCGACCTGGAGCCCGTGGCCCTGCGCACCGGGCAGAGCGCCGACCTGGAGGAGATCGTCCAGGCGCTGGCGGCAGCGGCGTACGCGCGCGTCGAGCTGGTCGAGAAGCGCGGTGAGTTCGCCGTGCGCGGCGGCATCCTGGACGTGTTCCCGCCGACCGAGGAGCACCCGCTCCGCGTCGAGTTCTGGGGCGACGACGTCGAGGAGATCCGTTACTTCAAGGTCGCCGACCAGCGCTCCCTGGAGGTCGCCGAGCACGGCCTGTGGGCGCCGCCCTGTCGCGAGCTGCTGCTCACCCGGGACGTGCGCGAGCGGGCCGCCGCCCTCGCCGAGGACCACCCGGAGCTGGGCGAGCTGCTCGGCAAGATCGCCGAGGGCATCGCGGTGGAGGGCATGGAGTCCCTGGCCCCCGTCCTCGTCGACGACATGGAGCTGCTCCTCGACGTGCTGCCCAAGGGGTCGATGTCCGTGGTGTGCGACCCGGAGCGGGTGCGCACGCGGGCCGCCGACCTGGTGGCGACCTCGCAGGAGTTCCTCCAGGCGTCCTGGGCGGCCACGGCGGGCGGCGGCGAGGCACCGATCGACGTGAACGCGGCCTCCCTGTGGTCCATCGCGGACGTCCGGGAGCGGGCCCGCGAGCTGGACATGATGTGGTGGTCGGTCTCGCCGTTCGCCGCCGACGAGACGCTGACGTCGGCCGTGGACGCGGAGGGCGACTCAGACACCCTCAAGCTCGGCATGCACGCCCCCGAGACCTACCGGGGCGACACCGCCAGGGCGCTGGCCGACACCAAGGGCTGGCTCGCCGGCGGCTGGCGCGCGGTCTACCTCACCGAGGGCCACGGCCCCGCCTCCCGCACCGTCGAGGTCCTCGGCGGCGAGGGCATCGCCGCCCGTCTCGACCAGGACCTCGCCGCGCTCAGCCCCTCCGTCGTGCACGTCTCCTGCGGCTCGATCGACCACGGCTTCGTCGACCCGGCCCTCAAGCTCGCCGTGCTCACCGAGACCGACCTGACCGGGCAGAAGGCCGCCGGCCGCGAGGGCGCCCGGATGCCCGCCCGGCGCCGCAAGACCATCGACCCGCTCACCCTGGAGGCGGGCGACTACATCGTCCACGAGCAGCACGGCGTCGGCCGCTACATCGAGATGGTGCAGCGCACCGTCCAGGGTGCCACCCGCGAGTACCTGGTCGTGGAGTACGCCCCCGCCAAGCGCGGTCAGCCCGGCGACCGGCTCTACATCCCCACCGACCAGCTGGAGCAGATCACCAAGTACGTCGGCGGCGAGGCCCCCACCCTGCACCGGCTCGGCGGTGCCGACTGGACCAAGACCAAGGCGCGCGCCAAGAAGGCGGTCAAGGAGATCGCCGCCGACCTGATCAAGCTCTACAGCGCGCGGATGGCGGCGCCGGGCCACGCGTTCGGCGCGGACACCCCCTGGCAGCGCGAGCTGGAGGACGCCTTCCCCTACGCGGAGACGCCGGATCAGCTCACCACCATCGCCGAGGTCAAGGACGACATGGAGAAGACGGTCCCCATGGACCGCCTGATCTGCGGCGACGTCGGCTACGGCAAGACCGAGATCGCGGTCCGCGCCGCCTTCAAGGCCGTCCAGGACGGCAAGCAGGTTGCCGTACTCGTCCCCACCACGCTGCTGGTGCAGCAACACTTCGGCACGTTCAGCGAGCGCTACGCCCAGTTCCCGGTGAACGTGCGGGCGCTCTCCCGCTTCCAGACCGACACCGAGTCGAAGGCGACCCTGGAGGGCCTGCGCGAGGGCTCGGTGGACATCGTCATCGGCACCCACCGCCTGTTCTCCTCCGAGACGAAGTTCAAGGACCTGGGCCTGGTCGTCGTCGACGAGGAGCAGCGCTTCGGCGTCGAGCACAAGGAGCAGCTGAAGAAGCTCCGTGCCAACGTCGACGTGCTGACCATGTCCGCCACCCCCATCCCGCGCACCCTGGAGATGGCGGTCACCGGCATCCGCGAGATGTCCACGATCACCACCCCGCCGGAGGAGCGCCACCCGGTGCTGACCTTCGTCGGCCCCTACGAGCACAAGCAGATCGGTGCCGCGATCCGCCGCGAGCTGCTGCGCGAGGGGCAGGTCTTCTACATCCACAACCGAGTCGAGTCCATCGACCGCGCGGCGGCCAGGCTGCGCGAGATCGTCCCCGAGGCGCGCATCGCCACCGCCCACGGCCAGATGTCGGAGCAGGCACTGGAGCAGGTCGTCGTCGACTTCTGGGAGAAGAAGTTCGACGTGCTGGTCTCGACCACGATCGTCGAGTCCGGCATCGACATCTCCAACGCCAACACCCTCATCGTCGAGCGCGGCGACAACTTCGGCCTCAGCCAGCTCCACCAGCTGCGCGGCCGCGTCGGCCGGGGCCGGGAGCGCGGGTACGCGTACTTCCTCTACCCGCCGGAGAAGCCCCTGACGGAGACCGCGCACGAGCGGCTCGCCACCATCGCCCAGCACACCGAGATGGGCGCGGGCATGTACGTGGCGATGAAGGACCTGGAGATCCGCGGCGCGGGCAACCTCCTCGGCGGCGAGCAGTCCGGCCACATCGCGGGCGTCGGCTTCGACCTGTACGTGCGGATGGTGGGCGAGGCCGTCGCCGACTACCGGGCCTCCCTGGAGGGCGGTGTCGAGGAGGAGCCGCCGCTGGAGGTCAAGATCGAGCTGCCCGTCGACGCGCACGTCCCGCACGACTACGCCCCCGGCGAGCGGCTGCGCCTGCAGGCGTACCGGTCCATCGCCTCCGCGAACAGCGAGGAGGACGTCAAGGCCGTACGGGAGGAACTCGTCGACCGCTACGGCAAGCTGCCGGAGCCGGTGGAGAACCTGCTGCTGGTCGCGGGCCTGCGCATGCTCGCGCGGGCGTGCGCCGTCGGCGAGATCGTGCTCCAGGGCAACAACATCCGTTTCGCGCCCGTGGACTTGCGCGAGTCGCAGGAGCTGAGGCTCAAGCGGCTCTACCCCGGCAGCGTCATCAAGGCGGGCACGCACCAGGTGCTCGTGCCGCGCCCGAAGACCGCGAAGGTGGGTGGAAAGCCGCTGGTCGGGCGGGAACTGCTGGGCTGGGTGGGCGAGTTCCTGGCCTCGATCCTCGGGTCGTAGCACCCGCTCGGGCAGGCGTCGGGTCCGACGCGGAAGCCGTCCACGGGGACAGTTCCGTGGACGGCTTCGACGTGTCCGGGTACGGGGAGCGGCCGCTAGTGCTGCTCCCGGCCGCCGCCCTGCTCGCGGCCGAAGCCGAGCTTGTCCTCGGCCTGCTGCTGCGCGGCGTCGACCTGCTTCTCGTACTTGCCGCCGGTCCTCTGGTTGACCTGGCGTTCGGCGGCGTCGGACATCTTCCTTGACTTGTCCTTGTCCTTGCCGGCCATGCTCTTCATCTTGTCGAGGATGCCCATGCAGAGCTCCTTCCGAGACGTGACTCACTGTCGACCGTACGACAGATATGTCACGTGTGCCCATTAACGACCGTCTAAGGCCCACTATGGCCCGGACCTCTGTCTCGCTACGGTGGTGGTCGCGAACGGCAAGGGGAGGGGCGCGCATGAGGCGGCACAGCAGGATCCGTACCGGATGGGCCGCCGGGGCGGCCCTCGCCCTGGCCCTGGTGACCGGCTGCGAGGGCCTGGAGGCCGAGGGCGGCACGCCGGCCTCGGGCGGCGGTGCCGAGGCCCCCGCCGCGGGCCATGGCGTCAGCCCGCTGAAGAACCCGGACGGGACCGGACCGGGCCTCGCCCCGGTCGCGGGCGACAGTCCGCGGGCCGAGGCCCGCAAGCTGATCGACGGCCTGACGACCAAGGGGCGCGGTCCGAAGACGGGGTACGACCGCGACGAGTTCGGCTACGCGTGGATGGACACCGCCGACGGCGTCCCGCTCGCCCGCAACGGCTGCGACACGCGGAACGACCTGCTGAAGCGCGACGGTCAGAAGGTGCGCTTCCGGTCCGGCTCCGACTGCGTGGTCGTCGAGATGACGCTGGACGACCCGTACACCGGGACGAGCATCGAGTGGCGCAAGCAGAAGGCGGGCGAGGTCCAGATCGATCACGTGGTGCCGCTGTCGTACAGCTGGCAGATGGGCTCCTCGCGGTGGCCGGAGAACAAGCGCGAGCAGCTGGCCAACGACCCGCTCAACCTGCTCCCCGTCGAGGGGCGTGCCAACTCCGCCAAGCGCGACTCCGGCCCGGCCTCCTGGCTGCCGCCCAGCAAGGCGGTCCGCTGCGCGTACGCGGTGCGTTTCGCCCAGGTCGCCGTCAAGTACGAGCTGGCGGTGACGAAGGCGGACAAGGCGATGATGTCCGAGCAGTGCCAGGGCTGACCTCGCCCCAGGGTGCGGGGGCGCCCCGGCCCGGGGGCCCCTGCGCGGGGCCGGCCGGGTGTCAGAACTGGCCGTTGCCGAGCAGCTCGCCGTCGGCGTCGTAGATGGTGACGAGGCCGTTCTCGCTGTCCTTCCAGTCGGCGAACGCGGAGGCGATGAGCTTGGCCGGGCCCGTGCCCTCGCCCATGATGCCGCCGGTGAAGTCGGTGTAGACGTCGGCGGCGTCGAGGATGTCGTTCTGCTCGTCGGCGCCCTGCACCTTGGTGACGTGGGAGACGGCGTCCTTCTCGTTGGGTGAGCCGTTCTTCCCCACGAACGCCTTGAACTGCTCGGCCTGGGACGCCTTCTCGACGGCCTTGTCCTCGGCGGGCTTCGCGTCGGACGCGCCGTCCGGCTTCGCTCCGTCCTTCTCGGCGGCGCCGTCGGCCTTGGCGCCGCCGTCCGCGTTCTCGCCCGCGCTCGCGGAGGTCCGGCTGCCGCTCTTGCCGTCGCCGTCCCCGTCGCCCGAGTTCGCCGACATCGCGCCGATGACGGCGATCCCCACCACGGCACCCAGCGCGACCTTGGTCTTCATCCCCATGACGTCAGTCCTCTCCCCAGAGACAGATCGGTTGCCGACCGTGAACCGGGGCCGTCGGTTCGTCAGGCCGGTTCGCGGTTCGCTGTGTCAATAAGAGCAGAGCCTGTGAACCGAGTCAACATGGTTCACAGGGTGGCGTTAGTACACGACGTGAATCGAGGTGCGTCCGTGTTCATCGGTAGGATCGGGCGTCACCCGACCAGGACGAGGGGGCCCGAGCGTGCAGGACAACGGGACAGAGGTGACCGCCGCCGGTATCGCGCGGCTCGCCGGTGTGGGCCGCGCGGCCGTCAGCAACTGGCGCCGCCGGCACGCGGACTTCCCCAAGCCCGTCGGCGGCACCGAGACCAGCCCGTCCTTCGCCCTCGCCGACGTCGAGGCGTGGCTGCGCGCCCAGGGCAAGCTCGCCGAGGTCCCCCCACGCGAACGCGTCTGGCAGCAACTCGTCGGCCACCCCGAGGGACCGTCCGCCGCCCTGGTGCACGCCGGCTGCGTCCTCCTGCTCATCCACGACCGCCCGACCCTCTGGCTGGAGGCGAGCGCCGGCTCCGACGAACGCCTCGCCGCCCTGCTGCCCACCGCCCTCGACCAGGTACTCGACACCCGCTTCGGCCCGGACCCCGAACGCGCCGTCACCACCCCGGCCGGCCCGCGGCTGCTCCCCTGCGCACCGCTCCTGCGCGGTGCCGCCGAACTCGCCGCCGGACCGGGCGCCCGCAAGGCGTACGAGTTCCTGTTCGGCCGGCATCTCGACGCCAACCCGCGGCAGTACACGCTCACCCCGGAGCCCCTGGCCGAGCTGATGGCCGAACTGGCCGGCCCCGCCCGCACGGTCCTCGACCCGGCCTGCGGCACCGGCACCCTGCTGCGTGCCGCCGCCGGCACCGCCGCCGCCCGTCCCGGACAGGAGCTGTACGGCCAGGACAGCGACCCCGCACTGGCCGCCCTGACCGCACTGCGGCTCGCCCTGAGCACGGACGCCACCGTGCGGATCGCCACCGGTGACAGCCTGCGCGCCGACGCCCGCACCGGCCTGCGCGCCGACGCCGCGCTGTGCCACCCGCCGTTCAACGAGCGCAACTGGGGCCACGACGAACTCGCCTACGACCCCCGCTGGGAGTACGGCTTCCCGGCCCGCACCGAGTCCGAACTGGCCTGGGTGCAGCACGCCCTGGCCCGCGTCAGGGACGGCGGCACCGTCGTCGTCCTCATGCCGCCCGCCGCCGCCTCCCGCCGCTCCGGCCGCCGTGTCCGCGCCGACCTGCTGCGCCGCGGCGCCCTGCGCGCCGTGCTCGCCCTGCCGGCCGGCGCGGCACCCCCGTACAACATCCCCCTGCACCTGTGGGTGCTGCGCCGGCCCGAGAAGGCGCCCGCGCAGCCCGAGGTGCTGCTCGCCGACGCGGGGCAGTTCGCCGGGGAGGGACGCGGCGGACCGGACTGGCGGTCCGTGCGGGAGGCCGTGCTCGACGCCTGGGGCGCCTTCGACCGCACCGGCCGGTTCGAGGACCGCCCGGGCCTCGCCCGCCGCCTGCCCGTCATCGAACTCCTCGACGACGACGTCGACCTGGCCCCCGCCCGCCACCTGCCGCCCCCCACCGCCACCGGCGACACCGGACGGCTCACGGACGTGCGCGAGCGCCTGGACGAGACCCTGCGCCTGACCGCGGAGCTGACCCCCGCGGTCCCCGGCGCCGGCCGCGCCGCGCCGCGCCGGCCGCTCACCACCGTCGGCGAACTCGCCCGCGCGGGCGCCCTGACCCTGCGCACCGGCACCAACGGCGGCCACGCGCGCGTGCCCGTGCTCACCGACCACGACGTCCTCACCGGCACCGGCCCCTCCGGCACCCTCCCCGAGAGTGACGAGGAACCCGTACTGACCGAACCCGGCGACGTCGTCGTGCCCGTCCTCGGCGGCGGCACCGTCACGCGCGTGATCGACGACGCGGCCGCGGGCGCCGCCCTGGGACGCAGCCTCGTGCTCCTGCGCCCCGACCCCGCCGCCCTCGACCCCTGGTTCCTCGCCGGGTTCCTGCGCGGCACCGCCAACCACCGGCAGGCCAGCAGCTACGCCTCCACCGCCACCCGCCTCGACGTGCGGCGCCTCCAACTGCCCCGGCTCCCCCTCGACGCCCAGCGCGGCTACGGCGACCGCTTCCGCGCCCTCGACGAGTTCGAGCGCGCGCTGCGCCTCGCGGGCCGCCTGGGGGAGCAGCTGGTGCGAGGCATGTACGACGGGCTGACCGACGGCACGGTGGATCCGGGCAGACAACCGCCGCGACCGGAGTGACAACGGTTCGACACAACCGGTGACCCGTTGTCCGCGCGGGCCTATACGCTCTGACTCCCACTCCGAACGGTCCCCTCCGTTCGGTACGTCGGCATCACCGGTCCAGGAGCAGTCATGTACGGCAACAGCGCCGGGCCGCCGCCCTCCCGCGGCGCGGCCACTGTCATCACCCTGCGCGTGCTGTACGCCGCCGCCGGCTTCCTGACCTGCGGCCTGCTGGCCTGCATACCGCTGTTCCGGGTCGCCGTGCTGCGCGGCCGCTGGTACGACTGGACGGCCGCGTGGGTGAGCCTGCCGCTGTCCATCGCCTGCCTGGCCGTGGTCGGTTCGCTGCCCGAGTCCGACCACCGGACGGACGCCGCGATGGCCGGGCTGCTGCTGATCGGAGCGGCGGCCACCGCGTACTTCCTCGTGATCGACATACGCCTGCACTCCGCCCCGCGCCCCTTCGCCGGCTACCCGCCGCACCACACCCCCGCCCCCGGCCCGCACTACGGCCCGGCGCACCCGGCGGGACCGTACGCGACCCCCGTCCCCGCCCCTGTCCAGCACCCCGTCGCCCCGCCGCCGCAGCACCAGCCGCCCCAGCACCAGCCGCCGCAGCACCACCCCGCCCCCGCCCGTATCGACCAGGTCCGCGCCGAACTCGACGAGCTCAGCGACTACCTGCGCAGCCACGACGCACGCGACCGCGACGGCGGCCACCCCGACGGCGGCCACCACCAGGGCGGAAGGTGACCGTGGCGACGGGACGCGTCGTCGCCGGCCGGTACGAGCTGTCCACGCTCATCGGCCAGGGCGGCATGGGACAGGTCTGGACGGCCTACGACCGGCGCCTGGACCGGCGCGTGGCCGTGAAGCTGCTGCGCCCCGACAAGGTGGCCGGGCAGGAGGCCGACGAACTGCGCCGCCGGTTCGTGCGCGAGTGCCGGATCACCGCACAGGTCGACCACCCCGGCCTGGTCACGGTGCACGACGCGGGCAGCGAGGGCGAGGAGCTGTTCCTCGTCATGCAGTACGTCGACGGCGCCGACCTCTCCGACCACCTCGCCGAGCACGAGCCGTACCCCTGGCAGTGGGCCGTCGCGGTCGCCGCCCAGCTCTGCGCCGTACTGAGCGCCGTGCACGCCGTGCCGATCGTCCACCGCGACCTGAAACCGCGCAACGTGATGGTCCGGCAGGACGGCACGGTCACCGTCCTGGACCTCGGTGTCGCCTCCGTCATGGACGCCGACACCACCCGCCTCACCCACACCGGCACCCCCATCGGCTCGCCCGCCTACATGGCGCCCGAGCAGGCCATGGGCGGCGCCGTCGGCCCGTACACCGACCTGTACGCGCTCGGCGTGCTCCTGCACGAACTGCTCAGCGGCGACGTCCCGTTCGCGGGCTCGACGGCGCTCGGCGTGCTGCACCGGCACCTGTACGAGCCCCCGCTGCCCGTGCGCCGCATCCGCCCCGAGGTGCCGGAGGCGCTCGAAGCCCTGGTGCTGCGCCTGCTCGCCAAGGACCCGCAGCACCGCCCCGACTCCGCCCAGGAGGTCTACGAACACCTCGCGCTGCTGCTGCCCGCGCGCGGCGTGCCCACCGGCGGCCCCCTGGACCCCACCCGCCCCTTCGTGCGCCCGCACGCCCCCTGGCCCGACCGCGCCCGCACCCCCGCGCCGCAGCCGGCCCCCGCCCCGCCCGTGGCCGAGGCGGGCAAGCCCGACGTCGCCCGTGCCGTCGACGACGTCAAGCGCCTCCTCGGCGAGGGACGCATCACCCAGGCCGTCGACGTCCTCGGCGCGATCCTGCCCGCCGCCGCCGAACAGCACGGCGAACGCTCCCCGGTCGTGCGCACCCTGCGCAAGCAGTACGCGGCGACCCTCATGGACGACGGCCAGTACCGGCGCGCCCTGCCCGAACTGCGCCGCCTCGCCGACGAACGCGCCGCCGAGGCCGGCCAGGCCGACCCGCAGTCCCTGCGCCACCGCTACGACGCCGCCCAGTGCCTGGAGCAGCTCGGCGAACCGGCCGCCGCCCTCGCCGAGTACCGCGCGCTGCTGCCGTACTACGAGAACCAGTACGTCGCGGGCGACCCCGACCTCGCCCACGACGTGCGCCGCCGCATCGGCCACCTGCTGCTCGCCCTCGGCGACCGCGCCGGCGCCCACGACACGCTGGTCCGGCTGCTGCACGACGTGGAGCGGATCCACGGGCCCGGTCACCCGCTGGCCGCCGACATCCGGCGCACGCTCGAATGGCTCGGCCGGATGCGCGGCTGACGGCCGCGGACGCGGGTGGGCGCGAGGCGGTGCCCGAAGTCCTGATGAATCGTTGGTCCAATGGGTTGGCCAGAGCCGGGCCACTGCCTAACATCGATCATCGCAAGACTTTGTGCGCCCGCCCGTCGCCCGACCACCACCCCTGGTCGAGACGCTTCGCGCCGCACCTGTCCCTTGCAATCTCCAAACGGGAGGTTCCCTTGCACCGCCGCAGCCGCCGTCGCTCCGCGCTTCTCCTCACCGCCGCGATCGCCGCCGCGGCACCCCTGCTCACCGCCTGCGGCAGCGACGCGCATCCGGGCGCCGCGGCCGTCGTCGGCGACCAGCGGATCACCGTCTCCCAGCTGGAGAACCGCGTCGACGAGGTACGCACGGCCCAGCGCGCCGCCGTCCCGGACGACACCCAGTACCAGCAGGTCGTCGCGAGGACCGGCACCCTCACCCGCGACACCCTGCACGGCATGGTCCTCGACCGGGTCCTGCACCGCGCCGCCCAGGACGCCGGGGTGACCGTCAGCCGCAAGGAGGTGCAGCAGATGCGCGGCGGCTTGGAGGAGCAGGCCGGCGGCCCCGAGCAGCTGGAGACGGTCTGGCTCCAGCAGTACGGTGTCGCCCCCGAGCGCCTCGACGACAACCTCGTCGTCCAACTGGAGGCCCAGAAGCTCGCCCAGAGCCTCGGCACCGACACCAGCCGGCCCGAGTTCTGGCAGGCCCTGTCCGAGGCCTCCAAGAAGCTCGACGTCGACCTCAACCCGCGCTACGGCACCTGGGACGTCCAGAAGAGCAGCCGCGTCGACACCCGGACGCCGTGGGTGCGGGAGATCGCCGAGGGGACCGAGCAGCCGGCCTGACCGGTCTGCCCCTTCCGGCGGTTCAGCACATGATCGTACGGCCCCCTGTGGACAACTCGGGGGGGGCCGTCGGGGGCGTGCGTTAGGTTCGGAGAGTGAACGCAACCACCGCCCACGCGACCGCCCCCGACCAGGGCCGCATCGTCCTGCTCACCACCAGCCACCGGGTCGCCCCCGGCCTGCTGTCCTGGCCCGCGTGGCAGGCCCTGCGCACCGCCGACCGCGTCCTGTGCGCCGACGGCGCCCACCCGCAGCTGCCCTACCTGCGCGAGGCGGGCATACGGGTCGACGAGGCGGCCCCGACCGCCGAGGAACTGGTGGACGCCTGCGCCGGCGGACGCACCGCGGTGGTCGTCGCCACCGGAGAGGGCGACCCCGCCCTCACCGACGGCCTGGCCCGCCTCGCCGGCTCCGGCCGCGTCCACATGCCCGAGCTCGAACTGCTCCCCGCCTCCTACGACCTCCCGGGCGCCCGCCTCCTCGACCTCGTCCAGGTCATGGACCGCATCCGCGTCGAATGCCCCTGGTCGTCCCGGCGCACCCACAAGGGCCTGGCCAAGTACGCCATCGAGGAGGCGTACGAACTCGTCGAGGCCATCGAGGACGGCGACCGCGACGAACTGCGCGAGGAGCTGGGCGACGTGCTCCTCCAGGTCGTCTTCCACGCCCGCATCGCCGAGGAGGACCCCGACGCCCCGTTCTCCGTCGACGACGTGGCCGGCACCATCGTCGACAAGCTCGTCCACCGCCACCCGCACGTCTTCGGCGACGAGACGGCCGAGACGCCCGAGGAGGTCCGGGAGCACTGGCTGCGCACCAAGGCCGCCGAGAAGCAGCGCACCTCCGTCACCGAGGGCGTCCCCCTCGGCCAGCCCGGCCTCGCCCTCGCCGTCAAGCTCGCCTCCCGCGTCCGCACCGCCGGCCTGCCCGTCCCCCTGCCCTCCGGCGAGGGCATCGGCTACGAACTCCTCGCCCTGGCCGCCCGCGCCGAATCCGAGGGCACCGACCCCGAGGCCGCCCTCAGGGCAGCGGCCCGCACCTACCGCGACGCGATCAGGGCGGTCGAGGGATGACCGGCCGCCCACCCGCGTCAGGCCCCACGCCCGACGCGGACCCCGGTACCGGTCCCGTCCCCGAGCTGTTCAGCTGGGAGTTCGCGAGCGACCCCTACCCCGCGTACGCCTGGCTGCGCGAACACGCCCCCGTGCACCGCACCCGGCTGCCCAGCGGGGTGGAGGCCTGGCTGGTCACCCGGTACGCCGACGCGAAGCAGGCCCTCGCCGACCCGCGGCTGTCCAAGGACCCGGCGCACCACGACGAGCCCGCGCACGCCAAGGGCAAGACCGGCATTCCGGGGGAGCGCAAGGCCGAGCTGATGACCCATCTGCTGAACATCGACCCGCCGGACCACACCCGGCTGCGCCGACTGGTCAGCAAGGCGTTCACACCCCGCCGGGTGGCCGAGTTCGCGCCCCGGGTGCAGGAGCTGGCCGACGGCCTCATCGGCCGGTTCGCCGCCACCGGCTCCGCCGACCTCATCCACGAGTTCGCCTTTCCGCTGCCCATCTACGCCATCTGCGACCTGCTCGGCGTCCCCCGCGAGGACCAGGACGACTTCCGGGACTGGGCGGGCATGATGATCCGTCACGGCGGAGGCCCGAGGGGCGGGGTGGCGCGGTCGGTGAAGAAGATGCGCGGCTATCTCGCCGAGCTCATCCACCGCAAGCGCGCCGCGCTGTCGCCCGAGCCCGCCCCCGGCGAGGACCTCATCTCCGGCCTGATCCGCGCCTCCGACCACGGCGAGCACCTCACCGAGAACGAGGCCGCCGCGATGGCCTTCATCCTGCTCTTCGCAGGTTTCGAGACCACGGTCAACCTCGTGGGCAACGGCGCCTACGCCCTGCTCACCCACCCCGAGCAGCGGGACCGGCTCCAGTCGTCGCTGGCCGCCGGGGAGCGCGGGCTGCTGGAGACCGGCGTCGAGGAACTCCTGCGCTACGACGGACCGGTGGAACTGGCCACCTGGCGCTTCGCCACCCGGCCGCTGACCATCGGGGGGCAGGAGGTCGCGGCCGGCGATCCCGTCCTCGTCGTCCTGGCCGCCGCCGACCGCGACCCGGAGCGGTTCACCGACCCGGACACCCTGGACCTCGCCCGCCGGGACAGCCAGCACCTCGGGTACGGACACGGCATCCACTACTGCCTCGGCGCCCCGCTCGCCCGGCTGGAGGGACAGACCGCGCTGGCCACACTGCTCACCCGGCTGCCGGACCTCCGCCTCGCCGCGGACCCGGCCGAACTCCGGTGGCGCGGCGGGCTCATCATGCGAGGTCTGCGCACCTTGCCCGTCTCGTTCACGCCGTTCGCGTCACCGGCCGGCAACGGTGCGTCGCCGACGCAAAAGTGACACGCGCTCAACTCTGTGATCTTCACGTGATCTGTGCGGCATGAACTTGTGACAAGCGATGATCTCCCTATACGTTCACGGATCAACGTGGTGTCGAGCGTCATCCGCCGCGTGGTCCCCGTCGTCTTGTGAAAGGTCGTCGCATGCTCTCCGGGAACGGTCGTCACCGCCGCCCCCGCCAGGCACCCGCTCTGGTCGTCGCCGCCGGAGTGACCGGCTCCGCCATCGCGATCCCGCTGCTCGGGGCCACCGGCGCCCACGCGGCCGGCTCCGCGAACTGGGACCAGGTCGCCGAGTGCGAGACCGGCGGCGCCTGGAGCCAGAACAGCGGCAACGGGTACTACGGCGGCCTGCAACTGTCCCAGGAGGCCTGGGAGCGGTACGGCGGCCTCGACTACGCGCCCAGCGCAGACCAGGCCAGCCGCTCCCAGCAGATAAGGATCGCCGAGAAGATACACGCGGACCAGGGCATCGCCGCCTGGCCGACCTGCGGTCTGCTCGCCGGCCTGGGCAACGACTCGGGGGGCACGAGCGGCGGCTCGGGCGCGACCGGTGACGGTGCGTCGGAGGGTTCGGACACCTCGGGCAAGACGGACACCCCCAAGTCGTCCGAATCACCCGACTCGTCCCAGTCGGCCGACTCTGGTGACTCGTCCGGCGCGACCGAGACGCCGGAGGCGACGTCCGGAGAGCCCTCTTCGTCCCCTTCGTCCTCCTCTTCCCCCTCCGCCTCGCCGTCGTCTGACGCTTCCTCCGATGCCTCCGGCGACTCGCGCGGCGGCGCGGACCAATCCGTCAAGCCGGACGCATCGGCCGAATCCGGCTCCTCCGGCAGTGCCGAACCGCAGGGCGTCGAGGGCTCGTCCGGCTCGGGCAAGCACCGTGGCGGCAGCGCGGAGGAGGGTGCGACGGAGGAGGGCCGTACGGACGCGACGACGGGGCGGCACGCCTCGCGCGACGGTGACGAGGGAGAGGCCGAAGTCGGTCGTTACGTCGTCCGCACCGGCGACAGTCTCTGGGCCATCGCCGACACCCTTGAGGTCACCGGCGGATGGCACACGCTGTACGCCGACAACACGACGGTCGTCGGCGCCGACCCGGACCACATCCTGCCCGGTCAGACGCTCACGGTCACGGGCGAATCGGGCGAAAAGTAGGGGGAGTTCGCGTCACGGTTAGAGGCTGTATGTCCCTTTTGGATCTCGTGAGAGATAGGTCTCAGAAGCCGTGATCGTCTTTGAAAATCCGCGGAGCGCGTGTCTACGGTCATGACCGCTCGCCATCGCGGGCCCCGACAGCCGCAACGCCGAATCCTGCCAGCGGCCGTACGGGAACAGTCGTCGCGTCAAGCGCCGCAGGCAGGAGCGGGGGACCCAAGGTAAGTGCCGCACCGGGCAGTTGAGCCGGAGCGGCTAGGGGTGAAGCCGAGTTCCGCGAGGAACCCGGCCGGGCAACTCAACCGGCCCGAACCCGACAGCTCACCTCGCAGGCGTCGGTGAGGGGATCAACCATGCTGTTTTCCGGCAAGGGCAAGCACCGTCGTCCGTCCAAGGCCACCCGTGTCATCGCCGTCGCCGGCGTCACCGGTGCCGCCGTCGCCGCCCCGCTGATGGCGGCCGGCAACGCCTCCGCCGCCACCGCGTCCGAGTGGGACGCCGTCGCCCAGTGCGAGTCCGGCGGCAACTGGTCCATCAACACCGGCAACGGTTACTACGGCGGTCTGCAGTTCTCCGCCTCCACCTGGGCCGCCTACGGCGGTACGCAGTACGCCTCCAGCGCCGACCAGGCGAGCAAGGACCAGCAGATACAGGTCGCCGAGAAGGTGCTCGCCGGCCAGGGCAAGGGTGCCTGGCCGGTCTGCGGCACCGGCCTGTCGGGCGCCGCGTACACCGGTGGCGGCTCGGGCAGCGGTTCCGGCAGCTCCGAGAGCTCGCAGAGCCAGAGCAGCGGCTCCACCGCCGAGCGCTCCACCGAGCAGAAGGCCTCCCGCTCCTCCGAGCGTCCGGCCGCCGAGCCGAAGGCCGAGAAGCCCGCCGAGAAGAAGAAGACCGTCACCACCCCGACCGGCAAGAAGGTCGAGAAGGGCGACGGCGAGTACAAGGTCGTCAAGGGCGACACCCTCAGCTCGATCGCCGAGGAGCACGACGTCAAGGGCGGCTGGGCGAAGCTGTTCAAGCTGAACGGCGACATCGTCGACGACGCCGACCTGATCTACCCGGGCCAGCAGCTGCACCTGAAGTAAGCGGCGGCGGCTCCCGCCCCGGTGCGTGTTCCCCCGTACGCACCGGGGCGGGACTTTTCATGTTCCGCCTTTGTTCCGTTCGGAAACAATTTACTCTCGGTTCTGTCCAGCGGGTGGGCGATCGGCTGGCCGATCGCCCGGAGCCGGTTAGGCTCGGTCCCGCAGAGCCGCCGCGGTCCTGCGGGACCCGCGCGTCACACCGAAGCGTCACATTGAAGAAGGAGATGCTCGTGCCGTCCATCGACGTCGTCGTAGCCCGGGAAATCCTGGACTCCCGAGGCAACCCCACGGTCGAGGTCGAGGTCGGCCTCGACGACGGCAGCACGGGGCGTGCCGCCGTTCCGTCCGGCGCCTCCACCGGTGCCTTCGAGGCCATCGAACTCCGTGACGGCGACCAGAGCCGTTACCTCGGCAAGGGCGTCGAGAAGGCCGTGCTGGCCGTCATCGAGCAGATCGGCCCGGAGCTCGTCGGCTACGACGCCACCGAGCAGCGTCTGATCGACCAGGCCATGTTCGACCTGGACGCCACCGACAACAAGGGCTCGCTCGGCGCCAACGCCATCCTCGGCGTCTCCCTCGCCGTCGCCCACGCCGCCTCCGAGGCCAGCGACCTGCCGCTCTTCCGCTACCTGGGCGGTCCGAACGCGCACCTGCTGCCGGTGCCGATGATGAACATCCTGAACGGCGGCTCGCACGCCGACTCCAACGTGGACATCCAGGAGTTCATGATCGCCCCGATCGGCGCGGAGTCCTTCTCCGAGGCCCTGCGCTGGGGCGCCGAGGTCTACCACACCCTCAAGAAGGTCCTGAAGAACAAGGGTCTGGCCACCGGCCTCGGCGACGAGGGCGGCTTCGCCCCGAACCTCGGCTCCAACCGCGAGGCCCTCGACCTCATCCTGGAGGCGATCAAGGAGGCCGGCTACACCCCCGGCGAGCAGATCGCCCTCGCGCTCGACGTCGCCGCGTCCGAGTTCTACAAGGACGGCTCCTACGCCTTCGAGGGCAAGAACCGCACCGCCGCCGAGATGACCGAGTACTACGCCGAGCTGGTCGAGGCGTACCCGCTGGTCTCCATCGAGGACCCGCTGTTCGAGGACGACTGGGACGGCTGGAACACCATCACCGCCCAGCTCGGCGAGAAGGTGCAGCTCGTCGGCGACGACCTGTTCGTCACCAACCCCGAGCGCCTGGCCCGCGGCATCGAGGAGAACTCGGCCAACGCCCTGCTGGTCAAGGTCAACCAGATCGGTTCGCTGACCGAGACCCTGGACGCCGTCGAGCTGGCCCAGCGCAACGGCTTCAAGTGCATGATGTCCCACCGTTCCGGCGAGACCGAGGACGTCACCATCGCCGACCTCGCCGTCGCCACCAACTGCGGCCAGATCAAGACCGGCGCCCCGGCCCGCTCCGAGCGCGTCGCCAAGTACAACCAGCTGCTGCGCATCGAGGAGATCCTCGACGACGCCGCGGTGTACGCCGGCCGCAGCGCGTTCCCCCGCTTCAAGGGCTGAGCACCACGCCGTAGGCCCTCGTAAGAGGCAGCGTCGTACGTACGTCCCCGTACTCGGTCCCGTACCGTGTGCGGGGACGTACGCACGTATGACGGACGACGCACACGAAGGCTGAGGCGGGGCGACATGGCGGTGAAGGACCGGGACCGTTTCTCCACCGCGACCAGGATCCGGATCATCGGGGAGCAGACCGCGGCCCGGGTCTACCGCTCGCAGACCAAGCGCCAGGCGCGGCGCTCCCGGCTGACCGGCCGGGCCGCGCTGCTCGCGATGGTGCTCTGCTCGCTCGTCGTGGCCCTCGCCTACCCGATACGGCAGTACGTCGCCCAGCGCGCCGAGATCGCCGGTCTGAGGCAGGAGCAGCGGGAGACCCGGCAGCGGGTCGAGGACCTGCGGGACCTCAAGGCGCGCTGGCAGGACGACGCCTACGCCGAGCAGCAGGTCCGGCTGCGGCTGCACTACGTGATGCCGGGGGAGACGGGCTTCGTCGTCGTCGACCCGGACGCGGCCGAGCAGACCCGCGCCGAGGCCGGCGCCGCCGACCGACCCTGGTACCGGAACGTGTGGGACGGGGTCGACAAGGCCGACGCCGCCGCCCGCCTGCGGTGAACCGACCGCGCCGGCAGTGACTCAACAGGAAGACCAGCAGAAGACAGTCATGCAGACTCCCCCGCCGACCACCCCGCGCACCGAGCCGACCGACGCGGACGTGGCGGCCTTCAAGCAGCAGCTCGGACGCCCCCCGCGCGGCCTGCGCGCCATCGCGCACCGCTGCCCGTGCGGACAGCCGGACGTCGTGGAGACGGCCCCGCGCCTGCCCGACGGCACGCCCTTCCCCACGCTGTACTACCTGACGTGCCCGAAGGCGGCCTCCGCCATCGGCACGCTGGAGGCGAACGGCGTGATGAAGGAGATGACCGAGCGTCTCGCCACCGACCCCGAGCTGGCCGCCGCCTACCGCGCCGCGCACGAGGACTACATCCGGCGCCGTGACGAGATCGAGGAGCTGACCGGCTTCCCGAGCGCGGGCGGCATGCCGGACCGCGTGAAGTGCCTGCACGTGCTGGTCGCCCACTCGCTGGCGGCCGGTCCCGGCGTCAACCCGCTGGGCGACGAGGCGATCGCGATGCTGCCCGAGTGGTGGCGCAAGGGGCCGTGCGTGAGCGTCTCCGAGACCCACGGGGAGGACGCCCAGTGACCCGGGTCGCCGCCGTCGACTGCGGTACCAACTCCATCCGGCTGCTGGTCGCCGACGCCGCCCCGGCCACGGGCGAGCTGACGGACCTGGACCGGCGCATGACCATCGTGCGGCTGGGCCAGGGCGTCGACCGCACCGGGCGGCTGGCACCCGAGGCGCTGGAGCGGACCTTCGCCGCCTGCCGGGAGTACGCCGAGGTCGTCAAGGCGCACGGCGCCGAGCGGCTGCGCTTCGTGGCCACCTCGGCCTCCCGCGACGCGGAGAACCGGGAGGACTTCGTGCGCGGGGTGCTGGACATCCTGGGCGTGGAGCCGGAGGTCATCTCGGGCGGCCAGGAGGCCGAGTTCTCCTTCACCGGCGCGACGAAGGAGCTGACCGGCCGCACGGACCTCGACAAGCCCTACCTGGTCGTCGACATCGGCGGCGGCTCCACCGAGTTCGTCGTCGGCGACGACCACGTGCGCGCCGCCCGTTCCGTGGACGTTGGCTGCGTCCGGATGACCGAGCGGCACCTGGTGCACGACGGCGCGGTCACCGACCCGCCCACCGGGGCGCAGGTCGCGGCGATGCGGGCCGACATCGTGGCCGCCCTCGACCTCGCCGAGGAGACGGTGCCGCTGCGCGAGGCGCGCACGCTGGTGGGTCTCGCCGGGTCCGTGACGACGGTGTCCGCGATCGCGCAGGAGCTGCCGGAGTACGACTCGGCCGCCATCCACCACTCCCGCGTCTCCCGCGACCGGGTCCGGGAGATCACCGACTGGCTGCTGCGCTCCACCCACGCCGAGCGCGCGGCGGTCCCCTCCATGCACCCGGGCCGGGTCGACGTGATCGCGGCCGGGGCCCTGGTGCTCCTGACGATCATGGAGCGGACGGGCGCGGAGGAGGTCGTCGTGAGTGAGCACGACATCCTCGACGGCATCGCGTGGTCGGTGGCGTAGGGCCCCTTTCTGGGGCGCTCGCCGCGGCCGTGCGGTAGCGGTCTGAGCAGGACGGACATCGATTGAGCGGGCATCGGGGGGTCTTTCGGGGCCCCTCGGTGACGTCCCGTCGGGAAAGTTCGTGAAGTTCTTCACAAGGAATTGGGTCCCGTCGGACGACGGAAGCGCGCTCGTTGACCCTTTTGGGGTTTCAACTGCCCTTTGAACGTGTTCAGGACGGTGTCGCGAGGAGGTCCCGCAGAAGCCTCGCGGGCGGCCGGCCCACCGCCTCGGCGGTGCGGAGGTGCAGCTCACGCGGCATTGACAACGGGACGCCCTACACGCTGGTTCCTTCGCCCGCCATGATCTCCGTCACTTCGGCGGCGGATGGTAGCACAGCCTCCACCGAACCTTGTGAAGGGGCGCACGAACCACCCCCCTCGGTCGGGTGGATACTCGATGGCATGAGCACCACGGAGCGTCCCAGGATCCTCGTAGTAGGCGGTGGGTACGTAGGCCTGTACGCAGCTCGACGCATCCAGAAGAAGATGCGTTACGGCGAGGCGACCGTCACCGTCGTCGACCCGCGGTCGTACATGACCTACCAGCCCTTCCTCCCCGAAGCCGCCGCCGGCAGCATCTCCCCGCGGCACGTCGTCGTCCCCCTGCGGCGCGTGCTTCCGAAGGCGGAGGTCCTCACCGGCCGGGTCACCACCATCGACCAGGAGCGCAAGGTCGCCACCGTCGCCCCGCTGGTCGGCGAGGCGTACGAGCTGCCCTTCGACTACCTGGTCATCGCGATGGGCGCGGTCTCCCGCACCTTCCCGATCCCCGGCCTCGCCGAGCAGGGCATCGGCATGAAGGGCATCGAGGAGTCCATCGGCCTGCGCAACCACGTCCTGGAGCAGCTCGACAAGGCCGACTCCACCACCGACGAGGAGATCCGCCGCAAGGCGCTCACCTTCGTCTTCGTCGGCGGCGGCTTCGCCGGCGCGGAGACCATCGGTGAGGTCGAGGACATGGCCCGGGACGCGGCCAAGTACTACAACAACGTCTCCCGCGAGGACATGCGCTTCGTCCTCGTGGACGCCGCCGACAAGATCCTCCCCGAGGTCGGCCCCAAGCTCGGCCAGTACGGCAAGGAGCACCTCGAGGGCCGCGGCGTCGAGGTCTACCTGTCCACCTCCATGGACTCCTGCGTCGACGGCCACGTGGTGCTGAAGAACGGGCTGGAGGTCGACTCCAACACGATCGTGTGGACGGCCGGCGTCAAGCCCAACCCGGCACTGGCCCGCTTCGGCCTGCCGCTGGGCCCGCGCGGTCACGTCGACTGCGCGCCGACCCTCCAGGTCCAGGGCACCGACTACATCTGGGCCGCGGGCGACAACGCCCAGGTGCCGGACCTGGTCGGCCGCAAGGCGGGCAACGAGAACGCCTGGTGCCCGCCCAACGCCCAGCACGCGCTGCGCCAGGCCAAGGTCCTCGGCGACAACGTGATCTCCGGCATGCGGGGCTTCCCGCAGAAGGAGTACAGCCACGCCAACAAGGGCGCGGTGGCGGGCCTCGGCCTGCACAAGGGCGTCGCGATGATCGTCATGGGCAAGATGAAGATCAAGCTCAAGGGCCGGCTCGCCTGGTACATGCACCGCGGCTACCACGGCCTCGCGATGCCGACCTTCAACCGCAAGATCCGCGTCTTCGCGGACTGGACGCTCGGCATGTTCCTCAAGCGCGAGGTCGTCTCCCTCGGCGCGATGGAGACGCCGCGCGAGGAGTTCTACGAGGCCGCCAAGCCGGCTCCGAAGCCCGCCGCGGCGAAGGCCGCCGACCAGGGCGAGAAGGCCGGCAAGCAGGAGAAGACCGAGGCCAAGGCCTCCTGACCTCCGGCTGCCCCGAGCAGTAGCAGTCCCTCGAAGGGGCCGTCCGCCATCCGTGGTGCGGGCGGTCCCTTCGCGCTGTGCCCGTGCCGCGACCCCGTGCCGCGACCCCGCGCCGCGTCCGTGCGCACCCCGCCGCGCTCGCGCTGCGCCGTTGGGGCGACAAGTCCGTTGGTGTGTACAGCTATTTTGCCGAGTCGTAACGCGCGCCGGGGACTGTACGGCGGGCTCCCAGGTGTTTACGTGGTGTTGGACATTCCGGGATCGCTCGTCACGGAGGTACGCCATGGCTGACGCCGCGCTGCGGCTCCAGAACCTCTTCGAACAGTTGCTGGGAGCACCACTCCCGGTGCGCATCCGCGCCTGGGACGGTTCGCAGGCGGGCCCGCCGGGCGCACCGACCCTCGTCGTCCGCAACCGCAGGGCACTGCGGCGTCTGCTGTTCAAACCCGGTGAACTGGGCCTGGCCCGCGCCTGGGTGGCCGGCGACCTCGGCATCGAAGGCGACCTCTACACCGCCCTCGGTCTGATGGCCGGCCTGATCTGGGAGCGGGGCGAGGACGCCCGCGGCCTGGGCGAGGCGCTGCGCGACCCGGAGGCCCGGGCCGCCGTACGCGGGCTGGTGAAGCTCGCCGGGACGCCGCTGCCCCCGGCGCCGCCGCCGGAGGAGATCCGCCGGGCCCGCGGCCACCTGCACACCAAGCGCACCGACAAGCGGGCCATCAGCCACCACTACGACGTCGGCAACGACTTCTACGAGATCGTCCTCGGCCCCTCCATGGTGTACTCCTGCGCCTACTGGCCCGCCCCGCCCGCCGACGGCGGCACCCTGGAGGACGCCCAGCGCGACAAGCTCGAACTGGTCAGCCGCAAGCTGGGCCTGAGTGCCGGTCAGCGCCTCCTCGACGTCGGCTGCGGCTGGGGCTCCATGGCGATCCACGCGGCCCGCGAGCACGGCGTGAGCGTCGTCGGTGTCACCCTCTCCCAGGAGCAGGCCGCGTACGCCCGCAAGCGCGTCGCCGACGAAGGGCTCACCGACCGGGTGGAGATCCGGGTCCAGGACTACCGGGACGTCGCCGACGGGCCCTACGACGCCATCTCCTCCATCGGCATGGCCGAACACGTCGGCGCCGAGCGCTACCTGGAGTACGCCACCGACCTGCACAAGCTGCTGCGGCCCGGCGGACGGCTGCTGAACCACCAGATCGCCCGCCGCCCCCAGCGGGACGAGACCGCGTACCACGTCGACGAGTTCATCGACGCCTACGTCTTCCCCGACGGCGAACTGGCCCCGGTCGGCACCACCGTCACCCAGCTGGAGCGCGCCGGGTTCGAGGTCCGCGACGTGGAGTCGATCCGCGAGCACTACGCGCTCACCCTGCGCCGCTGGGTCGCCAACCTGGAGTCCGGCTGGGCGAGTGCCACCCGGCTCGTCAGCCCCGGCCGCGCCCGGGTCTGGCAGCTGTACATGGCCGCCTCGGCGCTCTCCTTCGAGCGCAACCGCATCGGTGTCAACCAGGTACTCGCCGTGAAGACGCCCGACTCGGGAGCCTCCGGGATGCCGCTGCGGGCCCGCGTGTGGGGCGCGCCGGGCCGCGCCTGATCCGCGCACGACCCGAGGGCCGGGCCCCCGTGCGGGGAGCCCGGCCCTCGGTGTTCCGCGTCGTGGCGGGGTCACTCGGCCTTGATCGCGTTCAGCATGTTCAGCCGGGCGGCGTTGCGGGCCGGCCACAGCGCGGCCAGGACGCCCACCAGGCCGGCCAGCACCACGAAGATCCCGATCCGGTCCCAGGGCAGGACCAGCGCGTACCCCGGGATGCTGTCCGCGACGGTCTCGCCGATCGCCCAGCCGAGGAACGTGCCGAGACCGATGCCGACCACCGCGCCGAACACCGAGATGACGACGGCCTCCAGCCGCACCATCCGCTTCACCCGGCGCCGGTCCAGACCGATCGCGCGCAGCATGCCGATCTCCTGCTGCCGTTCGAAGACGGACATCGCGAGGGTGTTGACGACGCCGAGCACCGCGATGATCAGGGCCATCGCCAGCAGGCCGTACATGACGTTCAGCAGGGTGCTGATGGCGCCGCCGAACTCGTCGCGGATGTCCTGCCGGTCCATCACGGTGATCGCGGGGTTGTCGCCGAGCGCGTCGACGAGGACCTTCTCGTTCGCCGCGGTCTGGCCGCCCTCGGTCTTCACGAAGATCTGCCGGATGGACGGCTTCGCCTCGTGCCGGTCCACGACCTCGCGGTCGACGAGGACGGGGGAGAGGAACTCGCTGTCCTTGTAGACGGCGCCGACCGTCAGCGTGGCCTTCTCGTCGTCGTCGAAGGTGACGGGGACGGTGTCGCCGGGCTTCCAGCCCCTGTTCTCGGCCGTCTTCTCGGCGACCGCGATCCGTCCCCGGGCCAGCGAACCCGCGTCGCCGCTGACGACGTCGACGGTCAGGACCTTCTCGATGTCCCCCGGGGTGACGGCGGAGGCCGACACGTAGTCGCCGTCGACCCGGAAGTAGGCGTCCTGCTGCGGCGACACCGCGGACACGCCGTCGGCCTTCTCCAGGGCCGTCAGCGCGGACCGGTCGAGGTCGCCTCCGTTGGCCATCGTGACCATGTAGTCGGCCCTGATGTTGTCCGTGGTCATCTTGTCGATGGCCGCGCCGACCGTGACGCCGAGCACCGACAGGCCGGTCACCAGCGTCAGTCCGATCGCCAGCGCCGAGGCGGTGGCGCCGGTGCGGCGCGGGTTGCGGACCGCGTTCTGGCCGGCGAGCTTGCCCGCCACGCCGAAGGGGCCGACGAGCAGCGGACGGACGAGCGCGATCACGGGCCGGGACAGCAGCGGGATCAGGACGATCACGCCGATCAGCGCGAAGAACGCGCCGGCGCCGATGTACAGCCGGCCGTCGTCGCCGCCGGCCGAGGCGCCCGCCACGATCCCCGCCGCACCGAGGGCGGTGACGGCCGCGCCGATGGAGTTGCGCACCACCAGCGACTTGGTGGTGGCCACCGCGTGGACGCTGTTCATGGCCGCCACCGGCGGAATCTTCGCGGCCCGGCGGCCGGGCAGCCAGGCGGCGAACACCGTGATCAGCACGCCCACCGCGAACGCCGCGATGACCGGCGTGGCGGACAGGACCAGCGGGCCGGCCGGCATCTTCATGTCGAACGCGGCCATGCCGGAGCGCAGCGCGACGGCCAGACCGACGCCGAGGGCGAAGCCGACGGCCGAGGCCACCAGGCCCACCAGCGCGGCCTCGGCGAGCACCGAGCGGGTGATCTGCCTGCGGGACGCGCCGACGGCGCGCATCAGGGCGATCTCCTTGGTGCGCTGCGCGACCAGCATCGTGAAGGTGTTGGAGATCAGGAAGATGCCGACGAAGAGCGCGATGCCCGCGAAGCCGAGCAGCACCTGCTTGAGGTTGCCCAGGCCCTGTTCGATCTGATCGGCCTGCTCGTCGGCGAGCGCTTGCCCGGTCTGGGCCTCGGCGGTGTCCGGCAGGAGCGGCCCGACCGCATCGAGGATGCGGGCGTCGTCGGCGCCGGGGGCGGCGGCGACGGTGGCGCTCTCGAAGTAGCCGGGCCGGAGGTACTGCTTCTGGGCGACGGCGGTGTCGAAGAGGACGAGGCTGCCGCCCGCGTTGACGGCGCCGTCCTCGGTGGTGAACACACCGCTGAGGGTGTACTCCTTCACCGGGCCGTTGGTCGCGACGCGCACCCGGTCGCCGACCTCGTACTCGCCCTTGCCGGCCGACTCCTCGTCCAGGGCGATCTGGTCGTCCTTCACCGGGCCGGTGCCGTCGGTGAACGTGTACGCGGTGTCCTCGCCGTCCTTGCCGGGCGCGAAGTTGGAGCCCTTGTTGGACCAGCCGACGCCGATGAGCTTCCCGTCGGGGTCGGCGACACCGGCGAAGCCCTCGACGCGGCCGTACACCCCGGCGACGCCGTCCACGGCGGAGATCCGGTCGAGGACCTTGCCGGAGAGGCCGGGCTCCTCCTTGGGGTTGTCCGGGTCGGCGTGCGAGGTGACGGCGACGGCGACGTCGTCGTAGCTCTTCGCCGACTGGTTGCGGAAGGCGTTGGAGAGGGTGTCGGCGAAGACCAGGGTGCCCGACACGAACGCCACGCCGAGCATCACGGCGAGCACGGTCATCAACAGCCTGGCCTTGTGCGCGAAGACGTTGCGCAAGGCGGTACGGAACATGGGGGTCTTCTCTGTCCAGACGGTACGGGGAGCGGCGAGCGGGGGGACGGCGGGTGTCAGCTGGTGCGGCCCTTGGCGTCGAACCGCTTCATGCGGTCGAGCACCGAGTCGGCCGTCGGTCCGTACAGCTCGTCGACGATGCGTCCGTCCGCGAGGAAGACCACCCGGTCCGCGTAGGCGGCGGCCACCGGGTCGTGGGTCACCATCACCACGGTCTGGCCCAGCTCCCGCACCGAGTTGCGCAGGAAGCCCAGCACCTCGGCGCCGGAGCGGGAGTCGAGGTTTCCGGTCGGCTCGTCCCCGAAGATGATCTCCGGCCGGGAGGCCAGCGCCCGCGCCACGGCGACCCGCTGCTGCTGACCGCCGGAGAGCTGGGAGGGCCGGTGCCCGAGCCGCCCGGACAGCCCGACCATCTGGATCACGGAGTCCAGCCACTGCTTGTCCGGCTTGCGGCCCGCGATGTCCATCGGAAGGGTGATGTTCTCCATCGCGGTCAGCGTCGGCAGCAGGTTGAACGCCTGGAAGATGAAGCCGATCTTGTCCCGGCGCAACTTGGTGAGCTGCTTGTCCTTGAGTGAGCCCAGCTCGGTCTCGCCGATGCGCACCGAACCGGACGAGAAGGTGTCCAGGCCCGCGACGCAGTGCATCAGCGTGGACTTGCCGGAGCCGGAGGGCCCCATGATCGCGGTGAGCTCGGCCTGCCGGAAGTCGATGGAGACCCGGTCCAGGGCGACCACCTGGGTCTCGCCCTGGCCGTAGATCTTGGAAAGCTCCGTGGCGCGCGCGGCCACGACGGTGGACCGGTCGGCGATGGGTGCGGTGGTCACGGGAAGGGCGCTCCTGTCGGTACGGTGCGTGCGGCCGGCACGGTGTGTGCTCGGTGATGTCATCCATCGTCCCGGCCGTACGGCGCCCTGTAGTCAGCCGCTGTTCCGGTTCAGGGGGGCGACTTCGGTCGGACGGGCCGGGCCGGTGTCATACCTGCGGATGACGGGCGACCCCGACGGCGGGGCGGGCGAGAACGGGGCGGGCGCCCTTGTCGAGGCGGTGAAATCCCGTCATTCCGCATACAGCGCGGACGGTCGCACGCAAGGCTGTTGGCATGTGCTGTCGGCCTGCCCTGGTAACTGATGCTCCCTCAGGCGCCAATAAAATAAGACAACATCGGCCGTCCCGCCCGAGGCCGGGAGGTGCGTCCCGATAGGCTCAAGGCACGCGACGCGGAGCCCATGGCCTGCCCGGATGGTGGAATGCAGACACGGCGAGCTTAAACCTCGCTGCCCCTTCGAGGGCGTGCCGGTTCAAGTCCGGCTCCGGGCACTTTCCCTGCTTTCGTCCACTTGCGGCCCGCCGGTGCGGCGTGGGCCGGATCGACCAGTCTCCGGTGGAGCCCGGGAGGGTGTGCGGACTCCGGCGCCCCGGGGCGGTCCCTCCGCCGGAGGGCGGGTGGGCCGGGCCGGCCGGCGTGGGCCGCACCAATCAGTGCCTCGTTCTGCCTGCACCGTGTCGAACAGGGCCTCGACCCAGGTCATCAGGGCGTACAGCGTCATCCGCCGGGGTGGCGCGGACTCGGGTGCGCTCTTCTCGACGTGCCCTTCACGGGCGTCGTTCAGCGCCGCCACGCACGGTGCACGGCCGCGTAGGCGTCCCGCCCGACGGCGGAGGGACCGGCCCCGCGCTTCCGACGCCCCGCCACCGGCCCCGTTCCCGGCTCCGACCCGGTCCCGGCTCCGGCCCGGTCCCGCCACCGGCCCCGGTCCCGGCCCCGGCCCCGGTCCCGGTCCCGGTCCCGGAGCCTCCCGCCCGCCACCGGCGCGCCGGCCGGGGTCGGCCGCCGTCACCACAGGGTCTGTGCGACCGCCATGCCCGCGAACGACAGCCCGAGACCGAGGGCGACCGTCACGAACACGTAGCCGGCGGCCCCGGCCGTGCGCCGGGCGCTCGCCATGGAGTGGACCTCGTTGGAGAACGTCGACCAGGTGGACAGCGCACCGCAGAAACCGGTGGACAACAGGGCCTGGCCGGACTCGTCGAGCGCTCCCTCGGTGCCCGCCCGGACGAGGAAGCCCAGCAGCAGGGCCGCGGCCATGTTGGCGAGGAACGTGCCCCAGTGGAAGGAGGACCGCAGGTGCTCCCGCGTCGCCGTACCGATCAGATAGCGGGCGGGGGCGCCGACCGCTCCACCCGCCAGGACCAGCACCCACTCACCCATCACGAACCACCGCCCCGTCCGGTCCGCGCGCCCCGGGGCCGCCCCAGGAGCAGGCGTGCCACGACCACGCCCAGGACCACCGCCAACAGGGCCCCCGCCACGGTCAGCAGGAGGTTGGCCACGGCGTAGCCCGGCTGGTCGTTCTCGAACAGCCGGCGGGTGTCGTCGGTGTAGGACGAGAAAGTGGTGAAGCCGCCGAGGACACCGGTGCCGAGGAAGGGGTTCAGCAGGCGCGGGGCGCCGGTGAACCGTTCCTTGAGCGCGACGGTCAGCACGCCCATCAGGAAGCAGCCCACCACGTTGATCAGCAAGCTCGTCACCGGGAAGGCGGCCTCACCCGTCCGCCACAGCAGCGCCGCGTCGCTGCCGTTGCGCCACAGGCGGGAGGCTACGTAGCGCAGGAGTGCGCCGGCCGCACCGCCGGCCGCCACCGCCGCGACCACGGGCAGCCGTGAGCCGGCCGTGGCGTCCGGGTGCGGATGAAGGTGCGTATCGCCAATAAGGTGCATATCGTCACACTAGCTGGCGATCGATCATGCGGCCGCGCGTGCACGGACGACGGCTTCCCCGCCTCTCGACGGACCGTCGGGGGCCCTCAAGTCCCGCACTAAGGAGCACGCGTGGCCTCGCAGTCGTCCGAACACGGCCCCGGGGCGCCGCCACCGCCGCGGACGGCCGCGCACCCGTGGAAGGGGACCGCCCTCGGAGCGCTGCGCGGCGTGGGACAGGTGGACTTCCAGCCCAGCGTGTGGTGTTCGCTCGTCATCCTCGTCGCCCTCTGGGTTGCGGGCTGGGAGATCGGTCTGTTCGCCACGATCGGAGCGGTGGTCTCCACGCTGACGGCGCGGCTGCTGGCGGTCTCGCACGACTCCGTGACCCAGGGGCTGATGACCTACTGCGGTGTGCTGGGCGGCATCGCCATGGTGGTGTATCTCGGCCACCACCCCTCGACCTACGTCATGGCCGTGTGCGCGGCCGTGATGTGCACGCTGGTCACCGCGGCCCTCGGCACCCTGCTGCGCCCCTTCGGCCTCAGGGCGTTCACCGGGCCGTTCTGCCTGGTCTCCCTGGTGATGGTGCTCGGCGCCCCCTCCTTCGAGCGGGTCTGGCACGGGACACCCGAGTCCGCCGTCACCCCGGCCACCCCCAGGAGCCCCTACGTCAGCTGGACGGACCTGTGGCAGGGCTTCTTCTCCAACGTCTCCCAGATCTTCTTCGTCGAGACCTGGTACGTCGGCCTGATCATGCTGGCCGGCCTCTTCCTGGCCGGGTGGAAGGTGGGGCTGTACGCCGTGCTGGGCAGCGTCGTCGGGATCCTCACCGCGTGGGCGCTCGGCGCCCCGGCCGCGCTGATCGGCGAGGGGATCTACGGCTACAACGCGATCCTGACGAGCCTCGCGTTCGGCGTCGTCCTGCTGCGCCCCACCGGCTGGAACCTCGCCTACACGGTGCTGGCCGCCGCCGCCACCACCGCCCTGACGGCCTCCCTGTCGGTGCTCTTCGAATCCTTCGGCAGCCACACCTTCACCTGGCCGTTCAACATCGCCACCTGGGCCCTGCTGGCGGCCGTGCCCGTCCTGTCCCGCATCACCCTGCGCGCCGACGACTCCTGACCACCCGGCCCGCCCACGACCGCGTCACGCACCCCGCGTCACGGAGGAAGGCAGTCCCATGAACCTGGCCCCCCGCGAGATCGACAAGCTGCTGGTGTACGTCGTGGCCGACCTGGCCCGCAAACGCCGGGAGCGCGGCCTGAAGCTCAACTACAGCGAGTCGGTGGCGCTCATCACCGAGGCCATCCTGGAAGCCGCCCGGGACGGCAGGACCGTCGCCGACTGCATGGAACTGGGCCGGCAGGTGGTCGGCGAGCAGCAGACGATGCCGGGCGTGCGGGAGATGCTGCCGCTGCTCCAGGTCGAGGCCACCTTCGACGACGGCAACAAGCTCGTCTCCTGCCACGACCCGGTCGGCGGCTGACCCGTGCGCGCCGGCACGGTGGTCGCCGTCTGCGGCCACGAGAGCGACGGCGGCCACGCCCTGCGGGACCTCGTGGGTCCCCGCGTCCCCTGCGTGTCCGGCGGGCGTGAGCTGTTCCGCCGCGTCCGCGCGGCGCGCTCCCGCGGCGAGGACGTCTGCGTGGTGCCGATGACGCTGGGCCGCGACCCTGAACTGGTCGCCGACACCGCCCGCACCCTGCTGGGCCTGACCCCCGAGGAGCGCGCCGGGACCGTGCTGGCCGAGCCGTTCGGGACCGCGGAGCACCTGGTCGGCTGGCTCAGGGCGGCGGCCACGCGGGCGCCGCGGGACCGGGCGCTGCTGGTCACCGCGCCCTCCGGCGACCCGTTCGCCGACGCGGACCTGTTCCGCATCGCGCGCCTGGTGCGGCAGTACGGCCGGCACCGCACGGTCGAGGTGGCCCTCGTCGGCGGCGACCCGGACCCGGCCGAGGGCGTACGGCGCTGCCGGGCCCTGGGCGCGGAGCGTGTCGTGCTGCTCGCCGCCGCCTGGGTGACGCCCCGCGTGCCCGGCCCCGCGCACTGCGAGAGCGGCGGGCCGCTCCTGACGGCGTCCGCGACGGCGGGCGTCCTCGACGCGCGCGTCCGCGACGCCTGGCACCGGAGAGACCGGCACGGCGACGACGGCCTGCCCCGCGCCCTCACCGCGACCCACGGCCACGGGCACTCCCACAGCCACGGTCCGGACGGTCACGAGCACGGCCACGGTCCGGACGGGCATGCCCACCACCGTGCCGGGGACGGCGGCTCCGCCCGCCAGGCGGTCGGTGCTCCGGCCTGCGCACCCGCCGCCCCGGCCCCGGCGGCCTCATCCGACCCCCACGCCCTCCCATCCAGCAGGAGCCTTCGATGAAACTCCCTCCCCGATACCAGTACGGCGACGGCCCGATCGAGATCAACGCCGGCCGGCGGAGCCTCAAGGTGACGGTCCGCAACACCGGCGACCGGGCCGTCCAGGTCGGTTCGGACTACCACTTCTTCGAGGCGAACTCCGCCCTCGAGTTCGACCGCGACGCCACGCTCGGCATGCACCTCAACATCGCCGCAGGCACATCCGTCCGTTTCGAGCCCGGCGGCACTCGCGAGGTCGAGCTGTGCGCCTACGCCGGCACCGGCCGCCTCACCGGCTTCAGCGGCCTCCTCAACGGCAGCGTCAAGTCGCACCCCGCCAGGGTCGAGGCCGTGAGCCGGGCACTCCAGCGCGGATTCCGGGGGACGGGCGGCACCGGCGGCCCGCAGAAGGCGGAGCCGGAAAAGGGCGGCGCCAAGAAGTCCAAGAAGAAGGGATCCAACTGACATGCCGACCCTGACCCGCAAGCAGTACGCCGACCTGTTCGGCCCCACGGTGGGCGACCGGTTCCGGCTGGCCGACACCAACCTCGTGGTGGAGGTCGAGAAGGACGTCCGCGAGGGGTCGTACGGCGACGAGGTGGTCTACGGCGGCGGCAAGACCATGCGCGACGGCATGGCCTCGGACCCGCAGGCCACCGCCGCGCAGGGCGCCCTGGACCTGGTCATCACCAACGTGGTGGTCATGGACCCCGTGATCGGCGTGGTCAAGTGCGACATCGGCGTCAAGGACGGGTTCATCGCGGGGATCGGCAAGTCCGGCAACCCGCAGACCCAGGACGCCGTCGACCCGCGGCTCGTGGTCGGCACCGGCACCGAGGTCATCGCCGGCGAGCACCTGATCGCCACCGCCGGGGCGCTGGACTCGCACGTGCACTTCATCTCGCCCCAGCAGTGCGAACAGGCGCTCAGCAACGGCATCACCACCCTCTTCGGCGGCGGCACCGGGCCGACGGACGGGACCAACGGCACCACCTGCACCCCCGGCCCCTACAACATCGCCCGCATGCTGGAGGCGGCCGAGGACCTGCCGGTCAACATCGGGATCATGGGCAAGGGCAACGGCAGCCTCCCCGCGGCGCTGGACGAGCAGATCGAGGCGGGCGCAGCCGCGCTCAAGGTCCACGAGGACTGGGGCTCGACCCCCGCCGTCATCGACAACGCGCTGGCCGTCGCCGACCGGCACGACGTCCAGGTCGCCATCCACACCGACACCCTCAACGAGGGCGGCTTCTTCGAGGACACCCGGTCCGCGATCGACGGACGGACGATCCACACCTTCCACAGCGAGGGCGCCGGCGGCGGCCACGCCCCCGACATCCTGCGGGTCACCGGCGAGCCCAACATCCTGCCGTCGTCGACCAACCCGACGCTGCCGTACACCAAGAACTCCGTGGACGAGCTGCTGGACATGGTGATGGTGTGCCACCACCTCAGCCACGACATCCCCGAGGACGTGGCGTTCGCCGACAGCCGGGTGCGGGCGGAGACCATCGCGGCCGAGACGGTCCTGCACGACCGGGGCATCATCAGCATGATCTCGTCCGACTCGCAGGCCATGGGCCGCGTCGGCGAGTCCGTCACCCGCGCCTTCCAGATCGCGCACGTGTGCAAGGAGGCCTTCGGCCCGCTGCCCGAGGACTCCGCGCGCAACGACAACCAGCGCGTGCTGCGCTACCTCGCCAAGGCCACCGTCAACCCGGCCATCGCCAGCGGGGTGGCCGACTACGTGGGGACGCTGGAGGCGGGCAAGCTCGCGGACATCGTGCTGTGGCCCATGCACTCCTTCGGCGCCAAGCCCAAGATGGTCATCAAGGGCGGCATCGTCTCCTGGGCGCAGATGGGCGACCCGAACGCCTCACTGCCCACCCCCCAGCCCGTGTACTACCGGCCGTCCTTCGGCCAGTTCGGGCGCGCCCTGCAGTCGACGCACGTCACCTTCATGTCCCAGGCCGGCATCGCGGCCGGGGTGCCGGAGAGGCTCGGCCTCCGGCGCAGGGTCCTGCCGGTGCTCAAGACCCGCACGATCGGCAAGCACAACATGGTCCGCAACGACGTGCTGCCCGACATCGAGGTGGACCCGGAGACGTACAAGGTCACGGTGGACGGCGAGGTCGCGACCATCGAACCGGCCCGGAAACTCCCCCTCAACCAGCTCTTCTTCCTCGCCTGAGCCCGATGTACCGCGACGAGAGCACCATGACGGCCGAGGCGGCCGAGGACGACGGGACGGGCGGCGCGGACGCGGCGGCGGATCCCGGCCCCGACCTGGACCACCTCCTCGTCGGCCTGCAACTGACCGATTCGGCGTTTCCCAGCGGCTTCTACACCCTGTCCCACGGCCTGGAGGGCTTCGCGCAGCAGGGGGCGGTCGACCGCGACAACCTGGCCGCGCTGCTGCACGACGTGCTCAGGCACGGCGTCGGCCCGGCCGACGCCACCGCGCTCGCCCTGGCCCACCGTGCCGCCGCGGCCGGCGACTGGGAGGCGGTGGCCGCGACGGACCGCCGCCTGTACGCCACGAAGCTGGGCCGCGAGATGCGGCAGGCGGCGACGCGGACCGGACGTCAGCTGCTGGACCTCGCGGCCGAGGTCTTCGGCGCGCCCGGCGTCGCCCACTACCACCGCGTGGTGACGGAGCGCCGGGCGCCGGGCACCCAGGCCGTCGCCGCGGGCGTCGTGTACGCGGCGACCGGGGTGTCCGTCCGGCAGGCCGTCGCCGCCGACCTGTTCGCGTTCTGCGCCAGCTTCGCCGGGGCGGCGCTGCGGCTGCGGCTGACCGACCACCGGCTGGCCCAGAGCCTGCTGCGGCAGGCCGCCCCGGTGATCGAGGAGACCACCCGGGCCGCGGTGGACCGCGGGATCGACGACCTCGGTGCGACCACGTACGCGGTGGACGTCATGTCGGCCCGTCACGAGCGGGCCCCGGCACGGCTGTTCGCGAGCTGACCACCCGACCCGCCCGCCGGCCGCGAGGGCCGGCGGGCACGACCAGGAGAAGAGGAAGGCAAGTGCGGGACAACGTGCTGCGTGTGGGAATCGGCGGACCCGTCGGATCGGGCAAGACCGCCCTCATCGAGGCCCTCGTGCCGATTCTGATCGAACGGGGCCACCGGCCCGCCGTGATCACCAACGACATCTACACCCAGGAGGACGCCCAGCACATCCGCCGCACCCTCGACGGGGTGCTGGAGGGCGACCGGGTGGTGGGCGTCGAGACGGGCGCCTGCCCGCACACCGCCGTCCGCGACGACCCCACGATGAACCTGGCGGCGGGCGCGGAGATGCTGGAACGCTTCCCCGACGTCGACGTCCTGCTCTTCGAGAGCGGCGGCGACAACCTGACGCTCACCTTCAGCCCGGCCCTGGTCGACGTGTTCGTCTTCGTCCTGGACACCGCCGAGGGCGAGAAGATGCCGCGCAAGCGGGGACCGGGCATCACCGACTCCGACCTGCTCGTCATCAACAAGATCGACATCGCCCGGTACGTGCGGACCGACCTCGGCGTCATGGAGTCCGACGCCCACACGGTGCGCGGCGAGGGACCGGTGGTGCTCACCGACTGCCTCACCGGGAAGGGCGTCGACGAGGTCCTCGCCTTCCTCGAGTCCCGGCGCGAGGTCCTGGCCTGACATGCCGGCCGTCCGCGACCGGCTCGCGCCGGAGCACTACGAGCCGAGCCGGCTCCCCCCGGAGCTGTCGGCGCTCTCCGCCGCGCCGGAGACCCTGGGCCCGGGCTCGCCGGCCAAGGTCGGCATCCTCGACCTCGGCTTCGTCCGCCGGGGCGAGCGCACCGAACTCGTCGAGCGGTACCAGAAGACGCCGCTGGAGATCATGCGCCCGCTCTACGTGGACCCGGCACTGCCCGGCATGGCGTGCACCTACGTGATGGCCACGGGCGGCGGCGTCGCCCAGGCCGACCGCTACCGCCAGGACCTCCGGTGCGGCCCGGGCACCCAGGCGCTGTTCACCACGCAGGCGGCCACGAAGGTCTACCGGATGGAGCAGGACTACGCGACCCAGCTCGTGCGGCTGAGCGCGGACGAGGGCGCCTACGTCGAGTACCTGCCCGATCCGCTCATCCCCTTCCGGGGGGCGCGCTTCCACCAGGACGTGGTGCTCACCGTCGACGAGGACGCCACGGTCGTCTACGCGGAGGCCGTCACGGCCGGCCGGCTCGCCCGCGGCGAACGGCACGCGTACACCGTCCTCACCGGCGACCTGGAGATCCGCCGGCCCGACGGCACCCTGCTGGCGGTGGACACGCTGCGGCTCACCCCGCAGCGGCCGGGCGGGGTGGACGGCCCGGGCGTCTTCGCCGGGCACGACCACGTCGCCTCCCTGTTCGTGGTGAGCGGCCGGCGCCCCGCGGCCGAGATCGCCGACGCCCTGCACGCGGCCCTGGAGGGGCGTGAGGTCCTGCACGGAGCGAGTGTGCTCCCGGACGACTGCGGGGCGTGGGTGCGGATCCTCGGCCACGAGGAGCCCCGGGTCACCGGGGCCGTCCGGGCCGCGTGGGACGCCGTACGCCGCCTGCTCACCGGCCACCCCGCACCCGACCTGCGTAAACCGTAGTCGCCCCCCGCCCCCCAGGAGACCACGCAGTGATCACCGCGCCCGCTCCCATGCCGCCCGCCTACGACTCCGGCGACACCGCCTGGATGCTGGCCGCGGCGGCCATGGTGCTGCTGATGACCCCCGCCCTGGCCTTCTTCTACGGCGGCATGGTCCGCACCAAGCACATCCTGGTCATGCTCAAGATGAGCTTCGCCTCGCTGTGCTTCGTCACCATCCTCTGGTTCGTCATCGGATACTCGCTCGCCTTCGGTCCGGACGTGGGCGGGGTCGGCCTCATCGGCAACCTCGACCACGTGTTCCTGCGCGGCATCGAGCCGAACACCCTGACCGGGTCCATCCCGACGTATGTGTACGCCACCTTCCAGATGGGCTTCGCCATCGTCACGGTGGCGCTGATCAGCGGCTCGATCGCCGGGCGGGCCACGATGCGGGGCTGGCTGGTCTTCTCCGTGCTGTGGCTGCTGATCGTGTACGTGCCGGTCGCGCACTGGGTCTTCGACCTGGAGCACGGCTGGATCACCAAGCACCTGGGCGCGCTGGACTTCGCCGGGGGCCTGCCGGTGGAGCTGAACTCCGGCATCGCGGGGCTGGCCGCCGCGCTGGTCATCAGGGGCCCGGCGGACTTCCGGCGCAGGGAGCCGACGCCCAACAACATCCCCCTGGTCATGATCGGCGTCGCGCTGCTCTGGTTCGGCTGGCTGGCCTTCAACGCGGGGTCGGCCGTCCGCGACACCGGTACCGCCGCCACGGCCTTCATCAACACCCAGCTGGGCGCGGCCGGCGCGATGGTGACCTGGCCGCTGGTGGAGTACTGGCGTCTGCGGCGGGTCACCATGATGGGCGTGGGCTCGTCGGCCGTGGCCGGCATGGTGGCCATCACCCCCGCCTGCGGGGAGATCGACCCCGGCGGCGCGCTGGTGACCGGACTCGTCGCGGGCCTTGTCTGCGCGTTCGCCGTCACCCTCAAGTACCGGCTGAACGTCGACGACACCCTGGACGTGGTCGGCGTGCACGGCGCGGGCGGCCTGGTCGGACTGCTCATGGTCGGCTTCTTCGCCACCTCCGCGGTCAGCGGCAAGGAAGGCGTCTTCTACGGGGGCGGCGGCTCGCTGCTCTGGAAGCAGATCGTCGCCGTCCTCGCCGTGGCCGCCTTCTCCTTCGTCCTGACCTGGATCCTCGCCAAGGCCGTGGACGTCGTCGTCGGCTTCGCCCAGAAGGAGACGTACGCCGCCGTACCGGGGCAGGACGAGGAGCGCGCCTACGACTTCCGCACCGCCGAGCGCCTGGACGCCCTCGCGGGCGCCGGCCGGGGCACCGACCGGGAGACGCTGGCCGAGATCCAGCGACTGCTGCGGGAGAACCGGGACGGCTGAGGCGCCCGGGAGGGGCCGGGCGGACCGGGGCGGCGCTCTCCGGGAGGATGTCCGGTTCGCCCGTTGACAGTGGCGCGCGGGAAGCCGAGACTCGGCGCAGTCGATGGTGAAGGAAATTTCACCATGCGAACAACGGCTGACTCGACCATGGCAACGACGCCGATCGAAGGGAACGACCGATGCGCACCACCGTCGGCATCATCGGGGCAGGCCCCGCCGGGCTCCTGCTCGCCCGGCTGCTGCACAACGCCGGGATCGACTCGGTCGTCCTGGAGAGCCGCGACCGTGCCTACGTCGAGCACAGGCAGCGCGCCGGGATCCTGGAGCAGGGCACGGTGGACGTGCTGCGCGAGGCCGGGGCCGGGGAGCGGATGGACCGCGAGGGTCTGCGCCACGACGGTATCGAGCTGCGGTTCGACCGCCGCCGTCACCGCGTCGACTTCCCCGCGCTCACCGGCGGCAGGTCCGTCATGGTCTACGCCCAGACCGAGGTCTGCAAGGACCTCATCGCCCTCCAGCTCAAGGACGGCGGCCCGCTGCTGTTCGAGACCGAGGCGCTGGCCGTGGAGGGCGCCGGGACCGACCGGCCGCGCATCCGCTTCCGGCACGGCGGCGCGGAGGGCGCCGGCGCCGAGGACGTACTGGAGTGCGACTACGTCGTCGGCTGCGACGGCTTCTGGGGCGTGGCCCGGGCGGCCGTGCCCGACGGGCGCACCTTCGAGCGGACGTACCCCTTCGGCTGGCTCGGCATCCTCGCCGACGTCGCCCCCTCGCACGACGAGCTGGTCTACGCCCGCCACGACCGGGGCTTCGCCCTGCTGTCCATGCGCTCGCCGTCCGTCTCCCGCCTCTACCTCCAGGTCCCCGCGGACACGGACGCCGGCGACTGGAGCGACGAGGAGATCTGGGACGAGCTGGAGCGCCGCTTGGAGACCGACGACGACTGGACCCTGCGGCGGGGCCCCGTCACGCAGAAGTCCGTCACGCCGATGCGCTCCTACGTGCACGAGCCCATGCGGCACGGCCGCCTCTTCCTGGCCGGCGACGCCGCGCACATCGTGCCGCCCACCGGAGCCAAGGGCCTCAACCTCGCCGTCGGCGACGTGGTCACCCTCGCCCGGGCGCTGGCCCACCGCACCGCGACCGGCTCCGACGAGCTGCTCGACGCCTACTCCGCGACCTGTCTGCGCCGCGTCTGGCAGGCCGAGCGCTTCTCGTACGACATGACGACCATGCTGCACGCCGCTCCCGGCGCCACCCCCTTCGAGGACCGGCTCCAGCTGGCCCGCCTGGACCGGATCACCTCCTCCCGCGCCGCCGAGACCGACCTCGCCGGGGCCTACACCGGGTTCCCGATCGGATGAGCGGTGCCCGGCGGCCCGGGCGACCCCGGTCGTGAGGGGAATCACTGATCGGCGTAGCGTGTTGAGCCGCAAGTCGAGGGAAAGATCCTTCCCAAGCAGTAGGGTCATTCCTTTGCCGTTCTATTACTCTTGAGCCAAGGCTGCGCCGTGTGGCCATGGAGGAGTGAAATGAGGAGCAGAAACCCGGTCTTCTCGCGTCGGGGGTTCAGCCGCGACAACGGCTATGCGGGCTTCAACGCCGCGCCGCAGGCCGGGGGACCCGCCGTCGCCACGCAGGCCAACCCGTACGCGCAGGGTGCCCAGGGCAACCCGTACGCCCAGCCGTCCGCCGGCAACCCGTACGCGGGGAACCCGTACGCCCAGCCGGACCAGCAGTTCGGCGTGCCGCCGCAGGCGCCCGCCACCACCGGCCGGATGACGATGGACGACGTCGTCATCCGCACGGCGAGCACGCTCGGCGTGCTCGTGGTGACGGCCGCGCTCGCGTGGGCGCTGCTGCCGGTGGACGACGCCAACATCGGCCGCTCGTACGGCATCGGCATCGGTGCCGCGCTGATCGGCATGGTCCTGGCGCTCGTCCAGTCCTTCAAGCGCAAGCCCACGCCGGCGCTGATCCTGTCGTACGCGGCGTTCGAGGGTGTCTTCCTCGGCGTCGTCTCCAGCGTCGTCGACAACCGCATCGCGGACGGCGCGGCCATGCAGGCCGTGATCGGCACGATGGCGGTCTTCGCCGGTGTGCTGATCGCCTACAAGGCGGGCTGGATCCGGGTCAACCGGCGCTTCTACGGCTTCGTGATGGCCGCCGCGCTCGGCTTCGTCCTCCTGATGATGGTGAACCTGCTGTTCGCCGTCTTCGGCGGCGGCGACGGCCTCGGCTTCCGCAGCGGTGCGCTCGGTGTCGTCTTCGGCGTCATCGGCATCATCCTCGGCGCCTGCTTCCTCGCCCTCGACTTCAAGCAGGTCGAGGACGGGCTCGCCTACGGCGCCCCGCGCGAGGAGGCCTGGTTCGCCGCCTTCGGCCTCACCCTGACGCTGGTCTGGATCTACCTGGAGTTCCTGCGCCTCATCGCGATCCTCAACAGCAGCGACTAGCAGCACCACGCAGACGAAGGGCCCCGGGCTTCGTGCCCGGGGCCCTTCGTCGTCGTGGGGCCGACGCCGCTCACAGCAGCTTGCGTGCGGCCCTTCTCAGGTCGTACTCGTGGACGATCGCCTTCGCGTGACCGTATGCGAGGTCGTGTTCGTGGCGGAGCCAGCTGACCTTCGGAGAAGACTTGGGACATCGGCGCCTCCGGGCGAAAGGGGATGTGAGCCGGTCCTTCGGGGCACCGTGCCTGAGCGTTCGCCCGTTGGCAACAGTCCCGGACGGCCGCGTACGCTCACGCCGTGGTTGATACGACGCCTTTGACCCGTGCCGTGGACGACTTCGCCGACCGGCTGCGGGCCGCCCCGCAGAGCAGGCTGCAGCGCGGCGCCGCCGCCGAGGCGCTGGAGCTGGCCAGGGAGTTGGCCCGGCGTGCCCAGCTGGTGGAGGAACCCGGGACCGAGCTGCGTGAGATGCCGGACGCGGGCATGTTCGCCGCCGCCGACCAGATCGCCGTCGCCGCACACGACTTGGCCCTCGTACTGGAGGACGAGGGCCAGGTGGAAGAGGCGGCGGCGCTGGTGGAGGAGGCCCGCAAGAGGGCCGGGGTGTGAGGCGGCCGGCCGGGTGCGGCGTGACTACAGGGACGCGATGACGCGGTCCGCCAGGATGTAGACGTTCTCCTCGCCGCACGCGAAGGTCAGCGTGTAGGCGCCGGAGATGCCGGAGCCGCCGAGGAGGTACGGCGTCTGGCCCGCGCCCAGCGCGGCGGCCAGGCGCTCCGCGGTCTCGCGGTGGCCCGGGGTCATGCACAGGGTGGTGCCGTCGGCGAAGACGTACACGTCGAGGGTGCCCAGCGGACCCGGGCGGACGTCGGCCAGCGCGACGCTCGACTCGGCCAGCTCCTCCAGGGTCGCCACGGTGCGGTCGTGGTCGTTGACGGCCGGGGACGGGTTCGGCACGAAGTCGGGGTGCGAGGGGTGCCGGCGGCGGGCGGCGGCCAGCTCGGCGGACTCCCTGGGGCCGGCGTGGCCCGCGTCCGGTGAGGACGGCTCGTCGGTGTCCGCGACCGGCTCGATCACGGGCTCCAGGCCCACGAGATCGGCCTGGCGGGGCAGGAACAGCTCACTGTCGGACAGGCCCAGCAGCAGGGGCGCGTCGGAGGCGTCCCGGGTCTCCTGGGCGGCCCAGAAGGCGCGCGCCTCGGCGAGTTCCCGCTCGCGCTCCTCGGCGAGCGCCTCGGCGACGGCGGCGCGTATCTCCTCGGCGTCGGCGGTGGTGCGGGCGGCGGGCACCCGGCCCCGCGCGGCGGTGGCCCGGCTCTCGGCCAGCTCGGCGCGCAGGGCGGTCACCTGGCGGCGCAGCACCAGGATGCTGCGCAGGACGGCGACGCCCACGGCGCCGGCGGCGGCCGTGGTGAGCAGCAGGGCGATCGGCATGGCGCTCACTGACGTACTCCCGGTTCAAAGTCGACCCCCGACTTCCTACATCAGCTTGAAGGGAGGACTAACCGTCTGTCAGTGCGTAACGTCACGAAACGGACAGGACTTTGGGCCCGGAAGATGGGGGTGGTGCTGGTCTGACCTGCGTAAATCAAGGGTACGGGAGAGGTAGGTCACATCCTGGGGGAGTTTGGGTCACAAAACGGCCCAGAACCCTGGGGCGAACAGGGTTCCGGGCCGCCTCGTCACACAGGGTCCGCGAGGTGCTACTGACGGTCCCTCAGCAGGCCTCGGCAGTGGCCTCGGCGGGTGTCAGCTCAGGCGCTCGATGACCATGGCCATGCCCTGGCCGCCGCCGACGCACATGGTCTCCAGGCCGAACTGCTTGTCGTGCGTCCGGAGGGAGTTGATCAGCGTGCCGGTGATGCGGGCGCCGGTCATGCCGAAGGGGTGGCCGACGGCGATGGCGCCGCCGTTGACGTTCAGCTTCTCCAGCGGGATGCCGAGGTCGCGGTAGGAGGGGATGACCTGTGCGGCGAACGCCTCGTTGATCTCGACCAGGTCGATGTCGCCGATGCCCAGCCCGGCGCGGGACAGGGCCTGCTTGCTGGCCTCGACCGGGCCGAGGCCCATGATCTCGGGGGAGAGGCCGGAGACGCCGGTGGAGACGATGCGGGCCAGCGGGGTCAGGCTCAGCTCGCGGGCCTTGGTGTCGCTCATGATCACGAGGGCGGCGGCGCCGTCGTTGAGCGGGCAGCAGTTGCCCGCGGTGACCAGTCCGTCGGGGCGGAAGACGGGCTTGAGGCCCTGCACGCCCTCCAGGGTGACGCCGGCGCGCGGGCCGTCGTCCTTGGACACGACCGTGCCGTCGGGCAGCGTGACCGGGGTGATCTCGCGCTCCCAGAAGCCGTTCTTGATGGCCTCCTCGGCGAGGTTCTGCGACCGGACGCCGAACTCGTCCATGTCCTGCCGGGTGATGCCCTTGGCGCGGGCGAGGTTCTCGGCGGTCTGGCCCATCGCGATGTACGGGTCGGGGACGAGGCCGTCCTCGCGCGGGTCGTGCCAGGTGGTGCCCTCCTGCTGGGCCACCTCGGCGGTGCGGGCCTCGGCCTCGGCGAACAGCGGGTTGTGGGTGTCCGGGAGGCTGTCGGAGTTGCCCTTGGCGAACCGGGAGACCATCTCGACACCGGCCGAGACGAAGACGTCGCCCTCGCCGGCCTTGATGGCGTGCAGGGCCATGCGGGAGGTCTGCAGGGACGAGGAGCAGTACCGGGTGACGGTGCAGCCCGGCAGGTGGTCCATGCCCATCTCGACGGCGACGATCCGGCCGAGGTTGTTGCCCTGCTCGCCGCCGGGCAGACCGCAGCCGAGCATCAGGTCGTCGATGTCCCGCGGGTCCAGCTCGGGGACCTTCGCGAGGGCCGCCTGGATGATCGTGGCGGCCAGGTCGTCGGGGCGCAGGTCCTTCAGGGAGCCCTTGAAGGCGCGGCCGATGGGGGAACGGGCGGCAGAGACGATCACGGCTTCGGGCATCACGGCTCCAGTGGCGAGGCGGTACGCGGGCAGGGCTGTTTGGGAAGTTACCCGGCCGTATGGCCCGGGTCACGGCTATGGCCGTGTGACATGGACCGCAACTGTCTAAGCGCTTGCTTTGGTCTCCGGCGGTGGGGCGGTGTTCCCGTTGCCGGGCGCTGTGGCGGGCGTACCTGGGGGCTGCGCCCCCAGCCCCCTTCGGCCTGGACGGCCTCGTCCTCAAACGCCGGACGGGCTGGAAGGTTCCGCCTCCGGCACCCTCCGCCTCCGTCGGCGCTTGAGCAGTGCCCAGGGCCCCCGCGACCCCGTGGGCATCGCGGCGGCGACCTCCGTGCCCGCCTCGGACGCCGCCTCCGCCGCCGCCCGGGCCACCGGCAGGAACCCCTCGCGCCGCAGCGCGTCCGGGTGCTCCTCCTCGGCCGGCCACAGGCCGAGCGCGGCGCACACCGACGGCAGCACCGCCATCGCGGCCGTGGCATACCCCTCCGCGGACGGGTGGTAGTTGTCCGGCCCGAACAGCTCCCGCGGATTCTCCGCGAACTCCGGGCCCAGCAGGTCGCCCAGGGACACCGTGCGCCCGCCCTGCCCGACGACGCCGATGGTCTGCGCCGCCGCCAGCTGCCGCGAGGCCCGCCGGGCCAGCCAGCGCAACGGCTGCCGCACCCGCTCGATCGTGCCCAGGTCCGGACAGGTGCCGACCACCACCTCCGCACCGGCCGTGCGCAGCCGCCGTACCGCCCCGGACAGGTGCCGTACCGAGCGGGTCGCCGGCATCCGGTGGGTGACGTCGTTGGCGCCGACCATGATCACGCAGATGTCGGGCACCCGGTCCGGATCCGCGAGCGCCAGCGTCACCTGCCGGTCCAGGTCGTCGGAGCACGCCCCCGGCAACGCGACCGACCCCAGCCGCACCGGCCGCTCCGCCACCGCCGCGAGCCCCGACGCCAGCAGCGCGCCCGGCGTCTGACCGGCCCGGTGGACGCCCTGCCCGGCGGCCGTGGAGTCGCCCAGCATCATCAGCCGCAGCGGCGGCTCGCCGGCCGTGGGCAGGGTGCCGCCGTACAGCCCCTGCGCGTTCGGCACCCGCGTCGGCGTGCCCACGCCCACCCGGCGCCTGGCCAGCTGCACCTCCGCCACCACCAGGCCGACCGCCGCCGCACCGGCCAGCCCGATGCCGCCGCCGCCGTACGCCGCGCCGGCCGCGATCCGCCGGGCCACCCTCGCCCTCGACATGCTCGTCATACGTAGCCGCCACCTCCCGAAACCCGTACACCCACTCCTTGCCCCGTACGGACGGTCGCCCAATCTCAACGCAGGGTGAACGACCGTCACGGGGCATGCCCGGGTGGACAGGCCATAGGCTGGCCGGACCGATATCGACCCCTCATTTGCGGCATCCGGAGACCACGGTGCAATTCCACGACTCGATGATCAGCCTCGTCGGCAACACCCCGCTGGTGCGGCTCAACAGCGTCACCAAGGGCATCAGGGCGACCGTCCTGGCCAAGGTGGAGTACTTCAACCCGGGCGGTTCGGTGAAGGACCGCATCGCCCTGCGCATGATCGAGGCCGCGGAGAAGAGCGGAGAGCTGCAGCCGGGCGGCACGATCGTCGAGCCGACCAGCGGCAACACGGGCGTGGGCCTCGCCATCGTGGCCCAGCAGAAGGGCTACAAGTGCATCTTCGTCTGCCCCGACAAGGTGTCCACCGACAAGATCAACGTGCTGCGTGCGTACGGCGCCGAGGTCGTCGTCTGCCCGACCGCGGTCGACCCCGAGCACCCCGACTCGTACTACAACGTCTCCGACCGGCTGGTCCGCGAGACGCCGGGCGCCTGGAAGCCGGACCAGTACTCCAACCCGAACAACCCCCTCTCCCACTACCACTCCACGGGCCCCGAGCTGTGGGAGCAGACCGAGGGGAGGATCACCCACTTCGTGGCCGGCGTCGGCACCGGCGGCACCATCTCCGGCACCGGCCGGTACCTGAAGGACGCCAGTGACGGCGCGGTGAAGGTGATCGGCGCCGACCCCGAGGGCTCCGTCTACTCCGGCGGATCCGGGCGCCCGTACCTGGTCGAGGGCGTCGGCGAGGACTTCTGGCCGACGGCGTACGACCGCGAGGTGGCGGACGGGATCGTCGCCGTCTCCGACAAGGACTCCTTCCAGATGACCCGCCGCCTCGCCAAGGAGGAGGGCCTGCTGGTGGGCGGCTCCTGCGGCATGGCGGTCGTCGCGGCCCTGGAGGTGGCCTCCCGGCTCGGCGAGGACGACGTGGTGGTCGTCCTGCTGCCGGACAGCGGACGCGGCTACCTCAGCAAGATCTTCAACGACGAGTGGATGGCCGACTACGGCTTCCTGGAGGACGCCGGTCCCAGCGCCCGCGTCGCCGAGGTCCTGAACCACAAGGAGGGCGGCCACATCCCCTCCCTCGTCCACATGCACCCGGACGAGACCGTCGGCGAGGCCATCGAGGTGCTGCGCGAGTACGGCGTCTCGCAGATGCCGATCGTCAAGCCCGGCGCCGGCCACCCGGACGTGATGGCCGCCGAGGTCGTCGGCTCGGTCGTGGAGCGCGAGCTGCTGGACGCGCTGTTCGCCAAGCGCGCCTCGCTGGAGGACCCGCTGGAGAAGCACATGTCCGCCCCGCTGCCCCAGGTCGGCTCGGGCGAGCCGGTCGCGGACCTGATGACGGTGCTCGGCGGCGCCGACGCGGCGATCGTCCTCGTCGAGGGCAAGCCGACCGGCGTGGTGAGCCGGCAGGACCTGCTGTCCTTCCTCGCCAAGGGCAAGTAGGACCGGCGGGACCGGTGCCCGGCCCGGTGGTCTTCGCGGTCTTCGCGGAAGTGGTACGCGCACGTCACGTGCCCGCAGCAGTCGCTTAACACGGAAGCGGCAGAGTACGGGGTGTCGGCAGGGAAGGGAGCGGCTCCCCGGCCCCGCCGGCGCCGAACGGCGTCACGGACCTTCCGGAGCGGCTCCCGGACCTCCAAGGACGCCACGGACGCGCCGCTCCGGCCGTGAGGCCCGGCACCGCGCGCGTCCCCCGCGGGGACCGCCGTCGTCCCGCCCCCCAGTGATGGGGGTGCGGCGGTCCCCGCGCAGTCCTCTCCTGCCGGGCCTCACTCCTCCCAGGCGTCGCCCTTGCCCCCGTGGCGGCGGCGTCCGAACAGGTCGGGGTTGGTGCGGGCGACCTGGACGACGTTGACCCCGACGATGCCGACCCAGGCGACCAGCATTCCGGGCAGGTTCGCCACACCGCCGCCGATCGCGGACAGCGGGATCGCCAGCACCAGCGAGACGATGCCGAAACCGAACCGCTCGCCGAAGGAGTCCGTGGGCCTCGGCGACCGGCTCTCCCGGGCCGCCGTCATCTGCTGCTCGGCCAGCTGCCGGCGCACCCGGCGCTCCACCGCCCCGTCGATGCGCTGGTCGACCTTCTCCAGGAACGAGTCGACCAGCGCGGACTCGTACTCCTCGCCGAGCTCCCTGCGGGTGCGCAGGGTGGCGTCGAGGTCCTTCTTGAGGTCGGCGTCGCGTGCGTCCATTCCCGTCATGGGGCCCACGGTAGACAGCCCCGGCCGCTTCGGCACTGGGGACAACCCCCGAGTTCCACGGGGGACGGCCCGTACGGGTCGGCGGGAGCCCCCGACCCCGCTGTATAACGGTATGCAGAACCCGGGGCATCTGAATAGGTCGAGGGGGCCACATATGAACGGGACGGGCGGCACCGGCGAAGCGGGCCGGGCCGGCGGGTCCGACAGCCCGGCCGCGCGGCTGCAGGCGTTGTTCGAGGGACACCGGCTGACACCGACCCAGCGGCGCATCGCGCACAGCATGGTGCGCCGCGCCCCGGACGTGCCCTTCCTCTCGAGCGTGGAGCTGGCCGAGCTGGCGGGGGTCAGCCAGCCGTCCGTGACCCGCTTCGCCGTCGCCCTCGGCTTCGACGGCTACCCGGCGCTGCGCCGCCACCTGCGCGAGGTCGCCCCCGCGGAACCTGTCGCGGACACCGGCGCCGTCAACGAGTACCAGCAGGCCGTGGCGGCCGAGATCGAGAACCTCCGGCACCTCGCGGAGGTGCTGGCCGACCCGGGGCCGGTGCGGGAGGCGGGACGGCTGCTCGCCGGAAGCCGGCCGCTGCCGGTGCTCGGACTGCGGGCCGCCGCCGCCCAGGCGCACGGCTTCGCCTACTTCGCCGCCAAGGTCCACCCGGACGTCCGGCTCCTCGGCGAGGGCGGCACCATGCTCCACGACCGCATCGACGCCGCGGTCCGGGCCGGGGCCGGGACCCTGCTCTGCTTCGCCCTGCCCCGGCACCCGCGCGAGGTCGTCGAGGCGCTCGCCCACGCCAAGGAGGCGGGGCTCACGGTGGTGACCGTCGCCGACTCCGCCTTCGCGCCGGTCGCCAAGGTGTCCGACCTGCTGCTGCCCGCCGCCGTCGGAACCGGCCTCGCCTTCGACACCGCCTGCGCGCCGATGCTGCTCGGCCGGGTACTCCTTGAGGCGATGTGCGACGACCTGCCGGACGCGCAGGCCCGGCTGGAGGAGTTCGACGCCAAGGCCGCGGCGCGCGGGCTCTTCGTGGACTGACCTCGCGCGGAGCGACCCGTACGGCGGACGGGTTCTCAGATTCGTCTCAGCTTGCCCCGTTACAGTGCGGTCCCTGACACACCCTTCAGACGCAACGCACAGGACGCGTCGCACGGGCTGGAACGGAACGGGAGGCAGGACGTGGCGCGCGGAGGACAGGTGGGGCTGGCTCGGGTCGCCGTGGTCGTACGGGCCGGCGCCGCACCACTGTGGTGGCTGGGCGTTTTCGCGGCGGGCATCGGCGTGCTGGTGCCGGGACTCACCGGTCGCCGGATCGGGGTGCTGGCCGGTGCCGCGCTCTTCATCGTCGCCACGGCCGCCGTGGCGTGGGTACGCCGACGGCGCTACACCGCCCTGGCCGGATCGGCCGCCCGCGCCGGCAAGCACGACGTGCTCCAGGACCGCGGGGTCACCGTACGCAACTGGCGCCGGGGACACCGCTGGTGGCTGGCCCTCGCCTTCCTCGCCGCCCTCGGCAGCGCCTTCGCCGTCCCCGCCGCGGGCGGGCTGCTGCTGGCCGGCTGCGGGGCCGGGCTGTGGCTCAAGTCCGGCTGGATCGGCCGCCTCGAACACGCCCGCGACACCCTGCTGTGGGTCCGCGTGGACTGGCTCGCGAGCAACGCCGGACGCCCGGCGGGCAAGGCCGTCAAGGGCTACCGCGGCACGGGCATCGCGGCGGGCGACGCGGCACCGGGCGGCGCGAGGCGGAAGACGGCGGCGGCGGTCTGACGGGCGGCGTCCGGCGGGGGCGTGGGGCGGAGGCGCGCGGTGCCCCGCCCCACGAGAGGCACGGGGCCGTGGCCTCGTGCGGCTCCGCCGTGCCGGCGTGATCAGCGACGACGCACGCGCGGCCTACGAACGGCCCGCACCCCCGCGGCGCAACGCGACGGTCAGCGCGTCGACGTGCTCCCCTCCCGCCTCGGCCACGATCTCCTCCACCGTCTGTGCCCTGCGCACCGGGGCGAAGGCGACGTCCTCGTCCTCGTCCCCGGCGAACCCGAACACCGCGGGCCGCGTCAGCGAGTTGTACGCGTAGTGGTGCGCGAAGTAGTACGCCCCCGTGTCCAGCGCCGCCGCGTAGTCCCCCTGTTCGAGCAGCGGCATCGCGCGGCCCACGGCCAGCAGGTCGCCCGCGAAGCACGCCGGGCCCGCCACGTCCTGCACCACGTCGGGCCCCGCCTTGGGCAGGCCCTTGGCGTCGTACGCGGCGATCCGCAGCGGCCACGCCCCCGGCGCGTACACCGTCCGCGTCGCGACCTGCACGCCCGCGTGCGTCACCGCGACCGGCCGGCCCCCGGCGCTCTTGGCGTACTCCACGCGCGCCACGACCGTGCCGTGCTTGGCCAGCAGCGACCGCCCGAACTCGGTGACCAGCCCGTACCTCCCGTCGAACAGTCCGGGCACCGTCTCGCTCAGCACGCGCGCGTACTCGGCGTACGTCGGTGTCGTCTCCTCCGACGCGAAGTTCACCGGGAGACCGCCGCCGATGTCGAGCGTGTCGACCTGTCTGCGGCCCGCCCGCCCGTTGATCTCCTCGGCGAGCGCGTACGTCTCCCGCACGCCCTCTGCCATCAGGGCCAGCGGGATGCCCTGGGAGCCGGAGTGCGCGTGCAGCCGGGTCAGCCACGGCCGGTCCAGATACGCCCGCACCACCCACTCGCGCGCCCCCTCGTCGCGCAGGGCCACCCCGAACTTCGAGGTCGCCGTCGCGGTCGACAGCGCCTCGATGGAGCCCCCGCCGACCTGCGGATTGACCCGGATACCGAGGGGGGAGGCGCTGGTCCCCCGGGCCACCAGGCCGTCGAGGCGCTCCAGCTCCTGCGGGTTGTCCGCGTTGAGGGCGATGCCCAGTGACAGCGCCTCGCGCAGCTCGTCCGGTGTCTTGGCGGGCGAGTCCAGCACCGTCCGCTCCGCCGGCACCCCCGCCGCACGCGCCAGGGCCAGCTCGCCCGGGCTGGCGACCTCGGCTCCGATGCCCGCTTCGTGCAGCAGCCGCAGGACCGGGACCAGCGGGGACGCCTTCACCGCGAAGGCGTGCAGCACGGGTGTGCCCGGCGCCGTCACCGCCTCGAACGCCGACCGCAGGGCCGCGGCCGACTCGCGTATCCCGGTGACGTCCAGCAGTCCGACGATCGGTGTGCCGGGCCCCAGCAGTCCCTGCTCCACCGCCGCCCGCACCGCCCGGTCCCGCCGCACCGCCCGCTCCGTGCCGGTGTCGCCGCTCATGCCCCTGCCCTCGCTCACGCCGTCCTCCATACCGTCGCTGCCTGCCCCGACACGTCCCTCCCCACCCTCGCACGCGCGCCGCGCGGGGGCACGACCCTGTTGACTAGTTCTATTCACGAGGCGAGGATGTGAATATCCGTAGCAACATCCGCCGGGAGCAAGCCACCAGGAGGCAGACCATGTCCGGACCTCGTCCTGTCCGAGCGCCACGCGGTACCGAGCCGAGCGCCCTGGGCTGGCAGCAGGAGGCCGCCCTGCGGATGCTGCAGAACAACCTCGACCCCGAGGTCGCCGAGCACCCCGACAAGCTCGTCGTCTACGGCGGCACCGGCAAGGCCGCCCGCGACTGGCGCTCCTTCGACGCCATGGTCCGTACCCTGCGCACCCTCAAGCAGGACGAGACGATGCTCGTCCAGTCCGGCCGCCCGGTCGGCGTCATGCAGACCCACGAGTGGGCCCCGCGCGTCCTCATCGCCAACTCCAACCTGGTCGGCGACTGGGCCAACTGGGAGGAGTTCCGCCGCCTGGAAGCCCTCGGCCTGACCATGTACGGGCAGATGACGGCCGGCTCCTGGATCTACATCGGCACCCAGGGCATCCTCCAGGGCACCTACGAGACCTTCGCCGCCGTGGCCGCCAAGAAGTTCGGCGGCACGCTGGCCGGGACCATCACCCTCACCGCCGGCCTCGGCGGCATGGGCGGCGCCCAGCCCCTCGCGGTCACCATGAACGACGGCGTCGTCATCTGCGTCGACTGCGACCCGCGCGCCATCGACCGACGCATCGAGCACCGTTACCTCGACGTGAAGGCCGACTCCCTCGACCACGCCCTCCAGCTGGCCACCGAGGCCCGCGACCGGCGCAAGCCGCTGTCCATCGGCGTCCTCGGCAACGCCGCCGAGCTGGTCCCGCAGCTCCTCGCCATGGGCGCCCCGATCGACATCGTCACCGACCAGACCTCGGCCCACGACCCGCTGGCCTACCTGCCCACCGGCATCGCCTTCGAGGACATGGCCGACGCGGCCGCCAAGGACCCGGCCGGCTTCACCACCCGGGCCCGCGAGTCCATGGCCCGGCACGTCGAGGCCATGGTCGGCTTCCAGGACGCCGGCGCCGAGGTCTTCGACTACGGCAACTCCATCCGCGGCGAGGCCCAGCTTGCCGGATACGACCGGGCGTTCGCCTTCCCCGGCTTCGTACCGGCGTACATCCGCCCGCTGTTCTGCGAGGGCAAGGGCCCCTTCCGCTGGGCCGCCCTGTCCGGCGAGGCCTCCGACATCGCCAAGACCGACAAGGCGATCCTCGACCTCTTCCCGGAGAACGAGTCCCTGGCCCGCTGGATCAAGATGGCGGGGGAGCGGGTCCACTTCCAGGGCCTGCCCGCCCGCATCTGCTGGCTCGGCTACGGCGAGCGCGACAAGGCCGGCGAGCGGTTCAACGACATGGTCGCGAGCGGCGAGCTGGCCGCCCCGGTCGTCATCGGCCGCGACCACCTCGACTGCGGCTCCGTCGCCTCCCCGTACCGCGAGACCGAGGCCATGCTCGACGGCTCCGACGCCATCGCCGACTGGCCGCTGCTCAACGCCATGGTCAACGTGGCCTCCGGCGCCTCCTGGGTCTCCCTCCACCACGGCGGCGGCGTCGGCATGGGCCGCTCCATCCACGCCGGACAGGTCACCGTCGCCGACGGCACCCCGCTCGCCGGGGAGAAGATCCGCCGGGTGCTCACCAACGACCCCGGCATGGGCGTCATCCGGCACGTCGACGCCGGGTACGACATCGCCGAGTCGGTGGCGGCCGAGCGCGACGTGCGGGTGCCGATGCGCGAAGGCCGCGAGGGCGGAGAGGCGCACGGCGGCGGTGCGACGCGCGAGGGTGACGGCGCGTGAGCTTCCACAGCATGTGGGCGGAGCTGCTGCCGGTCGGCCGCAGCTCCGCCTCCGGCGGCTACCGCCGCTACGCCTGGACCGGCGCCGACGCCGACTGCCGGACCTGGTTCCAGGAGCAGGCCGAGGCACGCGGGCTCACCCACGAGACCGACCGCAACGGCAACCAGTGGGCCTGGCTCGGCGACCCGGCCGCCGGGAACGCCGTCGTCACCGGCTCCCACCTGGACTCCGTGCCCGACGGCGGCGCCTTCGACGGCCCCCTCGGCGTGGTCTCCGCCTTCGCCGCCCTGGACGAACTGCGCGGCAGGGGAGCGCGGTTCACCAGGCCGCTCGGCATCGTCAACTTCGGCGACGAGGAGGGCGCCCGCTTCGGCCTCGCCTGCGTCGGCTCCCGGCTCACCGCCGGTGCGCTCACCGTGGAGCAGGCCCACCGCCTCACCGACGGCGACGGCATCACCCTCCCGCAGGCCATGGAAGCCGCGGGACACGACCCGGGCACCCTCGGCCCCGATCCCGAACGGCTCGCCCGCATCGGCGCCTTCGTCGAACTCCACGTCGAGCAGGGCCGCGCCCTCGACCTGACCGGCGACCGCATCGGCATCGCCTCCGCCATCTGGCCGCACGGACGCTGGCGGTTCGACTTCCGGGGCGAGGCCAACCATGCCGGCACCACCCGCCTCGCCGACCGGCACGACCCGATGCTGTCCTACGCCGAGACCGTCCTCGCCGCCCGCCGCGAGGCCGAACTCGCCGGTGCCGTCGCCACCTTCGGCAAGATCGGAGCGGAGCCCAACGGCGTCAACGCCATCCCCTCCCTGGTGCGCGGCTGGCTCGACTCCCGCGCCGCCGACCAGGCGAGCCTGGACACCGTGGTCACCGGCATCGAGAAGGCCGCCCGCGAGTACGCCGCCGCCCACGGCGTGGACCTCGACGTCGTGCGCGAGTCCTTCACGCCCGTCGTCGAGTTCGACCACGCCCTGCGCGACGAGCTCGGGCGCATCCTGGGCACGGAGACGGAACTGAGGGTCCCCGTCCTCGGGACCGGCGCCGGACACGACGCCGGAATCCTCTCCGACCGCATCCCGACCGCCATGCTGTTCGTGCGCAACCCCACCGGCGTCTCGCACTCCCCGGCCGAGTACGCCGCCGAGGACGACTGCGTGGCCGGGGTGAGCGCACTCGCCGACGTACTGGAAGGGCTGGCCTGCACGTGACCTCCTCCGAGCGGACCCGGACGTACTGGCTGGAGCACGCGTGGCTCGGCACCCACGTCGAGCCGGACGTCGCCGTGGACGTGGTGGACGGCCGCATCACCGCCGTCCACCAGGGCGTCGCCACCCCGCCGCCCGGCGCCGAGACCCTGCGCGGACTGACCCTGCCGGGACTGGCGAACGCCCACTCGCACGCCTTCCACCGCGCCCTGCGCGGCACCGTCCAGGTCGGCTCCGGCACCTTCTGGACCTGGCGCGAGGTGATGTACTCCGTCGCCGACCGGCTGACCCCGGACACCTACCACGCCCTCGCCCGCGCCGTGTACGCCGAGATGGCACTGGCCGGCATCACCGCCGTCGGCGAGTTCCACTACGTCCACCACGCGCCCGGCGGCACCCCCTACGCCGACCCCAACGCGATGGGCGAGGCGCTGATCGAGGCCGCCGCCGAAGCCGGTGTGCGCATCACCCTCCTCGACGCCTGCTACCTGTCCTCCGGCTTCGGGGAACCCCCGAACACCCACCAGCTCCGGTTCTCCGACGGCACGGCTCAGGCCTGGGCCGAACGCTGTTCAGTTCTCAAGGAACGGGATCACGCACGGATCGGGGCCGCGATCCACTCCGTACGGGCCGTGCCCGCGGACCAGTTGGCGACCGTGGCGCAGTGGGCCGAGGCGCGGCGGGCCCCGCTGCACGTGCACCTGTCCGAGCAGACCGCCGAGAACGACGCCTGCCTGCAGGCCCACGGCCGCACACCCACCCGGCTCCTCGCCGACCACGGGGTGCTGGGCGCCCGCACCACCGGTGTGCACAACACCCACCTCACCGACGAGGACGTCGCGTTGCTCGGCGGCAGCCGCACCGGCACCTGCATGTGCCCCACCACGGAACGGGACCTGGCCGACGGCATCGGTCCCGCCGCCGCGCTCCAGCGGGCCGGCTCCCCGCTCTCCCTCGGCTCGGACAGCCACGCCGTCGTCGACCTGCTGGAAGAGGCGCGCGCGATGGAGCTGAACGAGCGCCTGCGCACCCGCACCCGCGGCCACTGGACCGCCGCCGCCCTGCTGCGCGCAGCGACCGCCGACGGCCACGCCGCCCTCGGCTGGGACGACACCGGCCGGATCGAGGCCGGAGCCCGCGCCGACCTCGCGACCATCGCGCTGGACTCGGTCAGAACAGCGGGACCACTGCCCAGGCTCGGCGCCGAGACGGCCGTATTCGCCGCGACCGCGGCGGACGTACGGCACACGGTCGTGGGCGGGCGGCACGTCGTACGCGACGGGGCGCACGCCCTCGTGCCGGACGCTCCGCAGGCCCTCGCGCGGGCCGTCGAAGCCCTGCGCGCCTGACCACCGGCCCCCGCCCGCGGACCGGCCCACGCCCCAGCCCCCACGAGGACATCAGGGACCCCATGAGCAGCAGCACCGTCATCACCAACATCGCCGCACTCGTCACCAACGACCCCTCCCTCGGCGACCACTCCCCGCTCGGTCTGGTCCGGGACGCGGCCGTCGTCATCGAGGGCGACCGCGTCGCGTGGACCGGTGAATCAAGCAAAGCACCCGCCACTGACAATCGGGTCGACGCCGCCGGGCGGGCGGTCCTCCCGGGCTTCGTGGACTCCCACTCCCACCTCCTCTTCGCGGGCGACCGCACCGAGGAGTTCAACGCCCGCATGTCCGGCCGCCCCTACAGCGCGGGCGGCATCCGCACCACCGTCGCCGCCACCCGCGCCGCGAGCGACGCGGAACTGGAGGCCGGTCTCACCCGCTACCTCGCCGAGGCGCTCCGGCAGGGCACCACCACCTTCGAGACCAAGTCCGGCTACGGCCTGACCACCGCCGACGAGTCCCGTGCCCTGCGCGTCGCCGCCCGCCACACCGACGAGGTCACCTTCCTCGGCGCCCACATCGTCGCCCCCGAACTCGCCGAGGACCCCGCCGCCTACGTCGGCCTCGTCACCGGCGAGATGCTCGACGCCTGCGCCCCGCACGCCCGCTGGATCGACGTGTTCTGCGAGAAGGGCGCCTTCGACGGCGACCAGGCCCGCGCGATCCTCACCGCGGGCAGGGCCAAGGGCCTGCACCCCCGCATCCACGCCAACCAGCTCTCCTACGGCCCCGGCGTCCAGCTCGCCGTCGAACTCGACGCCGCCAGCGCCGACCACTGCACCCACCTCACCGACGCCGACGTGGACGCCCTCGCGGGCAGCCGTACGGTCGCGACCCTGCTGCCCGGCGCCGAGTTCTCCACCCGCGCCCAGTGGCCCGACGCCCGGCGGCTGATCGACGCGGGCGCCACGGTGGCCCTGTCCACCGACTGCAACCCGGGCTCGTCCTTCACGTCCTCCGTGCCCTTCTGCATCGCCCTGGCGGTGCGGGACATGGGGATGACGCCGGACGAGGCGGTCTGGTCGGCCACCGCGGGCGGCGCCGCCGCCCTGCGCCGCGATGACGTCGGCCGGCTCGTCCCGGGCGCGTACGCCGACCTGACGCTCCTGGACGCCCCGAGCCACGTCCACCTGGCCTACCGGCCGGGCGTCCCCCTGGTCGCGGGGGTGTGGCGGCGGGGCGTGCGTAAAGTGTGAGCAGCGCGTGAACCGGGGGAGGGCGGGGGACCGATGGCCAAGTACTGGTGGACGCCGTTCCTGGTGAACGTGCTGCTCGGGATTCCGGGCGTCGTGCCGTTCTGGCTCGTGTGGTACCTGATGGTCAACTGGCCGCTGGCGGAGCTGGGCTGGACCGTGCGCGAGCCGACCGAGAACGACGGCATGGCGCTCTGGCTCGTGATCGTCGTCCCCGTGGTGGCGCTCTTCGCGATGGTCTGGTGGCTGGTCAACGCGCCGTTGCGGCGCCGGACCTCCCTCGCGCCGCGCACGTTCTGGCTGCTGAGCGGGCTGGCTCCGCTGCTGCCGATGACGGCGCTGATCGTCAACTCGCCGTGAGGTGGGTGCGGCAACCCGAAGGGGGGCGGCCCGGCTTCGGACCACCCCCCTGGAGGGCAAGCGTCACCCGGTCGGGGCGGAGGACTACTCCTCGACCGTGAGCCCCTTGCGCAGCCGTACGAGCGTCCGCGACAGCAGCCGCGAGACGTGCATCTGCGAGATGCCCAGTTCCTCGCCGATCTCCGACTGGGTCATGCCCGCGACGAATCGGAGGGAGAGGATCTTCCGGTCACGGGAGGGCAGCTCGGCGATCAGCGGCTTCAGCGACTCGACGTACTCGATGCCCTCGAGCCCGTGGTCCTCGTAGCCGATGCGGTCGGCGAGCGCGCCCTCCGCGTCGTCCTCCTCCGGCTGGGCGTCCAGCGAGGAGGCGGTGTAGGCGTTGGAGGCCGCCATGCCCTCGACGACCTCGTCCTTGGACAGGCCGAGGTGCTCGGCCAGCTCGGTCACCGTGGGCGCGCGGTCGAGGCGCTGGGCCAGCTCGTCGCCGGCCTTCGCCAGGTCGAGCCGCAGCTCCTGGAGGCGGCGCGGGACGCGCACGGACCACGAGGTGTCGCGGAAGAAGCGCTTGATCTCGCCGATGATGGTCGGCATCGCGAACGTGGGGAACTCCACACCGCGCGACACCTCGAAGCGGTCGATCGCCTTGATCAGGCCGATGGTGCCGACCTGGATGATGTCCTCCATCGGCTCGCTGCGCGAGCGGAAGCGGGAGGCGGCGAACTTGACCAGCGCGAGGTTCAGCTCGACGAGCGTGTTGCGTACGTACGCGTACTCGTGGGTGCCTTCCTCCAGCGACTCCAGCCGCTCGAAGAGGGTCTTGGACAGGGCCCTGGCGTCCGCCGGAGCGACCTCGTCGTACGCGGGGATGTCCGGAAGCCCGGCGAGTGCGTCGTCGTGGTCGACGACCGCTTCGTGGTGCTCGATGGGATCCAGATGTTCCGGAGGGAGTGTCGACGTCGCTTGGTGGGTACGCGATCCGTCGAGCCGGGGTGACATGATGTCCTCCATCGTTCTCGGCATACGGCTGCCGAAGCCAAATACGTGCACTGCGGTGTGCGGCGCCTCCAAAGCCGGCCGTGTCGGTTTACGTGTCCTACTAGCGATACCGGGTTTACCGAGCTGACCGCAAGTGTGTTCTGTGCGGGTATGTCCGTTTCTGTGCGGTTGTTCGGGTGTCGGAGTGCGGTGGGAAGGCGTAGTGTTCGAGGGCGTCAGCAAGCAGTCACGACCTCGGGAGAGAGAAACGGCATGGACCGCGGGACGGTCGGCAGTGCCCAGTCGGGCCGGCTTCTGGTCGAGGTACGGGAAGAGGGCCCCAGTGCCGTCGTGACCCCGGCGGGTGAGCTGGATCACCACACCGCCGATCTGTTGCGCGAGCCGCTGGAGGAGTGCCTCGCCAAGGGATTCAACCGGCTCGTCGTGGACTGCTCACGGCTGGAGTTCTGCGACTCCACGGGGCTCAACGTCCTGCTCGGCGCGCGGTTGAAGGCCGAGGCGGCAGGGGGCGGAGTGCATCTGGTGGCCATGCAGCCGGTGGTGGCCCGCGTGTTCGAGATCACGGGGGCAGAAGCGGTCTTCACCCTCCACGACACGCTCGCGGACGCGCTGTCCGGCGAGTCCGGCTGAGCCGGACCTTGTCCGGCCGGGGGAAGGCGCGTGTGCTTCACGGGGCGGGCGTTTTCGCCCCGCGCCGGGTTTCGTGCCGAATACAGGGGTGTTCGCACGGTCCGGTCGGGCAGGAGAGACCCTGAAACGGCTGTGTACGACACTGCTGACCAAGACTTTGAAATGTGAACTGGTGAATCGGTGAGGTGAAGCGCTGATGAGCACCACCCGGCCCTACTCGCCGGGCGACCGCGGTCCGGAGCCCAGCGGCGCTTCCGGTGCGTCCGCGCCCGCGTCGGTGCCTTCTTCGGGGGCTCCCGAGGCGTCCGGGGCGGCGTCCGCGCCCACGGCCGCCTCCGCTTCGGGGGGTGGCGGTCGGCAGGCCCGCAGACTGAGCTTCGAGGACGCCAGCGGCGTCGTCCCGCTGGCCCGCGACTTCACCCGCGAGGCGCTGTACGCCTGGGGCTGGCTGCCCTCCGCGACCGCGGACCAGCGGGCCGCCGCCGAGGACGTACTGCTCGTGGTCTCCGAGCTGGTCACCAACGCCTGTCTGCACGCCGAGGGGCCGGACGAGTTGCGGATCACCTGCGAGAAGAAGGTGATCCGGCTGGAGGTCTCCGACCGCGGTACGGGGCAGCCGGCGCCGCGGACCCCGCACCGCGCGGGGCGTCCCGGCGGCCACGGGATGTTCATCGTGCAGCGGCTGTGCCTGGACTGGGGCGTCGTAAGGACGCCGGGGGTCGCGGGCAAGCGGGTGTGGGCGGAGCTGGGCGCCCCGGCGTAAGAGGCTGTCGTCCCTGGGTCTGCGCCCCGCGCCACCCCCCCCGCACCTCGAACCAGAGCAGCTTCCCGGCGCCGCGTGGGAGCACGTCGTCGCCCAGTGACCACCCGCCCCACGAGTCGGCGCACGCCTGTCCGAGCCGCAGCCCGCGCCCACCCTCCGCGTCCCCCGGCGGTTCCGCGGACGGAGAGGGCGCGGGTACCGTGCCGTGCTGGAACACATGGAGTCCTGCGCGCTCGACATCACCGCATCGCGCGACTTCATCCAGAACCTCACGCGGGAGATGTGAGAGAGGCCGGCCGGCGCGTCCACCAGTGGCGGAAATCCACCTACGGCGGCGACAGTTCGAACTGCCCGGAGACACCCGCCACCCCGACCACCGTCCTGGTCCGCGGCTCGCCCTGCCCGCCGCCACATGGGCCGGCTTCGTCTCGTACGCGGCGGATGCGCACGGAGGTCCTGTCAGGGGCCAAAGCCTGCTCGAACGCCCGGAGGGCCGCCTCATCCACCGGATGAGGCGGCCCTCCGCAGAAGACAGCTGCCCGCAGGGCTCAGCGGACGTCTCCCATGAGTTCCTTGACGCGCTTGCGGTACATCCAGATCGCGATGCCCGCGACCACCGCGAGAGTCGCCTCCGCGGCGACGATGCCCGTCTTGTTGAGGTCGACGCCGGCGATGGAGAGCAGGCCGGTCGTGGCGTCACCGGCGGTGACGGCCAGGAACCACACGCCCATCATCTGCGAGGCGTACTTCACCGGCGCCATCTTCGTCGTCACCGACAGGCCGACCGGGGAGAGCATCAGCTCACCGCAGGTCTGGACGAAGTAGATCGCCACCAGCCACATGGCAGCCGCCTTGTGGCCGCCCTCCGCGATGCCCAGCGGGGCCAGGAAGAGGAAGAAGGACGCGCCGACCAGGACCAGACCGCCGCAGAACTTGACGACCGTGCTCGGCTCCTTGCCGCGGCGGGCGAGCGCCAGCCACAGCGTGGCGAAGACCGGGGCGAGGGCCATGATGATGACCGGGTTGACCGACTGGTACCAGGAGACCGGGAAGTTCCAGCCGAAGACACTGTTGTTGGCCGAGGAGTCGGCGAACAGTGACAGGGTCGAGCCACCCTGGTCGTAGATCATCCAGAACACGGCCGCGGCGACGAAGAACCAGATGTACGCCGACATCTTGGACTGCTCCGCGCGGTCCAGGGACTTGTCGCGCTTGATGTTGGTCAGCACCAGCACCGGGATGATCACGCCGAGCAGGGTCAGCGGGACCAGGATCCAGTTCAGCGTGTAGTGGCCGGAGAAGCCGACGATCGCGTAGAAGACGACGGCCAGCGCGGCCCAGAACGCGGCCTTGCGCAGCGTCGAGGTCTTCTCCTCGACGGACAGCGGCTTCGGGACCACGCTGGAGTGCGGGGCCAGGTGGCGGCTGCCGATCAGGAACTGGAGCACGCCCAGGCCCATGCCGACCGCGGCGAGCGCGAAGCCGAGGTGCCAGTTGACGCTCTCACCGATGGTGCCGATGGTCAGCGGCGCCGCGAAGGCACCGAGGTTGATGCCCATGTAGAAGACGGTGAAGCCGCCGTCGCGGCGCGGGTCGTCGGGACCGTCGTAGAGCTGGCCGACCATCGTGGAGATGTTGGCCTTCAGCAGACCCGAACCGATGGCGACCAGACCGAGGCCCGCGTAGAACGTGCCGGAGGACGGCAGCGCCAGCGTGAGGTGGCCGAGCATGATGACGCCGCCGGCGATGGCGACGGTCTTGCGGGGCCCCCACACGCGGTCGCCGAACCAGCCGCCCGGCATCGTGAGCAGGTACACCAGCGAGAGGTACACCGAGTAGATCGCGGTCGCGGTGCCGGCGCTGAGGCCGAGGCCACCCGGGGCGACGAGGTACAGCGGGAGCAGAGCCCTCATGCCGTAGTAGGAGAACCTCTCCCACATCTCGGTCATGAAGAGTGTGGCCAGTCCGCGGGGGTGGCCGAAGAAGGTCTTCTCGGAGCCGGGGGTGCCCGGAGTGACCGAGTCCTTCGTCAGGCTGGACGCCATGGTCGATCCTTGCTGGTCGGGACGCGCTCATGAGGCGATGCGCGCCCGGTGGGGGGCGGCCGGCACCGGCGGCCTTCCCCGCCCGTCCCACGCCTGAGGGATCCGCTCCGGATTGCGAAGCGGTGGGCGGCGGCCACCGGGATCCACGCCTCTGCGCGCGTCACTGCACGCGGTGAGGCCCGGCCACAGGTCATTCCTTTCAAGGCCGGCCGTGGGGGCCGGCCCGCACACAAAAGAGACCTTCAGCGTCGAAACTGTCGCCAAAGGTCCTCTGGGTGCTACAGGCGCTGATTCACCATACGGCAGGACACCGTCCGGTATGGAAGGACTTGAGACGCGGATCACAGGTGATTGTGGAACCGCGAACGATCTTTCGAAGGTTTTCTACAGGATGGCACCCCACAGGCGCAGGTTCGGACGCGGGGTCGGCGAAGCGGGTCGCACGGCCGGCGTCCGGCGGCCGCCCGGCTTGTCCGTAAGTAGTCCACAGGCGGTTCACAGGTGGCCCGCGGGCCGGCGGCCCTCGGGTCGATCTTGCCCCGGGCGTTGCTCCGAGCGGTCTACCATCAGCTCATGACCCGTGTACTGCTCGCCGAGGACGACGCGTCCATCTCGGAGCCCCTGGCCCGCGCTCTGCGCAGGGAAGGGTACGAGGTCGAGGTGCGTGAGGACGGACCCACCGCACTCGACGCGGGGCTGCAGGGCGGCATCGACCTGGTCGTGCTGGACCTCGGCCTGCCGGACATGGACGGTCTCGAGGTCGCCCGCCGGCTGCGGTCCGAGGGCCATGCCGTGCCGATCCTGATCCTGACCGCGCGCGCCGACGAGGTGGACACCGTCGTAGGCCTGGACGCGGGCGCCGACGACTACGTCACCAAGCCCTTCCGCCTCGCCGAGCTGCTCGCCCGGGTCCGGGCCCTGCTGCGGCGCGGTGCGGTCGAGCCCCCGCAGCCGCCCGCCACCCACGGCGTGCGCATCGACGTGGAGTCGCACCGGGCCTGGATGGGCGAGGAGGAGCTCCAGCTCACCGCGAAGGAGTTCGACCTGCTGCGGGTGCTCGTGCGCGACGCCGGCCGGGTCGTCACCCGCGACCAGCTGATGCGCGAGGTCTGGGACACCACCTGGTGGTCCTCGACCAAGACCCTCGACATGCACATCTCCTGGCTGCGCAAGAAGCTGGGCGACGACGCGGCAAACCCCCGCTACATCGCCACCGTGCGCGGCGTGGGCTTCCGTTTCGAGAAGAACTGAGCCGAGAAGAACCGAGCGAGCCCCGAGGGGCCTTCCGGGTAAGAGGACATGCGCCGTCGACTGATCCAGTCCACGCTGGCCGTGGTGCTCGTCGTGATCGCCGTCTTCGGCGTCTCCCTCGTCATCGTCGAGGCCCGGACCATCAGCAGCACCGCCCAGGAGCGGGTCGACCTGGAGGCGGTGCGGCTGGCCAGCATCGTCGACAGCCGGCTGATCGGCACCGGCTCCGTCGACGAGACGTTCCTGCGGGAGCAGATCCGCGACGCCCGGTACGCCGTGATCCGCATCCCCGGCGAGCCCGTCGTCGAGGTCGGCAGCAAGCCGTCCGGTGACGTGCTGCAGGGCCGGGCCACCGGCGAGGAGGGCGAGGCGGTCCTCGTCGAGGAACCCAGCTCCTCGGTGACCCGGGAAGTCGGGCGGACCCTGCTGATCATCGGCCTGGTGGCGCTGCTCGCGGTGATCGCCGCCGTGCTGCTGGCGATCCGGCAGGCCAACCGCCTCGCCTCCCCGCTCACCGACCTCGCCGAGACCGCCGAACGCCTCGGCTCCGGCGACCCGCGCCCCCGGCACAAGCGGTACGGCGTCCCCGAGCTGGACCGGGTCGCGGACGTCCTGGACTCCTCCGCCGAGCGGATCGCCCGGATGCTCACCGCCGAGCGCCGTCTGGCCGCCGACGCCTCCCACCAGCTCCGTACGCCGCTGACCGCGCTGTCCATGCGGCTGGAGGAGATCACCCTCACCGACGAACCGGAGACGGTGAAGGAGGAGGCGACGATCGCGCTGTCGCAGGTGGAGCGGCTGACGGACGTCGTGGACCGGCTGCTGACCAACTCCCGCGACCCGCGCAGCGGCTCCGCCGTCACCTTCGAGCTGGACGACGTCATCCAGCAGCAGATCGCCGAGTGGCGCCCCGCCTACCGCAGCGAGGGGCGGGCCATCGTCAGCTCCGGCAAACGCCACCTGACGGCGGTGGGCACGCCGGGCGCCGTGGCGCAGGTGCTGGCGGCGCTGATCGAGAACTCCCTGATGCACGGCGGCGGCACGGTCGCCCTGCGCACCCGGGTGACCGGCAACCAGGCCGTGGTCGAGGTCACCGACGAGGGTCCCGGCGTCCCGGGCGACCTGGGGGCGCGGATCTTCGAGCGGGCGATCAGCGGACGCAACTCCACGGGCATCGGCCTCGCCGTCGCCCGTGACCTGGCCGAGGCGGACGGCGGACGGCTGGAGCTGCTCCAGGGGCGCCCGCCGGTCTTCGGGCTGTTCCTGTCCCGTACGCCGCCGCCGAAGAAGCCCTCGGGGGACGGCGGCGGCCAGACGGTGCGCTGAGAGCGCCGGAGCGGGAGGAGCCGGTCAGCGGTGGCCGGCGGGGGCGCCGTCCGGGTGGGGGAGCGCGGCCGGGTGCTCGTGCTCCAGGAAGGTCTCGGCCCGCGTCGCGGCCGGTTCGCGGGCGGGAATGGCCCGGAAGACCCAGCTGCGGTACGACCAGAAGCGGAACAGCGTGCCGAGTCCGATGCCGAGGAACTTGAAGATGTTGCTCTGCAGCGGGCTGTCCCAGCCGAACCCGTACGTCGCCGTGTAGAGCACGCCGTTCTCGATCACCAGCCCGATCGCGCTGAACAGCAGGAACAGCGTCATCTCACGCGTCCGGCCGCTCTTGTCGCGGTCGCGGTAGGTGAAGTACCGGAAGCCCACGTAGTTGAAGGCGATCGCGACGACCGTGGCGATGATGCTGGCCCGCACCACCTGGAGGTCGGTCGTGTGCCGCACGAAGTTGAAGACGAGGAGGTTGACCAGCACCCCCGCGCCGCCCACGGCGCCGAACTTCACGACCTCGCGCACGAGCCGGTCGATCCGCCGGCGCATCCCGTCGCGCGGCGCGTCGGGCGCGGAGGGAGCCGTCTGAGCACCCGAGGAACCATGTCCCATGGTCGTGCAGGCCCCCGTCCATCGGTTGGCGTCAATCCGTTCATGCTAACCACCCGGACGCGCGATCTTCCTGCGGACGGACCCGCGAGGGCCGGAACGGGCGTCGGGACCGGCGGGAAACGGCCGGTAAACAGGTGGGCTCCGCGCGGCCGATACGCTAGGGGTGTGACGTTCCCGGTAGTCGGCATGGTCGGCGGTGGCCAGCTCGCTCGTATGACACACGAGGCGGGCATCCCGTTGGGCATCAGGTTCAAGCTTCTCAGTGACACTCCCCAGGACTCTGCGGCGCAGGTCGTGAACGAAGTCGTCGTCGGCGACTATCGCGATCTGGACACGCTTCGCGAGTTCGCGCGCGGCTGTGACGTGATCACCTTCGATCACGAACACGTGCCGACCGAGCACCTCAAGGCCCTGGAGGCGGACGGCATCCCCGTGCGCCCCGGCCCCGAGGCGCTCGTGCACGCCCAGGACAAGGGCGTGATGCGCGCGAAGCTCGACGCGATCGGCGTGCCCTGCCCGCGGCACCGGATCGTGAGCGATCCGGCCGACGTGGCCGCCTTCGCGGCGGAGGGCGACGGATTCCCCGTCGTCCTCAAGACGGTCCGCGGCGGGTACGACGGCAAGGGCGTGTGGGTGGTGGACTCCGTGGAGGAGGCCGCCGAGCCCTTCCGCGCGGGAGTGCCCGTGCTGGCGGAGGAGAAGGTCGACTTCGTCCGCGAGCTGGCCGCCAACGTGGTCCGCTCCCCGCACGGCCAGGCGGTCGCCTACCCCGTCGTCGAGTCCCGGCAGGTCGGCGGCGTCTGCGACACGGTGATCGCCCCGGCGCCCGGCCTCGACGAGGCGCTGGCCCTGCGCGCCGAGGAGATGGCGCTCGGCATCGCCAAGGAACTGGGCGTCGTCGGCCACCTCGCCGTCGAGCTGTTCCAGACCCGCGACGGCCGCGTCCTCGTCAACGAACTCGCGATGCGCCCGCACAACTCCGGCCACTGGACGATGGACGGCGCGATCACCTCGCAGTTCGCCAACCACGTCCGCGCGGTCCTCGACCTCCCCCTCGGCGACCCGCGCCCGCGCGCCGAGTGGACCGTGATGGTCAACGTCCTGGGCGGCGACTACCCGGACATGTACTCCGCGTACCTGCACTGCATGGCCCGCGACCCCCAGCTCAAGATCCACATGTACGGCAAGGACGTGAAGCCCGGCCGCAAGGTGGGCCACGTCAACACCTACGGCGACGACCTGGACGACGTGCTGGAGCGCGCCCGTCACGCTGCCGGCTACCTGAGAGGGACGATCACCGAATGAGCCAGGCCAGCCCGGCGAGCCCGGTCGTAGGCATCGTCATGGGGTCGGACTCCGACTGGCCCGTCATGGAGGCCGCCGCCAAGGCCCTCGACGAGTTCGAGATCCCCTACGAGGTCGACGTCGTCTCCGCGCACCGCATGCCGCACGAGATGATCGCGTACGGCGAGCAGGCCGGCGGACGCGGCCTGAAGGCGATCGTCGCCGGGGCCGGGGGAGCCGCCCACCTGCCCGGCATGCTCGCCTCCGTCACCCCGCTGCCGGTGATCGGCGTACCGGTGCCGCTGAAGTACCTGGACGGCATGGACAGCCTCCTGTCCATCGTGCAGATGCCGGCCGGCGTCCCCGTCGCCACCGTCTCCGTCGGCGGCGCCCGCAACGCCGGTCTGCTGGCCGCCCGCATCCTCGCCGCCCACGACGAGGAACTGCTCGGCCGGATGCGCGAGTTCCAGCAGGACCTGAACGACCAGGCCACCGAGAAGGGCAAGCGACTGCGCAACAAGGTCGCGAGCTCGACGGCCGGCTTCGGCTTCGGAAAGTGACCGACGGAAAGTGACGGAAGGGACGCGGATGACATCGCTGGACCAGGCCCGGGAGCTGCTGCGCGAGTTCCCCGTCGTCGACGGGCACAACGACCTGCCCTGGGCGCTGCGCGAGCAGGTCCGCTACGACCTCGACGCCCGTGACATCGCCGCCGACCAGTCCGCCCACCTGCACACCGACCTGGCCCGGCTGCGGGCCGGCGGTGTCGGCGCGCAGTACTGGTCGGTGTACGTCCGCTCCGACCTGCCGGGCGCGGTGACGGCCACGCTGGAGCAGATCGACTGCGTACGGCAGCTGATCGACCGCCACCCCGGCGAGCTGCGGGCCGCGCTGACCGCCGCCGACATGGAGGCGGCCCGCGCCGAGGGCCGTATCGCCTCCCTGATGGGCGCCGAGGGCGGCCACTCCATCGACGACTCGCTGGCGACCCTGCGCGGCCTGTACGCGCTCGGCGTGCGCTACATGACGCTCACCCACAACGACAACGTCGCATGGGCCGACTCAGCGACCGACGAGCCCGGCGTCGGGGGCCTGTCGGCCTTCGGCCGCGAGGTCGTGCGCGAGATGAACCGCGAGGGCATGCTGGTCGACCTCTCGCACGTCGCGGCGACGACGATGCGCGACGCGCTGGACACCTCCACCGCGCCGGTGATCTTCTCGCACTCGTCCTCCCGCGCGGTGTGCGACCACCCGCGCAACATCCCGGACGACGTCCTGGAGCGGCTGCCGGCCAACGGCGGCGTGGCGATGGTGACGTTCGTGCCGAAGTTCGTGCTCCAGGCCGCCGTGGACTGGACGGCCGAGGCCGACGAGAACATGCGCGCGCACGGCTTCCACCACCTCGACTCCAGCCCCGAGGCGATGAAGGTCCACGCCGCCTTCGAGGAGCGCGTCCCGCGCCCCGTCGCCACCGTCTCCACGGTCGCCGACCACCTCGACCACATGCGCGAGGCCGCCGGCGTCGACCACCTCGGCATCGGCGGCGACTACGACGGCACGCCCTTCACCCCGGACGGCCTCGGCGACGTCTCCGGCTACCCCAACCTGATCGCCGAGCTGCTCGACCGCGGCTGGTCCCGGGCCGACCTGTCCAAGCTCACCTGGAAGAACGCGGTCCGCGTCCTCGACGCCGCCGAGGACGTGGCCCGGGGGATCCGGGCGACGCGCGGGCCGTCCAACGCGACCATCGAGCAGCTGGACGGCTGAGCCGTCGAGCAGCGGGGCGGCCCGGCCGCCCCGTGTTCCGAGGGGTGGGGCGCCGGTACCCCCGAACGCCCCACCCACCAGGAAGCCCTTACCGCTCCGTGCGACGGTGGCCGTATCTCACGACGACCGTACGGAGCACCGCCATGGCTGACCTCCAGGACGACCTGCACACCGGTACCGAGGCCGGTGGGCTCGACGACCTGCCCGTGCCGCTCGCCGCGGAGGCCTTTCCGCCGGAGCCCTACGCGCCCGTGTCCGACCCCGACGACGAGCCGCTGACCCGGGCACGCGCCGTGCTGGCCGCCCATCCCGTCGCCGACGGCTGCAACGGGCTGCCCTGGGCACTCAGGCACCTGCCCTGGTACGACCTGGAGCTGGGCGAGAGCGCCGTCGACACCGACGTGCCGCGGCTGCGCGAGGGTCACGTGGGGGCTCTGCTGTGGTCACTGCACCTGCCCGAGTCCGTCGACGGGGACCGCGCGGTCGGCGCCACGCTGGAGCAGCTGGACCTGGTCAAGACGGTCGTGCGGGCCCACCCGGAGGGCCTGCGCCTCGCCTACGACGCGGGGCAGGCCATCGACGCCCGCAACTGCGGCCGGGTCGCCGTGCTGCCCGGTCCGGCGGGCGCCGTCGCGATCGGCGACCGTCTCGGCATCCTGCGCTCCCTGCACGCCCTGGGGCTGCGCGCGCTGACGCTGTCCGGGGTGAGCTGGGCGGGCGAGGCTGGGCTGACCCGGTTCGGCGAGGAGGTCGTCCGCGAGATGAACCGCCTAGGTGTGGTCGTCGACCTCTCCGGTGCCTCGGCCGAGACCGTCCGCCGTACCTTCGCGGTGTCCAAGGCGCCGGCGCTGTGCACCCGCTCCGCCGCCCGCGCGCTGCGCCCGCACCCCGCCAACCTCCCCGACGACCTGCTGGTGGAGCTGGGCGCGTCCGGCGGCCTGTGCATGGTGCCGCTGACCGCCGAGCAGACCGGCCCGACCGTCCGGGACGTCGCCGACCACCTCGACCACGTCCGCACGGTGGCCGGAGCGCGGAGCGTCGGCCTGTCCGGCACCTACGACACCGGCGCCGCCCACCCCCTGGAGCTGGGCGACCCCTCCTGCTACCCGCGGCTCGTCGCCGAACTGCTCCGCCGCGGCTGGGACGAGGCGGACGTGGCCCTGCTGACCTGGGGGAACGTCCAGCGCGTGCTGCGCGCCGCCGCCTTCACCGCGAAGGCGGCCCAGCTGCGCCGCGAGCCGTCCACGGCGACGATCGCCGACCTGGACGGATAGTCCGCGCGAGCGTCACGTGTGCTCGATCCGGCAGAGGCAGAAGGGATGCCCCGCCGGATCGGCGTACACCATGAAGTCCTTCTTCTCCCGGTCCTCCAGATCCAGCGGCCGGGCACCCAGCGCGAGCACCCGCTCGTGCGCCGCGTCCATCTCCGCCCAGGTCGCCCTGCCCTCGAAGTCGAGGTGGAACTGCTGGGCGTTGCGGTCGGAGCGCGGCCACTCGGGCGGGGTCAGGTCCGGTGCCCGCTGGAAGGACAGGCGCGGGCCGCCGGGCACCTGGAGGACCACCCAGTCCGGGTCCGCCTCGTCGGGCGTGCCGCCGCCGACCGCCGCGTAGAAGCGGGCCAGTTCACGGGGCTCGGGACAGTCGACGACGACGGAGCGGAAACGTGCCGCGAGTGTCATGCGGGTACCTCCCGGGAGCTGCGGATCCGCGCTCAGCAGGCGCAGAGGCAGAACGGGTGCCCGGCCGGGTCGGCGTAAACCCGGAAGGTGCGGGTGCGGTCCTTGGCGTCCAGCGGCCTCGCGCCCAGCTCCAGCACCGCCTTCTCGGCCGCGTCCAGGTCCGTGACGGTGAGGTCGAGGTGGAACTGCTGCGAGTCGTCGGGCGCCGGCCACTTCGGCGGTACGAACCCGGGGGCGGCCTGGAACGCCAGCGCCCGTCCGTCCGGCAGCCTCAGGTCGACCCAGTCGTCCTCGCCCTCGACGGTGCCGCCGAGCACGCCGGCGTAGAAGCGGGCGAGTGCGCGGGGCTCGGGACAGTCCAGGACGACGGGGCCCAGTTCGGCGACAGCCATGACTTCCTCCTTGAAGCACGCGGTCTTGAAGTACGCGGTCCGTGTTACCTGCAAGGTGCGGGTAACCGGTAACGGTTACTGCATGCTGCCCCATTGGCGGTAACGTCGCAAGCATGAGTGAGAGATCGCCCGCACCGGGCGGCCTGGACCTGGTCGAGACCCTGGTGAACACGCTGGACCTCGAGACGGGCGCCGACTCGCTGGACACGGAGGAGGGCCGGGCGCGGCTCGCTCTGGCGGAGGACGACGTCCCCGCGGCCCGTGAGCTGCGCGAGTCCCTGCGCGCGGTCCTGCTCGCTCACGCGGGTCACCCGCCGCACCGCACGGTGACCCCGCTGGGCGAGCTGCTGGCCGCCGCCCCGCTGGTCGTGGCCGTCGACCCGGCCGACGGCTCCGCCGCCCTCGCCCCGACCGGAGGGGAGTCCCTGACCGCCCGCGTCGCCGCCGCCGTCGCCGAGGCGCTGGTCGCCGGCACCTGGAGCCGGCTCAAGGCCTGCGAGGCCGCCGACTGCCACTGGGCGTACTACGACCGCAGCCCGGCCGGACGCGGCCGCTGGTGCTCGATGAGCGTGTGCGGGGCCCGCGCCAAGATGCGCCGGTACCGGGCCAAGGAGTCGTGAACGCGGGCCGACGCGGTGTGGACGCGGGCCAAGGACTCGTAAACACCGCCCGCTTCACCGGCCGCCCGGCCGCGCCCTGCGGCACAATGCGACGGACGCCGGTTCGGCCGACTGAGCCTCGGCCGAACCGGCGTCCGTCGCACGTCACCGTCAGGCGGTGGGGCGGCCCATCGCCCGGTACGTCCAGCCGGCCTTCCGCCACAGCGCCGGGTCCAGGGCGTTGCGCCCGTCCAGGATCACCCGGGCCGCCGCCGCCTCGCCCAGCACCTCCGGGTCCAGCTCGCGGAACTCCCGCCACTCGGTGAGATGCAGCACGACGTCCGCGCCCCGCACCGCCTCCAGCGCCGAGTCGGCGTACCCGAGGGTCGGGAAGAGCCGCCGGGCGTTGTCCATGCCCTTGGGGTCGTACACCGTCACCTGGGCGCCCTGGAGGTGGACCTGCCCGGCGACGTTCAGCGCGGGGGAGTCCCGTACGTCGTCCGAGTCGGGCTTGAAGGTGGCGCCCAGCACCGCGATCCGCTTGCCCAGGAACGGGCCGCCGCCCAGCGCCTGCCGGGTCAGCTCCACCATCTGGCCGCGCTGGCGCATGTTGATCGAGTCGATCTCGCGCAGGAAGGTCAGCGCCTGGTCGGCGCCCAGCTCACCGGCGCGCGCCATGAAGGCGCGGATGTCCTTCGGCAGACAGCCGCCGCCGAAGCCGATCCCGGCCCGCAGGAACTTCCGGCCGATCCGGTCGTCGTACCCGATCGCCTCCGCCAGCTTGGCGACGTCGCCGTCGGCAGCCTCGCAGACCTCCGCCATCGCGTTGATGAACGAGATCTTGGTGGCGAGGAAGGAGTTCGCCGAGGTCTTCACCAGCTCGGCGGTCGGGAAGTCCGTGACGACGAACGGCGAGCCCTCCTCGATCGGCGTCGCGTACACCTCGCGCAGCAGCTTCTCGGCCCGCTCGCTGCGCACGCCGACCACGAGCCGGTCGGGGTGCAGCGTGTCCTCGACGGCGAAGCCCTCGCGAAGGAACTCCGGGTTCCAGGCCAGCTCGGCCTCGTGGCCGGCCGGCGCGTGCTCGGCCAGGTAGGCGGCCAGCCGGTCGGCGGAGCCCACCGGCACCGTCGACTTGCCGACGACCAGCGCGGGGCCGGTCAGATGCGGTGCCAGCGAGGCCAGCGCGGAGTCGACGTACGACATGTCGCAGGCGTACTCGCCGTGCTTCTGCGGGGTGTTCACGCACAGGAAGTGCACGTCGCCGAAGGCCGCGACCTCGGCGAAGTCGGTGGTGAAGCGCAGTCGCCCGCTGGCACCCTCGATCCCGGCGACGTGCTTGCGCAGCAGCTCCTGAAGACCCGGCTCGTACATCGGGACCTCGCCCCGCTGGAGCGTCTCGATCTTCTCGGGCAGCACGTCGAGACCCAGCACCTCGAAACCGAGCTCGGCCATGGCCGCCGCGTGGGTCGCGCCGAGATAACCGGTACCGATCACGGTGATCTTCAGGGCCATGGGTGCTCCAGAGGTGTACGGCATGGGTGCGCGCCCGAGCATATCGGGGACGCGGGAAAAGCCTTTCGGTCGGCTGTCGTCAAGCTCACCTATCCACGGACGCGGACGGGGCTCTAAAATTTGGGTTACTTAACGGTAGTTAGCGTGCCCAGCATCACAGCGTTTTGGAGCGTGAGACACCTTGGCCGGATCGGCTGACTTCGACCTGTACCGCCCGTCGGAGGAGCACGACATGCTCCGCGACGCCGTCCGCTCGCTGGCCGAGGCGAAGATCGCGCCGTACGCCGCGGCGGTGGACGAGGAGGCCCGCTTCCCGCAGGAGGCACTGGACGCCCTCACCGCGAACGACCTGCACGCGGTGCACGTCCCCGAGGAGTACGGCGGCGCGGGCGCCGACGCGCTCGCCACGGTGATCGTCATCGAGGAGGTCGCCCGCGCCTGCGCCAGCTCCTCCCTCATCCCGGCGGTCAACAAGCTCGGCTCGCTGCCGGTGATCCTCTCCGGCTCCGAGGAGCTGAAGAAGAAGTACATGACCCCGCTCGCCAAGGGCGACGGCATGTTCTCCTACTGCCTCTCCGAGCCCGACGCGGGCTCGGACGCGGCCGGCATGAAGACCAAGGCCGTCCGCGACGGCGACTTCTGGGTGCTCAACGGCGTCAAGCGCTGGATCACCAACGCCGGCGTCAGCGAGTACTACACGGTGATGGCCGTCACCGACCCCACCAAGCGCTCCAAGGGCATCTCGGCCTTCGTCGTCGAGAAGTCCGACGAGGGCGTCTCCTTCGGCGCCCCGGAGAAGAAGCTCGGCATCAAGGGCTCCCCGACCCGCGAGGTCTACCTCGACAACGTCCGCATCCCCGCCGACCGCATGATCGGCGCGGAGGGCACCGGCTTCGCCACCGCGATGAAGACGCTGGACCACACCCGCATCACCATCGCCGCCCAGGCCCTCGGCATCGCCCAGGGCGCCCTCGACTACGCCAAGGGCTACGTCCAGGAGCGCAAGCAGTTCGGCAAGCCGATCGCCGACTTCCAGGGCATCCAGTTCATGCTCGCCGACATGGCCATGAAGATCGAGGCCGCCCGCCAGCTCACCTACACCGCCGCCGCCAAGTCGGAGCGGGGTGACAGCGACCTGACCTTCCAGGGCGCCGCCGCCAAGTGCTTCGCCTCCGACGTGGCCATGGAGGTCACCACGGACGCCGTCCAGCTGCTCGGTGGCTACGGCTACACCCGTGACTACCCGGTGGAGCGCATGATGCGCGACGCCAAGATCACGCAGATCTACGAGGGCACCAACCAGGTCCAGCGCATCGTGATGGCGCGCAACCTGCCGTAGCGGTCGGTGTTTTCGAGCGAGGGGCGTCCGCCGGCCGGGCGCCCCTCGCTCGTCGTGACCGGTTGTCAGTGGTGGGTGAGACGGTGGATCCATCGAGTCGGGAAGCCGCCGAGCGGCAATCGGTAAGAGGGGGAGCCGCCATGTCCGGACGCCAGAACTACATCAACCACGTCGCTCTCGTGCTGGACGCCAGTTCGTCCATGTCCCGCCTGAGCCACAAGGTGGTCGAGGTCGCCGACCAGCAGATCGCCTACCTGGCCCGCCGCTCGCAGGAGCTGGACCAGGAGACCCGCGTCACCGTGTACGTCTTCGCCGACCGGGTGCAGTGCGTCATCTACGACAAGGACGTGCTGCGGATGCCGTCCCTGAAGCAGATGTACCGCGTCGGCGGCATGACGGCGCTGCTGGCGGCCACGCTCAAGTCGCAGCACGAGCTGGCACAGACGGCCCAGCTGTACGGAGACCACAGCTTCCTGACCTTCGTCCTCACCGACGGCCAGGAGAACGTCAGCCACCGCTGTCCGGACGCCCCCACCAGGGACCCGCGCGCCCTGGTCCAGGCCGTGTCCTCGATGATCGAGACGCAGGAGGACAACTGGACGCTGGCCGTCCTCGTGCCCGACCAGATGGGCAAGCGCGAGGCCATGCAGTACGGCTTCCCGAAGGACAACATCGCCATCTGGGACGCCACGAGCACCCAGGGCCTGGAGGAGGCCGGACAGGTCATCCAGGAGGCCACCGAGAAGTTCATGGTGGGCCGCACCAAGGGCATCCGCGGCTCGCGGGCCGTGTTCTCCACGGGCGCGGACGCGGTCAACAAGGACACCATCAAGGCGGCCGGCCTCGCCCCGGTCGAGTCGTCGAAGTACCGGCTCATCGACGTGACCCGCGACGTGGCGATCCGGGAGTGGGTCGTCGAGTGCGGGCACACCTACCGCACCGGCGGCGCGTTCTACCAGCTGAGCAAGTCGGAGAAGGTCCAGCCGAAGAAGCGGATATCGGTGCTGGAGAAGAAGACGGACCGGGTGTACACGGGGCCCGAGGCCCGCGCCCTGCTCGGCCTGCCGGACGTGGAGGTCCGCATCAAGCCGGACCACAACGACGACTTCACGATCTTCGTGCAGAGCACGAGCGTGAACCGGAAGCTGGTCCCGAACACCCGCCTCCTGCTCATGCTCTGACGCGCTGCCGTCCCCACCTCCACCGGCCCCGGCGTCCCCTGACGCCCCGGTCGGAGGTCAGTCCTCGTAGCCCTCCGCCACCCGCCGCTCCCGCAGCTCCATGATCGCCCGGCGGCGGGCCAGGCGGTGGGTGCGGCGGATCTGGGCCTCCTGGTAGCGGCGCTTGTCCTTCTCCGTCTCGGGCAGGACCGGAGGCACCGTGCGGGGCTTGCCGTCCGCGTCGACGGCGGCGAAGACCAGGTAGGCCGAGCCGACCTGGGTGGCCGGGGTGGACTCGTTCCAGCGCTCGGCCATGACCCGCACGCCCACCTCCATGGAACTGCGGCCGGTCCAGTTGACCTGGGCCTTCACATGGACGAGGTCGCCGACCCGGACCGGTTCGAGGAACGCCATCTCGTCCATGGACGCGGTGACCGCGGGCCCGCCGGAGTGCCGTCCGGCCACGGCGCCCGCCGCGTCGTCGACGAGCTTCATGATCACACCGCCGTGCACCGTGCCCAGAAGGTTGGTGTCGCTGTGCGTCATGATGTGGCTGAGGGTGGTGCGGGAGGCCGAGGTCGGCTTGCCCGGGATCTCCGGGGGCGCCTGCTGCGCGGCCGAGGCCTGTTCTGCCTGGTCTGTCATGCCCTCCACCTTATGCCGGGGTCACATCGGCGTGGTTTTGTGTCGGGTTCGCAACAGCACTGCCCTGATTTTCCGACATACCTTGTAACGCCCGCAGGGCGGCCCGGCACACTGGGCGCATGAATGATTGGCCCGAGGGATGGTCCGGTGACAACCGCGGCAGCGGATACGGACGCGGCAGCGCGAGTGCACGGCCCGAGAGCGCGCGCGTGATGCGTCAGGTCCGCCGCGGCGCGGCGCCGTCCGGCCCGGGCCCGTCGGCCCCGCCGTACGGCGCCGGGGTACCCCAGCAGCCGTCGTACACCGACGGCCAGGGGTACGGCGGCGACGGCTACGACGGCGGCTACAACACCGGCCAGGTCTACGGCGGCAGCGGCGGCGGCCGGGGCCCCGGCCGCCAGGTCCGGGACCGGCCAGCGCCGAACTGGCGCCGCCGGATCAAGTGGACCGCGATCACGGTGGTGACCGTGCTGGTCGTCACCACCGTCGGCACCTACTTCTGGGCCGACTCCAAGCTCAACCGCGACGTCGACCTGTCCAAGGTCATCGAGCGTCCCGGGGCCGGCGAGGGCACGAACTACCTGATCGTCGGGTCCGACAGCCGCGAGGGCATGTCCAAGGACGAGATGAAGGACCTGCACACCGGCTACGCCGAGGGCAAGCGCACCGACTCCATGATGATCCTGCACACCGGGGACAACGGGTCGACGCTGATCTCCCTGCCCCGCGACTCGGACGTGGAGATCCCGAGCTTCGTCGGCTCCGAGTCCGGCAAGAAGTACCCGGGCACGGGCCGGCACACCAAGCTGAACGCCGCGTACGCCGAGGACGGCCCCGAGCTGCTGGTGCGCACCGTCGAGCACAACACCGGACTGCGCCTGGACCACTACGTGGAGATCGGCTTCGGCGGCTTCGCGAACATCGTGGACGCGGTCGGCGGCGTCGAGATCGACATCCCGCAGGACATCAAGGACAAGAAGTCCGGCGCCGACCTCAAGAAGGGCAAGCAGACCCTGAACGGCGAGGAGGCCCTCGCCTTCGTCCGCACCCGGTACGCCCTGGCCGGATCCGACCTGGACCGCACCAAGAACCAGCAGAAGTTCCTGTCCGCGCTGGCGAGCCAGGTGGCCACCCCGTCGACCGTCCTCAACCCGTTCAAGCTGTACCCGACCATGGGCGCCGGCCTGGACTCCCTCATCGTCGACAAGGACATGGGCCTGTTCGACCTGGCGAGCATGTTCTGGGCGATGAAGAGCGTCAGCGGCGGCGACGGCACCTCGATGAACATGCCGATCTCCGGCAGCGTCGGCTCCAACCTCAAGTGGGACGACGCCAAGGTGAAGAAGCTCGTCCAGGAGCTGAAGAACGACGAGAAGGTCACCGTCTCGGGCAACTGAGCCGGGGCGCGCCGGGAGCGCCGGCGCGCCTCACTCCTTGCCGCAGACCACCTCGTCGCCCCGCACCACGGTGCCCGACTCCTGCGGCGGGTCGGCCGGCCGCACCTTCGCCACCTTCTTGAAATCGCCGCCCGCGATCACCTTCAGCGTCGCCCCCTGCCCCTTGACGGGCTTCAGCTCGCTGCCGGGCAGCGCGGCGGCCAGCGACTTCGCCGACTGGTCCCAGCGGGGGTCGTAGGCGACGACGGTCCGCCCGACGGCCCGGTCGGTGGCGTTCCGCGGCGCCTTGGTGGTGCGGAACCCGGTCGCCGCCAACGCGTCGTCCACCCGCTTGCCGAGCCCGGCCGTGCGGGTGCCGTTCTCCACCTGGACGCGGATCTGCTTCGGGTCCACCGGGACCCGCACCGGCGCCGGTCCCTTCGGCTCCGGTTTCGGCGCGGTCAGCGGCTCGTCCTCGCGCAGGGCGTCGAAGATCCTCTTCGACTTCACCGGGTCCCACTTCAGGGTCGACCCGACGCCCTTGACGGCGTAGCCCATCTGCCCGATCGGCACGGTGGTGAACTCGGAGGACGACGGCGAGAAGTTCCGCATCGCCCGCCCGAGCGTCAGCAGCTCGTCGGTGCCGAAGCCCTGGTCGGCGCGGACCGAGCCCAGCACAGCCCGGGTGACGTCACGGAACTTCAGCGGGTTCAGCAGGATTCCCGAGGAGGTCGCCCGGTCGATCAGGGCTGCCAGGAACCGCTGCTGGCGCTTCATCCGGCTCAGGTCCGAGGCGCCGTCGAGGTGGCGGGAGCGCACGTACTGCAGCGCCTGCCCGCCCATCAGAGTGTGGGTGCCCGGGGCGAGGTCGAGTCCGGTGTAGCTGTCCTTGAGCGGCTGGACGGTGCAGATCTCCACCCCGCCGAGCACGTCCACGGTCTTCATGAAGCTGGTGAAGTCGACCTCCAGATAGTGGTCGATCTTCACGCGGGTCATGTTCTCGACCGTGCGGATGGTCAGCTGCGGGCCGCCCTCGGCGTAGGCGGCGTTCAGCTTGAGCGGGTGGCCCTCGTGGTGCTCGCCCGTGGTGCGGTCGGTGTGGCCGGGCGTCTCGGCGTACGAGTCGCGCGGCAGACTGACCACACTCGCACGGTCCCGGTCCTCCGAGATGTGCACGATCATGATCGTGTCGGTGCAGTGGCAGGGAGCGCCGCCCAGCCTGTACTTGCGCCTCTCCTCCTTGCTGATCCGGTCCCGGCCGTCGGTGCCGACCATCAGGACGTTCATGCCGTCGCCCGCCCTGGGACGGTTCTTCATGTCCTTGAACGCGTCGACCCGGGAGAGGTCCGAGTCCAGACCGGCGAGCACCGCGTGCCCGATCCCCGCGGAGCCGAGCACCACGACGGACAGCGCGGTCACCGCCCGCATGGCCCAGCGCGGCCTCTTCCGCCGCACGGGGGGCCTCGGCGGACGCCGGGACGGCCGGGGGCCGCCGCGCCGCGACGGAGGCGCGCCCCGGTCGGTCGAGGCCGGGACCCGGGACGAGCGGGGCGGCGTGGGCAAGGGGACACCTCCGCGGGGACGGGCCCCTGGGCGTGGAGCATGAGGCCGTACGTGGGATTCGTGAGCACCGTAGGCCCATACGATCTGCTGCCCGGCGCTGTGACCCCCGCGGCGCGCACCCGTGTCCCCCGTTCGCGGTAACGTGAGCACCGATGAACGCCAAGTCCGACGTGCGGCTGCCCGCCGTTTCCGTGATCATGCCCGTCCTCAACGAGGAGCGGCACCTGCGCGGCGCCGTCCGCGCCATCCTCGCCCAGGAGTACGCGGGCGAGATGGAGATCGTGATCGCCGTCGGTCCCTCCGCGGACCGTACGGAAGAGATCGCCGCCGAACTCGTGGCCGAGGATCCGCGCGTGCACACCGTGCCGAATCCCACCGGCCGTACGCCCGCCGCGCTGAACGCCGCGATCAAGGCCTCCCGCCATCCGGTCGTCGTCCGCGTCGACGGCCACGGCATGCTGTCGCCTAACTACATCTCCACGGCCGTACGGCTCCTGGAGGAGACCGGCGCGCAGAACGTGGGCGGCATCATGCACGCCGAGGGCGAGAACGCCTGGGAGGACGCCGTCGCCGCCGCGATGACGTCGAAGATCGGCGTGGGCAACGCGGCCTTCCACACGGGGGGCCGGGCGGCGCCCGCCGAGACCGTCTACCTCGGCGTGTTCCGCCGCGAGGCGCTGGAGCGGCAGGGCGGGTACAACGAGGAGTTCGTCCGCGCCCAGGACTGGGAGCTGAACTTCCGCATCCGCGAGGCCGGCGGTCTGATCTGGTTCTCGCCCGAGCTGAAGGTGTCCTACCGCCCCCGGCCGTCCGTGCGGGCGCTGGCCAAGCAGTACAAGGACTACGGCCGCTGGCGGCACGTCGTCGCCCGCTACCACTCGGGCTCCATCAACCTGCGCTACCTCGCCCCGCCGACGGCCGTGTGCGCCATCGCGGCCGGTGTCGTGGTGGGCGCGGCGCTGACCCCGTGGGCCTTCGTCGTGCCCGGCGGCTACCTCGCGGCGATCGTCGCCGGCTCGCTGCCCGAGGGCAGGGGGCTCGGCCTGAAGGCGCGGGCGCAGATACCGGTGGCGCTGGCGACCATGCACATGTCGTGGGGCTGGGGCTTCCTGACCAGCCCGAAGTCGCTGGCCAGGAAGGTCATCGCCTCGCGGCGCCCGGCGGTCCGGCCGGACTCGGACGCCACGGACGCCGCCGGGGCGCGCTGACGTCCGTCAGGACCAGGTGAACGCCGGGTTCACGTGCATGCAGGCGCTGTCGTCGGCGCCGTTGAGGGCCTGGGCCGACTCCGGGGTCCGGTCGTCGCTTCCGGGCGCCTCGTACGCCGTGCCCTCGCGCCAGTCGGCGCCCACGACGAGCGTGACGCCGGAGACGTCCGTCGAGCGCTTCACCGAACTCGCCGGGACGCCCAGGGACTTGGCGACGCGCCGTGCGTCGCCCTCCAGGTCGGCGCTCGGGTAGCGGATCACCGTACGCTCCTCGCTCGGCAGCACCGAGGGGTCCGCGACGGCCTTGGTGAAGCCCCGCTCCACCAGGAGCCCGGCGACCGTGTTCGCGCGTCCGGGAGCGGTGCCGAGCTCGTCCGTGCGGGTGCCGTTGCGGACCTGGACCGCCAGCTCGTCGTCGGGTGCGGCCGGGTCGGCCGGGGGCTCCGGCTCGGCGTCGGGCTTCTTCCCCGCGTCCTTGCCGTCGAGCGCGATGTCCTCGCGCACCAGCCGGAACAACTGCTCGGCGTCCTCGGTCGGCTCCACGCGGGCGCCCACGTACCGGTTGGGCATCGTGGTCATGGTGATGCGCTCGGGCTTCACCGTGCGCAGCTCGCTGCTGAGGTCGTACAGCTTCTTGACGGAGTCCAGGCCCGGGTCGACGGTGAGCGCCGCGGTGGCCTCCTCGGCGAGCCTGCGCAGCTTGTTCGGGCTGCTCAGGGTGGCACTCTCACGCAGCACCCGCACCATCGAGTTCAGGTACATGTGCTGGGCCTTGGCGCGCGCCAGGTCGCTGCCGTCCTCGAAGCCGTACCGGGTGCGCAGCCACTGCAGGGCCTGCTCACCCCTGACCGGGTGCGTGCCCTTCGCCAGTCTCAGACCGGAGCCGTGGCCCGAGCCGTCGCGGGAGTGGATGTTGGCGTCCACACAGACCGGGACGCCGCCGACGGCGTCCGCCATCGAGACCACGCCCGCGAAGTCGACCATCACGAAGTGGTCGATGTGTATGCCGGTCAGCTCCTGCCAGGTGGCCACCGCGCAGCCCGGACCGCCGTGGCCGAGGCTCTGGTTGGTCATCACCCGGCCCTCGCTCGCCGGGTGGACCTCACCGTTGTCCGGGTCGGTGCACTTGGGTATCTCCAGCAGGGTGTCGCGCGGCATGCTGACCACCGACATGTTGCTGCGGTCGGCCGACAGGTGCACCAGCATCTGCACGTCCGCCAGCGGCGTCGAGCCGAACGTCTCCCGGGCGCCGCCCAGTTGCTGGTTCTCCTCGCTGTCCCGGGCGTCCGAGCCGATGACGAGGATGTTCAGCGGGGTCTGCCCGGCCGCGTTCGGCGTCGGAGCAGCGACCTTGTTGTCCCCCAGGTTCAGGGCGTCCTGCTTGATGTTGTCGTTGAGGTGCTCGTAGTAGAGGTAACCGGCCCCGGCCGTGCCGGCCAGCACCACGGCGAGCAGCACCGCGGTCCAGCGCAGGGCGCGGCGGCGCCGGCGCGGACGGGGGTCCGCGGGCGCCCCGCCGTCGATCCCCGTGCCGTTCCCTTCGTCGTTCCCCGCGCCGTCCTCGGCGTCGTTACCGGGTTCGCCGTCGGTGTCGTTACCGGGTTCGCCCTCGGTGTCGTCGACACCGTTGTCGCCGTCCCCGCGGACGGCCTCCGCACGCTCGGAGGCGTCTGCCGCGCCCTCGCGCGTGTCCTCCCCCTGCACACTGCTCCGCGTCATGTCCGCGTCCCTCCCCACCCCCGCGCCGTCGCGCGGGCCCGTCGCCGCCCTGTGAGACGTACGACAGGCCCGTCAGGTCAACTGGCGCACAACTTCTGGTCGGCCGTGGACGCGTTGTCCAGGTCCGGCTTCTCGATGGATGCGGCGTCGAGCTTCACTCCGGCGCCCTTGAAGTCCTTGCCGAGGGTGAGGGTCATGGTGGGCAGGCCCTGGGAGTTGGTGACGCTCTTGCCGGGTTTCATGGCGGCGCCGGACAGGCCGAGGATCTCGGCGAGGGCGCGGGCCTGGTCGGCCTGGTCGGGGGCGTACTCCAGGGTGGTCTTGGCGACGTCCGCGGGTGCGTTGCCCGCGTTCTCGGACTTCGCGACGCCGGCCCGGGTCTGGAGGTAGTTCAGCTCCTGCTGGGCGCTGCCGGTGGCGGCGCCGCCGTTGAGGACCCGGACGCGGATCTCGGAGGGCTCGGACTTCGCGCCCTCCAGACGCGCGGCGACGGCGGCGTCCTCCTTCTTCCGCTTGTCCTTCTTCTTCTGCTCGACCTCGGTGAAGGAGACGTCGTTCTTGATCATCTCGAACACCTGCGGGGCCTTCGCCTCGTTCACGACCACCGTCGCCTTGACCTTCTCGGCCGGGTTGTCGAGCACCGGCACGGTGGCGAACGTGATGTTCTTCGGCGGCACCTTCTTCAGCTCCAGGGCGACGTCCTTGAGCGTGCCCACGTTGCCGATGGCACTGTCCACGGTGAGGGCCTTGGTCGCGGCCTCGGCGAGCTTCACCAGCTTGGTGGGGCTGGTGAGGGTGTCGCCGGAGGCCATCTTGCGCATGAGCGAGCCCAGGAACTGCTGCTGCACCTTGATGCGGTCCAGGTCTCCCTCGTTGCCGAAGGCGTGCCGGGTGCGGACGAAGGCGAGGGCCTGCTCGCCCTCGACGGTGGACTCGCCGGCGGGCAGCTGGAGATGGGACTTCGGGTCGTCCACGGCGTGGTCCACGCACACGTCGACGCCACCGACCGCCGAGGTCAGCGTCTTGACCGCGTTGAAGTCGGCCATCATGAAGTGGTCCGGCTTGATGCCGGTCGTCTCCGTGACCGTCCGCATCGTGCAGCCCGCGTCCCGGCCGAGGTCGCCCAGGCTCTGGTTGAAGCGGACGCCGGAGGACCCGGGGACGACCTTCGTCGTCTTGTCCTCCTGCACCGTCTCGCAGTCGGGGATGTCGACGATCAGGTCGCGGGGGATGCTGAGCGCGGTGGCGTTGGAGCGGTCCTTGGCGACGTGCAGCAGGATGTTGGTGTCCGCGTGCCCCGCGCTGCCCTTGTCGCCGTAGCCCTCGTTGCCCTCGCCGGTGCGCTTGTCGGTGCCGATGATGAGGATGTTGAAGGCCTCGTCCTTGCTGAAGCTGCTGCTTCCGGCGTTGCCGACGTCCGTCGTCGAGACGTTGCCCTCAAGGTGCTTGAGGTAGATGTAGCCGCCCGCGCCGGCCACGAGGACGACGAAGGCCATGGTGCCGCCGGTCCACAGCAGCACCCTCTTGCCCCTGGACTTCTTCTTCTCCGGCCGCCGTCCGCGCCGGCCGGGCACCGGCTCCTCGGGCGCCGGGCGGCGCCGCCGCTGGGGCGGCACCTCGCGGCCCGGGGCGGCCGTGCGGCGCCCCTCCGTGCGGGGTTCGGGGACGGACGACTGCGGTGCGGAAGGGGACAGTCGCAGTTCGTATTCACCGGTGCGCGGATTCAGTACCCACTGGTCTGCGGGATCCACGTCGTCTGCCCGCCCACGTCCTTGCGCGTCCACGGTCTCCCAATCCTCCGTCGGGGGCCACGCGGCACCTTCCTGCGAAGGCGCACGGTAAAGAATCAACAAGTGCACGACGCCAGGGCGGACCTCGCGGCGGGGGGCACTGGAGCCATTGGAGCGCTCACACTATCCGCCCGGTTCGGCGTCGAACGACACTGGTGTCACGATCGTCACCCCTACAACAGGGCATTCCCTCCTATTTTCGTGAACTCCTACCATCGGTAGGGCTTGTAGACGTCCATGCACTTGCCGGTGTCCGAGCCGTTGATGGCGTCGCTGTTCGTCGGAAGGTCCCCTGCCTCGGGTGTCTCCTGCTTCGGGTAGGACGAACCGTCGCGCCAGTCAGCTCCCACGACGAGAGTGATCCCGGACACGTCCGTGGACTTGCGCACCGCGTTCGCGGGGATCCCCAGCGTCTCGGCGACGCGCCGCGCGTCGCCCGCCAACTCCTCGCCCGGGTAACGGACGACGGTCCGCTCCTCGGACAGCGCCGCCGAAGTGTCCTTCGTGGCCTTCACGAAGCCCTTCTCCACCAGCGTCTCGGCGACCGCGCCGGCCCGGCCGGTGACCGGACCGAGGGTGGCCGACCGGGTGGCGTTCTGGACGAGGACGCCGATCTCGGCGTCGGCGGCGGGCTCGTCGGAGGTCTGGCCGGCGTCGCCGTCTCCGGTGGCGTCCTTGCCGGAGTCCTTCTTGCTCTTCTTGCCCTTCCCGCCCTTGTCGTCGAAGGACACGTCGTCGCGGAGCATCGCCCACATCTTGTCGGCGTCGGGTGCCGGGAGCAGGTGGTTCTTGTCCTCGGGGTCCTCGACGGTGGGGATCGTCGTCATGGTGATGCGGTCCGTGGGCACCGTCTTGAGCTGCGTGCCGAGGTCGTACAGCTTCTTGACGGTGCCGATCTCCTCGGAGACCGTCAGCGACTTCGTGGCGGACTCGGCCAGGCCCATCAGCCGGCCGGCGTCCGTGAAGACGTTCTGGCTCTTGAGCGTGCGGATCATCGAGTTCATGTACATGTGCTGGGCCCGCGCCCGCAGCGGGTCGCTGCCCCAGGCGTGCCGGGTGCGCAGCCACTGGAGCGCCTCCTCACCCTTGACCTTGTGCGGGCCGGCCGTCATCTTCAGGCCCGAGCCGCCGGGCACGCCGGGCAGCGGGCGGTCCCACACGTTCTGGTTCACGCAGACCTCGACGCCGCCGACGGCGTCCGCCATGGAGACGACGCCCGCGAAGTCGATCGTCATCCAGTGGTCGATGTAGACCCCGGTGAGGTTCTCCCAGGTGGCCAGGGTGCAGCCGGCGCCGCCGCGGGCCAGCGACCCGTTGATGATGGCGTTGGTCGCCGGGAACTTCTCCCCGGAGTCGGGGTCCTTGCAGGCGGGGATGTCGACCCGGGTGTCCCGGGGGATGCTCACCACTGCGGCGCTCTTGCGGTCCGCGGCCAGGTGGATCAGCATCTGCACGTCGGCCAGCGGCGGGTTGTCGCGGTGGTTCTTGCCGCCGCCCAGCGCGACGTTGGCGTCGGAGGCCCGGCTGTCGGAGCCGAGCAGCAGGATGTTCAGGGGCGTCTGGCCGGCCGCGTTCGGTTCGGTCCTGTGCGCCTTGGAGTCGCCGCTGCTGCGCTCGCCCTTGTCGATGTTGCCGTTCAGGTGCTGGTAGTAGAGGTATCCGGCGCCGGCCGTGCCGAGTATCAGCACCGCGAGGGTGGTCGCGGACCACCTCAACGCCCGGTGCCGGCGCCCGGAGCGACGTCCGGAGCGTCTGCCGTTCCGGCCTCCGTGGCCCTGCGGCCCGTCCGGTCCCGAGGAGCCCTCGCCCCGGCCGCCGCGACCGGTCCGCCGGCCGCGGGCGTGCCGGACGGTGTCCGGTCGCGTTCCCTCCCCGCGCACACTGCTCTGCGTCATGTCCCTCTCCCACCCTCGGGCCCGCGAACGTGCTCGTGCACGCGACCTGTTCGCACAGTTGGACGTACGAAGCCCCTCGTTGGCTGTACGGCGACCGGCGGATTGTTCACCGGGGACCGATCGGCCGGCGGACCGCTCGGCCGATCGACCGGCGGACCGGACGACCGATGGACTGTCGTACTGTCAGACGCACGTAGGACCCCTCAGGTCACTTCGCGCACTCCACCTTGTCCGCCGTGGACTTCTGGAGGTCCTTCGGCGCCTCCCCGGATGCGGCGTCGAGCTTGACTCCTGCGCCCTTGAAGTCCTTGCCGAGGGTGAGGGTCATGGTGGGCAGGCCCTGGGAGTTGGTGACGCTCTTGCCGGGTTTCATGGCGGCGCCGGACAGGCCGAGGATCTCGGCGAGGGCGCGGGCCTGGTCGGCCTGGTCGGGGGCGTACTCCAGGGTGGTCTCGGCGATGTCCGCGGGTGCGTTGCCCGCGTTCTCGGACTTGGTGACGCCCGCCTGGTTCTGGAGGTAGGTCAGCTCGCGCCCCGCGCTGCCGGACGAGGCACCGCCGTTGAGGACGCGGACGCGGATCTCGGAGGGCTCGGACTTCGCGCCCTCCAGACGCGCCGCCACCGCGGCGTCCTCCTTCTTCCGCTTCTCCTTCTCCTTCTTCTTCACCTCGGTGAAGGAGACGTCGTTCTTGACCATGTCGAAGACCTGCTGGGCGGGCTCCTCCTTGAGGACCACGGTCACCGGTGTCTTCTCGGCCGGGTTGTCCTTCACCGGCACCGTGGCGAAGGTCAGGTTCTCGGTGTTGAGCTTGCCCAGTTCCAGACCGAGGTCCTTGAGCTTGCCGATGTCGTCCAGCTTGGCGTCGACGGTCAGCGCCTTGGTGCCCGCCTCGGCCAGCTTCACCATCTTCGTCGGGCTGGTGAGCGTGTCGTTGGACTTCAGCTTGCGCATCAGCGAGCTGAGGAACTGCTGCTGGAGCTCGATACGGCTCAGGTCGCCGCCGAAACCGACGGAGTGCCGGGTGCGGACGAAGGCGAGCGCGTCCTCGCCCTCGATCGTGTGCTTGCCCGCCGGCAGGTTCAGGTGCGAGTCGGGGTCGTCGATGTCCTTCGCCAGGCAGACCTCGACGCCGCCGACCGCCGAGGACAGGGTCTTGACCGCGTTGAAGTCGGCCACCATGAAGTTGTCGGGCTTGACCCCGGTCAGCTCGGTGACGGTCCGCATGGTGCAGCTGGGCGTGCGGTCGCTCTGACCCAGGCTCTGGTTGAAGCGGACGCCGGTGGAGCCCTGGATGACCTTGGTGCTCCCGTCCTCCTGCGTGGTCGGGCAGTCGGGGATGTCGACGATCAGGTCGCGGGGGATGCTGAGGGCGGTCGCGTTGGAGCGGTCCTTGGACACGTGCAGCAGGAGCGTGGTGTCGGCGTGGCCCGCGCTGCCCTTGTCGCCGTAGCCGTCGTTGCCGGAGCCGGTGCGCTTGTCGGTGCCGATCAGCAGGATGTTGATCGCCTGGTCCTTCTGGAACCCGCCGGTGCTCGCGCCGTCGTCGGGGAGGGACTCGATGTTGTCGTTGAGGTGCTCCAGGTAGAGATACCCCGCGGTGCCGACGGCGAGGACGACGAACGCCATCGTGCCGCCGGTCCACAGCAGTATCTTCTTGCCCTTCTTCCCCTTCTTCTTCGCCGGCCGCCGGCGGTCGCGCCGTCCCGGCGGCGGCTCCTCGGGCGCGGCACGGCGTCTGCGGGGCGCGGGGACCTCACGGCCCGGTGTCGGCGTGGCCCCGCGGGGACCCGGGACCGGCGACTGCGGTGCGGAAGAAGGCAGTCGCAGTTCGTAGTCGCCGGTGTCCGGATTGAGTACCCACTGGTCTGCGGGGTCGATGTCCTCCGCCTGCCCACGCCCTTGCGCGTCCACGGTCGTCCGAATCCTCCGTCGGGGCCACGCGGCGCCCTCCCCTCCGGGCGCCCGGTCTCGCTCACGTCAGTTCAGTGCGTGGCCAGGGCAGAGCTCCGCGGCCGGGCACACCGGATCGCTCACATTAACCGCCCCGCCTGGCGTGCGGCGACGGCAGTGACGCATTCCACGAACCTTACAACTGGGCAATCCGGCGCATTTCTTGGACAATTGTCCGTTCGTGCATGTCGCCTTGCACTCGGAGTTGCCCCTTCTTGGAATGCGCTTTACTCGCAGATGTCCTCGTCGGCGGTGTTCCCGCTGAACGTCGGCGCCGGGGACTCGGTGGCGCCCGTTTCACCGGAATTCCCGGTACCGCCGGTCGAATCCCGCCGGGCAGCCTTGATCGTCACGGGCTCGTCCGTCCGCAGGCGGGTGAACAGCTTCTCGGCGTCGGGCTGCACGAGCTGGTCGCGATTGGCGTCGCCCGCGTACGACTCCCGCGGGACGGTCAGGAATTGCACGCGTTCCGTGGGAATCCCGCGCAGCCCGCGCACAAGGTCGTACAAACCGCGCAGATTCGCCAGATTCGGATCCGTCGTGAGTGACGACGTGGCCGCGTCGAGAACGGGGTACAGCTTCACCGGATTCAGCAGTACGCCATTGCTCTGCACCTTGTTCACGAGCGCCCCCAGAAAGCGCTGCTGCCGGTCCATCCGGTCGGTGTCGCTGCCGTCGCCGAGCGACTTCCGGGCGCGGACGTATCCGAGCGCCTGCTCCCCGTCGAGGGTCACCCTGCCCGCGGGCAGTTTCAGCTTGGCGTCCTTGTCGTCGACCGGCTTGCGCAGGCACACCTCGACGCCGTCGAGGGCGTCGACCATCTCCTTGAAGCCCTCGAAGTCGACGACCACGTGGTGGTCGATCCGGATGCCGGTCAGCTTCTCCACCGTGCGGATCGAGCACGCCGAACCGCCCGTCGCGAAGGCGTAGTTGAACTGCGTGAACACCGGCTGGGTGAGTGATCCGTCGGGGCGGTGGCAGGCGGGGATCTTCACCATGAGGTCGCGGGGGAGGGAGACGGCGGTGGCGCTGTCCCGGCCCGCCGCCAGGTGCAGCAGGATCGTGGTGTCCGACCGCTCGGTCCCGGAGTCCCGGCCGTAGCGGGAGTTGCCGTCGCCCGACCGCGAGTCCGACCCGATCAGGAGCACGTTCTGCGCGCCGCGCACCAGTGAGGTGGGCCGCTCCTTCTCGTACCGGGCGAGTTCGGTGGCCGCCGCCTCGTCCGAGGTGATGTTGCCGTTCAGCTTGGCGTACACCGCCCACCCGACGGCCGAGGCACCCCCGGCCAGCACGACGACCGCGATCCCGGCGATCCCGAGCCGCCGCCTGCGCCGCCGCCACTTCAGCCCACGGCCGCTCGCGGACGCCCCGTGCGCCGGCTCCCCGGAGGCCGCCGTACCCGCGTCATCGCCCACGCCTGCCTCCGTCCACACCCGCGCGCTGGTACGACCATGCCCCGACGAACCCCCAAACACAGCACGCACCTAGCCCAAACGGGTCACACCCCCACCACTGAGCTGCGGCCTCCCCCTCACCCGCCCCCCACCCGCTGAGCTGCGGGCATTCGTGCCGCCTGGGACCGTCGGGCTGCGGTCGTTTCCCTCGCCGGTTGAGCTGCGGGCGTTCCTCCCCGTCCGCTGAGCTGCGGGCGTTCCTCCCCGTCCGCTGAGCTGCGGGCATCCCCCTCACCACCCGCCGCTGAGCTGCGGGCATCCCCCTCACCACCCGCCGCTGAGCTGCGGGCATCCCCCTCGCCCGCCCGCTGAGCTGCGGGCATTCGTGCCGCCTGGGGCGGCACGGGTGGGCGCAGGCGGCGCCCCGTCGGCGCCGGGTCAGCGCCCCACCTCACGCCGAGGCCGACGCCGAGCACGGGTCGGCGCCGGGCCACGCGCCCCACCCCGCGCCGAGACCGACACCGGGCGCAGGCCGGGCACCGGTCACCGACACACCGGCGTCACCTCAACCCCGGCCCACCAACACCCCGCAGAACCTCACCGCGCCGTCGCCGAAACCCGCTCCGCCTCGATCCGCTGATCCACCACACCCGCCCCCGCCAGCTCCAGATGCCGGCACAACACCACCGACCCCCCACTCGCCAGCGGCCCGTACAACCCCGCGCTCAACCCCTCCCACGTGTCGTACGGCAACCCCGACAGAATCCGCGCCCCCGGCCCCGTGAGCCCCAGCCCCGACGCCTCCGCCCGAGCCCGCTCCACGACCTCCGCCCCGCTGAACTCCCGCCCGGCCACGATCAGCGCCGCCGCCTCCGGATCCACCGGCGCGTACGGCACGAACCGGTCCCCCTGCCCCGGCACCTCCACCGCGTAATCGGCGAAGCCCACCGGCGGCGCCGGCGCGAACCGCCCCCCGAGCGGTCGCAGCGCCAGCGCGATCCGCGGCCCGGAGCACGCCCGCGCCGCCTCCAGCGACTCCGGCTCCGGCCCGCTCACCACCACGTCCGCCGCCCCCGGATCGCCCGCCACGTCCGCGACGACGCCCACCGACGCGCACGCCAGCAGCCACACCGCCGTCTGCCAGTGCGCGGGCAGCAGCAGCGCCACCCGGTCGCCGGGTTCTACGGACAGTTCGTCCTGGAGGAGGTTGGCGGTCTTGGCCACCCAATTGGCGAAGGTGGCCACGGACAGTTCGACGCGTTCGCCCGTGGCGTCGTCGTAGAAGGTCACCAGGGGGCGTCCCGGGTCCGCGGCGAGCGCGGAACTCAGCAGGTCGGCAGGGGTGCGGTCGGTCGCGTTCACCCGCGCAAGCGTACGCGGGCCCGGCACCGCGCACGCAGCGGCCGACGGACCGCACCACCACCGGATCGGACGAGAAGACCCTACGGCCCGTCAGATCCCAAATAGACATATTTGTCTGACGATGTACAAAATCAGGGGCATGCGTGGATTCCTAGCTTCCTCGACCGGTGTCACGTGCGCGGCGGCCCTGGCCCTCCCGCTCGCCCCGCCCGCGGCAGCGACCACCTCCTCGGCGCCACCCGCGACGAGCCCGGCCGCACGGCCCGTGACGAGTCCGACCGCACGGCCCGAGGCGTACGCCCCCGGCGGCACCCAGTCGCTGCCCCTCACCTCCCTCGCCCGCGACCGGGCACCCGGCGCGGCCGAACAGGGCCTGTCCCGCCGCGACGTACGGCACTTCTCGCTCGTCGGCGTCGTCTGGGACGACCCCGCCACCGAACTCCACGGCCGCGTCGAGGTCCGTACCCGGGCCACCGCGACCGGCACCTGGTCGGGATGGCGGGAGCTGGAGACCCACAACGCCGACCACGCCGCCGACCCGGGCACCCCCGAGAGCACTTCGGGCCGCGTACGCGGCGCCACCGCACCCCTGTGGGTGGGCGAGTCCGACGGCGTGGAGGTGCGGGTACGGGCGGAAACCGTCCCCGCCGCCGGGGAGCCGCGCACCGCCCCGGCCGGCGCTCGGCTCCCCGGCGGCCTGCGCCTCGAACTCGTCGACCCCGGCGAGGCCGCCCCGCCGCCGACGAACCGCGCGCGGACCGAGGCCACCGAACCCGCCGTACTCCCCGCGCTTCCCGCACGGCAGAAGGCCAAGCCGCACGCCGGCCCTCGCCCGCGCATCACCACACGCCGTGGCTGGGGCGCCGACGAGAAGCTGCGCGAGAAGGGCTTCGTGTACACCAAGAAGGTCAAGGCGGCCTTCGTGCACCACTCGGACACCGGCAACAACTACCGCTGCTCACAGGCGCCGTCGGTCATCCGCAGTATCTACCGCTACCACGTCAACAGCATGGGCTGGCGCGACCTCGGCTACAACTTCCTCGTCGACAAGTGCGGAAACGTCTACGAGGGCCGGGCCGGCGGCGTGTCCAAGCCGGTACTGGGCGCCCACACCCTGGGGTTCAACTCCAACAGCATGGGCATCGCCGTGCTCGGCACGTACAGCTCGAAGAAGCCGTCGTCGGCCGCCCTGAAGTCGATCGCCCGGCTCACCGCGTGGAAGGTCGGGCTCTACGGCATGAATCCGCGCGGGAAGACATACCTGAAGTCCGGGGGTGGCAATCTCTACCCGAAGGGCAAGAAGGTACGACTGAACGTCATCTCCGGTCACCGCGACGGCTTCGCCACGAACTGCCCCGGCAAGAAGCTCTACGCCAAGCTCGGCGCGACCCGGGCGAAGGCGGCGACGTACCAGGGCCGCTGAGGGCACACCACCGCACGGTCGTCGAAGGCACCACGGAACGGTCTGCATACACTGGCCCGCCGAAAGACAGTTCGGCCGGTCCCGGCAGGAAGCAGAGACGACAGGTGACAGAAGCGATCCTCCTGGTCGGCGGCAAGGGCACGCGGCTTCGCCCGCTCACGGTGAACACGCCCAAGCCCATGGTCCGGGCGGCCGGAGTGCCGTTCCTCACGCATCAGCTGGCGCGGGCCAAGGCGGCCGGCGTCGAGCACATCGTGCTCGCGACGAGCTACCTGGCCGAGGTCTTCGAGCCGTACTTCGGTGACGGCTCGGCGCTGGGCCTGCACCTCGAGTACGTCACGGAGGAGGAGCCGCTCGGCACGGGCGGCGCGATCCGCAACGTGGCGTCCCGGCTGCACTCGGGCCTCGACGACCCGGTCCTCATCTTCAACGGCGACATCCTGACCGGCCTGGACATCGGCGCACTCGTCCGCACCCACGAGACGACGGGCGCCGACATCTCCCTGCACCTGACCAAGGTCACCGATCCCAGGGCGTACGGCCTGGTCCCCACGGACGGCGCGGGCCGGGTGCTCGCCTTCCTGGAGAAGCCGCAGACCCCCGAGGAGATCGTCACCGACCAGATCAACGCGGGGGCGTACGTCTTCCGCCGCTCGGTCATCGACACGATCCCGGCGGGGCGCCCCGTCTCGGTCGAACGCGAGACCTTCCCCGAGCTCCTCGCCACCGGCGCGCACCTCCAGGGCATGGTCGACTCCACCTACTGGCTGGACCTGGGCACCCCGGCGGCCTTCGTCCGCGGTTCGGCGGACCTGGTCCTGGGCCGCGCCCCGTCCCCGGCGATACCGGGCCGCTGCGGCGACCGCCTCGTCCTGCCCACGGCGCGGGTCGCGGCCGACGCCAAGCTGGCCGGTGGCACCGTGGTCGGCGAGGGCGCCTTCGTGGCGGAGGGGGCGCGCGTCTTCGGCAGCACGATCCTGCCGGGCGCCGTCATCGAGCCGGGTGCCGTCATCACCGACTCCCTCATCGGCACCGGCGCCCGCGTCGGCACCCGCTCGGTCCTCGCCGACACGGTCATCGGTGACGGCGCGGTCATCGGCGCCGACAACGAACTCCGCTCCGGCGCCCGAATCTGGTGCGACGCCCGCATCCCCGCAGCAGCCCTCCGCTTCTCCCCGGACGCCTCATAACCGCGCAGCCGCACAGCTGCGGGCAGTCGTGCCGCCGGGGCGGCACGGGTGGGCGGTGGGGGTACCTCCCAGGCCGTTCAGGCACTGGGGGAGGCACCCCGCAACGCCGGGCCACGCACCCCACCCCGCGGCCGACACCCACGCCGGGTGCCGACCGAACCCCGGACCACCTACAGCCGCTCAATCCCCCGCGGAGCCATCCGCGGCGCCCGCCGCCCCGGCACCCGCCCACTCAACAACACCAACCGAGCCGCCCGATGCCGCTGCCCCGCATACGGCTCCAGCAGCCGCAGCATCTCCGCGTCATCCGCATACCGGTCCCCGCCCAGCGCGAACCCCACGATCCCCGGCAGATGCAGATCCCCCACCGTCACCGCGTCCGGCGCCCCATGACTGCGCTGCACGGTCTCCGCCGACGTCCACGGCCCGACCCCCGGCAGAACCTCCAGCCGCTCCTGCGCCGCCACCGGCTCCATCCCCGCCGCCTCCTCCAGCCGCGCAGCGACCCGCACGGCCCGCAGGACCGTAGACGCCCGTTTGTCGTCCACCCCGGCCAGATGCCACTCCCAGGACGGGATCAGCGCCCACGTCCGCGCCGCCGGCATCACACACATCCGTCCGGGCGCGGGCCCCGGCGCCGGCTCCCCGAACTTCCGCACGAGCAGTCGCCACGCCTGGTACGCCTCCAGCGTCGTGACCTTCTGTTCCAGGATCGAGGGGATCAACGACTCCAGCACCAGCCCGGTCCGCACCAGCCGCAGCCCCGGACGCCGATGCGCCGTGAACGCCAGCAGTCGGTGCCGCGCCACGAACGCGGACGGGTCGTCCCCGGCGCCCAGCATCCGCGGCAGCTGCTCCAGCAGCCACTCGGCCCCCGGCCCCCAGGCCTCGCCCCGCACCTCGCCGCCGCGCGCGGTGACCCGCAGCGTGCCCGGCCCGGCGGGCGTCCGGCTGGCCCGCCACACCGACCCGTCCGGCATCGTCCGGAACGTCGGATCGCCCGGCCCGCGCCGCAGCGGCCCGAGCACCAGTCCCAGGTCCAGCGGCCCGTCCGGCACCCACACCCGGACCCGCCCCGGCGCGGGCGCCTGCCGGGGTATCCCGCCGCGCACGGTGGCGCGAGGGGGCCGGGGAGCGAAACGTCCTGCCACGGGTGAGATCCTTGGGCGAAGTGGGAAGAGCGGGAAGAAGCGGGAGTGAGCCCCTACGAGGGTAGAGGCGTCACCGCACCTCGATGAACGCCCCCGCGTCCCGCTCCGGCCGCGCCTTCGGCTCCTCGGCGGGATGCCCCACCGCCACCGCCCCCATCGGATCCCAGTCGTCCGGCAGCCCCAGCACCTCGCGTACGACGTCCCGGCAGAACATCGTCGAGGACACCCACGCGGAGCCCAGCCGCTCCCCGGCGAGCGCGACGAGCAGGTTCTGCACGCCCGCGCCGGTGGCGACCACGAACATCTCCCGCTCGGCCCCGTCGCGGCGAGCGTCCCCGTAGGTGTGCGAGCCGTCCATGACCAGGCAGGGGACGACGAGGTAGGGCGCGTTGCGCAGGACGTCGCCGCGCCGTACGCGCTTGGCGACGGACTCCTCGCTCTTGCCGTCGCGCCGCAGGTCCGCGATCCAGGCGTCCCGCATCGCGTCCAGCAGCCGGGTGCGGGAGTCCTCGGACTCCAGGAGCACGAACCGCCACGGCGTCGTGTGGTGCGGCGCCGGCGCGGTCACGGCCGCGGCCACCGCCCGGCGCACGGCACCGGGGTCGACCGGCTCGTCCGTGAAGGCCCGTACCGTACGGCGCTGGGCGACCGCCTGCCGTACCGCCTCCGAGGTGCCGAGGCGGAACATGTCGTCGCGCGCGCCGCGCACCATCGCCCGCGCGCCCTCGCCCTCGGCGACGACCACCTGCGGCAGCCCGCGCACGACGGCGACGGGCAGGCCCGCGGCCTTGCCCTTGACCAGGTCACCGGCGGCGGCCAGTTCGTCGGCGGTGGCGACGACGGTGGAGCCGAGCGGATTGCCGTGCGTGTCCGTGCCGCCGCGCAGGTCGTCGAGGACGCGGACGCCCGCGGCGCCGATCGCCACGTCGGTGAGACCGGCCCGCCAGGGGCGCCCGAACGTGTCGGTGACGACCACCCCGACGTTCACGCCGAGCGTGTCGCGCAGCCCCTCGCGGATGCCGCGCGCCGAGGCGTCGGGGTCCTCGGGCAGCAGCAGTACGGTCCCGGACGGGGTGTTGGAGGCGTCGACTCCGGCCGCGGCCATGACCAGGCCCTGGCGGTTCTCCACGATGCGCAGCGGACCCCGCCGGGCCACCACCCGTACCGTCTCCGCGTCGATCGCGGCCTCGCGGTCGGCGGCCTCGACGATCCGGCCCTCCGCCTTGGACACGATCTTGGACGTGACGAGCAGCACGTCCCCGTCGGCCAGCGCCGGCCCGGCGGCCGCGATCAGCTTGGCCAGATCGTCCCCGGGCCGCACCTCGGGCAGTCCGGGCAGGGCCCACACCCGGTAGCCGTCCCCGCGGCCGGACTCGTCGTCGCGCGTCGGCCCGCTCACGCCTCCCGCACCTCCTCGGCCAGCGTCAGCGCCTCACGGGCCATCTGCGCCGTCGCGTCGAGGTCGGTCATCATCAGCGGTACGGCGCGGCAGAGGATCCCGGCGGCCTTCACGCGGGTGACGGCGTCCGCGTCGACGGTGTCGACCAGCCAGCCGTCGAGCAGTCCCGAGCCGTAGTGCTCGGCGACGGCGGCGGCCGTGGACTCCACGCCGACCGCGGCGAGCACCTTGTCGGCCATCCCGCGCACGGGCACGTCGCCGACGATGGGGGACAGGCCCACGACCGGCACCCCGGCGTCGGCGATCGCCTCCCGGATGCCGGGCACGGCGAGGATCGTGCCGACCGAGACGACCGGGTTCGAGGGCGGGAAGAGGATGACGTCCGCCTCCGCGATGGCCTCCAGGACACCGGGCGCGGGCTTGGCCTGCTCGGCGCCGACCGGCACGACCGCCTCGGCGGGGACGGAGGCGCGCAGGCGCACCCAGTACTCCTGGAAGTGGACCGCCTTGCGCTCGCCGGGCCCCGCGGCGGAGCCGCTGTCGGGCAACGTGACCGCCACGTGCGTCTCCACACGGTCGTCGGTCATCGGGATGAGCCGTACGCCGGGCTTCCAGCGGTCGCACAGTGCCTCGGTCACCGCGCTGAGCGGAAAGCCCGCGGTGATCATCTGGGTCCGCACGATGTGTGTGGCGAAGTCGCGGTCGCCGAGGCCGAACCATTCGGGCCCCACGCCGTAGGCCGCGAGCTCCTCCTTGAGATGGAAGGTCTCGTCGGCCCGCCCCCAGCCCTGCTCCTCGTTGATGCCGCCACCGAGCGTGTACATCACCGTGTCGAGGTCCGGGCAGACCTTCAGCCCGAAGAGGTGGATGTCGTCCCCGGTGTTGCCGATGACCGTGATGTCCGCGTCCGGCGCGGCCTGCTTCAGACCACGCAGGAACCGGGCACCGCCGATGCCGCCTGCCAGAACCACAATGCGCATGGGCCCAGTCTTGCAGGCGGGTACGACAGTGCGTCAGCCAGTCGTCACCGTGCCGGCGCGACGTCGGCGTCGGCGCCGGTGTCCCGCCCGGCTGCGGCCGAGCACTGCGGGGAGTGCATCGGCATCTCGGTCAGGCCCGGGTAGTAGACGTGCAGGCTGACCGCCGGCTCCAGCGCGTCGTTGACCACCTCGTGCACGTGGCCCGGCGCGAACACGCGCTGCGTACCGGCCTCCAACGCGCGCGTGCCGCGTTCCGTGCGCTCGGTGAGGGTGCCCTCCAGCACCGTCCACACGCCGGAGGAAGGACCGTGGTCGTGGCGTCCGCTGCCCTGTCCCGGCACCCACGACAGCAGCCAGACCTCGTACCCGGGGCCGGTGCGCAGCCGGTGGTACCAGCGTGTCGTCGCGTCGTAGCGGACGAGGTGCTCCCACTCGGAGCGGTCGGCGGCGACGGCGCGGACCAGGCCGGCGAACTCGGCGACGGTGGCCGGGTGCTCGCGCGGAGGCTGCAGGAGGTGGGGGACTTCGAGGATGTCGCCGGCGATCTGGAGGTCGCTGTCGCTGTTCATGGGGTGCGTGGTTCCTCGGCGGAAGAGTGCGGCGGAGCGGGGCGAGTGACGAAGAACGCCCTGGTGGGGCGGGAACGGAGCAGTCGAGTCGCGTGGACTCGGGGACAGCCGGAGCGCGGTCGGCTCAACAGCTGGAACAGCTACAGCGAGCGCGGGCAGCACCGTGGGACCCGGCGGTGCGGGTCGAGGTGAGCGCCAAGTTCGCGAGCATGCCCACAAGGACAGCGGTTCACACCAGCACTGTCAACTCGATGCCCGTTATGTGGGACATGTTTCACCTCATCCGGTTGATCGTCCTGCCGAAAGGTTTGCTCAGACGGGTTCCGGGACACATGGCGCACAAGCCGGGCGCACAACCCCCCGTTGCGATCCCGTGACCCGAATGTGATCTGGTTCGCTTCGGCGCGTGTATCGGAACGGGATCGATCGCCGGGGCGTCCTTCCTGGTGCAGGTGTTGAACGGGACGGACCTCCCGGAGGGTCTCATCGCTATGTCAAGGTTTATGGCGATTTGAACACTTACTGCATTGCCTTGGTTCCGCAGAGTGAATAAGGAGCCCAATAGCAGATCTCGGCTTGACTCGCCCGGAGCAGCACACTTGTAATTTCACTCGTGTCGTTCAGCCGGAATCGATAACGGCTGGATCACGGGGACGCGAAAGACAGACGAGGGGCGCACATGACCGAGCTGGTGCAGCAACTGCTGGTCGACGACGCGGACGAGGAGCTCGGCTGGCAGGAGCGCGCACTGTGCGCCCAGACCGACCCCGAGTCCTTCTTCCCCGAGAAGGGCGGCTCCACCCGCGAGGCCAAGAAGGTCTGCCTCGCCTGTGAGGTCCGCTCCGAATGCCTCGAGTACGCCCTTGCCAACGACGAGCGCTTCGGCATCTGGGGCGGCCTGTCCGAGAGAGAACGCCGCCGTCTGAAGAAGGCCGCGGTCTGAGCGCCGCGGTCCGAGGCGGCGGCGGAAACGGCCCGAGCAGCGGTCCCAGCAGCGGGAACGGCCCGTCGCCGGTGGGTTGTCCACAGGCGGCGGGCCGCCCCTGTGTCCAGCCGATAGTGTGGGCGCTCGTCCGAGACGCCCCGCCATCGCCAACAGGCACGGGCGTCCACCGCAGTCCACCGAACCGGGGCCCGTACCTCGATGTCCGTGCAGAGTCACACGGCAGCCCAGCAAGACCTCGCTGCCACACCTGAGTTCCCGCGTCACGTGGTGACCGCGGTCCTCGTCGCCCACGACGGAGCCCGCTGGCTGCCCGACGCGCTCGCCGGGCTGCTCGGCCAGGAGCGTCCCGTCCAGTACGCCGTGGCCGCCGACACCGGCAGCGCCGACGACTCCTCCCGGCTGGTCGCCGACGCCCTCGGCGACGACCGCGTGCTCCACCTCGCCCGGCGCACCGGCTTCGGCCAGGCCGTCGAGGAGGCCACCCGCACCGCCCCTCTCCTCACCCCCGAGGACCTGCCGTACCTGAGGCGGCCCAGCGGCTGGGACCCCGTCACGCGCACCTGGCGCGACGACGCCTACGACATGCCGGAGCTGCCCCACGGGGAGCCCGTCCAGTGGCTGTGGCTGCTGCACGACGACTGCGCCCCCGAACCCGACGCCCTCGCCCAGCTGCTGCGCGTCGTGGACACCGAGTACGAGCTCGGCCGGGACGACGTCGCCGTGGTCGGCCCCAAGCTCCGCGGCTGGTACGACCGCCGCCAGCTGCTCGAGGTCGGCGTCTCCATCGCCAACTCCGGCCGCCGCTGGACCGGCCTGGACCGCCGCGAGCAGGACCAGGGCCAGCACGACCACGTCCGCACCGTGCTGTCGGTGTCCACCGCGGGCATGCTGATCCGGCGCGACGTCTTCGAGCGGCTCGGCGGGTTCGACCGCCGGCTGCCCCTGATGCGCGACGACGTCGACCTGTGCTGGCGCGCGCACGCCGAGGGACTGCGCGTCCTCGTCGCCCCGGAGGCGGTCGTCCGCCACGCCGAGGCGGCCTCGCGCGAACGCCGCGCCGTCGACTGCGCGGGCCGCACCACGGCCTCACCGCACAAGGTGGACAAGGCCGGCGCCGTCCACACCCTCCTCGTCAACGTCCGCACCGCCGCCCTGCCCTGGGTCCTGCTGCGCGTCGTCCTGGGCACCCTGCTGCGCACCCTCGCCTACCTCGTGGGCAAGGTCCCCGGCCAGGCCCTCGACGAGATCCGGGGCCTGCTGAGCGTCCTGCTGCGACCCGAACGCATCATCGCCGGACGGCGCGAACGCGGCCGCCCGCAGGTCGAGAAGGACGAACTGCGGCCCCTGTTCCCGCCTCCCGGAGCGACCATCCGCGCCACCGTCGAGCAGGTCGCGGGCGACCTCTTCGGCGGTTCCGACGCCGAGGCCGCCGCGGGTGCCGGACGGCACGGCGGGGCCATCGAGTCGGGACCCGGCGGCGACGACGCCGACTTCCTGGAGATCGAGCAGTTCGCCCGTCTCAAGCGCATCGCCCGCAAGCCCGGTCCGGTGCTCTTCCTGGTGCTGCTGCTCGTCTCCCTGGCCGCCTGCCGCGCGCTTCTCGGCGGCGGCGCCCTGGCGGGCGGCGCGCTGCTGCCCGCACCGGCCGGCGCCGGCGAGCTGTGGTCGCGGTACGTGGACGCCTGGCACACGGTCGGCACCGGCGGCACCGCCTCCGCTCCGCCCTACCTCGCGATCCTCGCCACGTTCGCCTCCGTCCTGCTCGGCTCCACCGGACTGGCCGTCACCCTGCTGCTGGTCTGCTCGGTTCCCCTGGCGGGCGCCACCGCGTACTTCGCCTCCCGCCCGCTGGTCCCCTCCCGGCTGCTGCGCGCCTGGGCCGCCGTCGCCTACGCCTTCCTGCCCGCGGCCACCGGCGCCCTCGCCGGTGGCCGCATCGGCACCGCCGTCCTCGCCGTACTGCTGCCGCTCATCGCGCGCGCGGGCGTCGCGGCGGCCGGCCTGGCGGGCTCCTCCGGCGCCCGCGGCAGCTGGCGCGCCACCTGGGCGTACGCCCTGCTGCTGACCGTCGCCACCGCCTTCACCCCCGTGGTGTGGCCCGTCGCGCTGGTCCTGGGCATCGGGGTCCTCGCCCTGCGCCGCGGCGAGATCGCGGCGTACGGGCCGCGCTTCCTCGCCCAGCTCGGCACCCCGCTGCTGCTGCTCGCCCCCTGGTCGCTGTCGCTGCTGCCGTTCGGCTTCTTCGACGAAGCAGGCCTCGACTACGGCCCGTCGGCCGCCTCGGCGCTCGACCTGCTCGGCGCCAGCCCCGGCGGACCCGGCACGGTCGGCGGGCTGTTCCTCGTCGGCATCGTGCTGGCCGCGCTCGCGGCGCTGCTGCGCTCCGAGCGGCAGACGGCCGTCCGGACGGCCTGGGCCGTCGCCCTGGTCGCCCTCGTCTTCTCGGTCCTGTCCAACCGCTCCGCCTGGGCCGGACCGGCGACCCTCGTCTACGGCATCGCCCTCCTGTCCGCCGCGGCCCTCGGCGCCGACGGGGCGCGCTTCCGCGTGGCCGAGCAGAGCTTCGGCTGGCGCCAGCCCGTCGCGGCCCTGATCGCCCTCGCCTCGGCCCTCGGCCCGCTGATCGCCGCCGCCGGCTGGATGATCGGCGGCGCCGACGGCCCCGTGGCGCGACGCGACCCCGTGCAGGTGCCCGCCTTCGTCGCCGAGGAGAGCCACACCCGCGACCAGGCCCGCACCCTCGTCCTCGACAGCGACTCCGCCGCGCACGTGGGCTACATGCTGGTCCGCGGCTCCGGCGCCCGCCTCGGCGACGGCGAACTGGCCTCCGGCGACGGCGGCAACAGCACCCTCGACAGGGTCGTCGCCAACCTCGTGGCCGGCTCCGGCGCCGACCAGGCCGACCAGCTCGGCGGGTTCGCCGTGCGCTACGTGCTCGTGCACAAGGGCGCGCCCCGCGAGGTCACCCGTGTCCTGGACGCCACACCCGGACTGAGCAGGCTCAGCCAGCAGGACGGCAGCGGACTGTGGCGGGTGGACCAGGAGGTCGCGCGCGCGACCGTCGTGACGGGCGAGAAGTCCGGTGCCGGGAAGCCCGGTGCCGGTGAGCCCGAGCCGGTGGCGGCCGGGCCCGTCGAGATCCACACCGACATCAAGGCGGGCCCCGACGGCCGGGTGCTGCGCCTCGCCGACACCGCCGCCGAGGGCTGGACGGCGACGCTGGACGGCAGGCCGCTCACCCGCACCACGGTCGACGGCTGGGCCCAGGGCTTCGAACTCCCCGCCTCCGGCGGCCGGCTGGACGTCACCTACGACGCCCCGTTCACGCACACGGTCTGGCTGTGGGTCCAGGGGCTCCTCGGCCTCGTCCTCGTCGTCCTCGCCCTGCCCGGCAGGCGCCGCGACGTCGACGACGACCTGCCCGACGAGCAACTCGTCCCCGCCCAGGCCGCCGACGGCGAGGGACGCCGGGCACGGCGACTGCGCGCCCAGGCCGAGGCGGAGGCGGCGGAAGCCGGAGCCGGGGCAGGCGTGGAGCCGGGCCCCGAGGCGGCGGACGACGCGGCCGAGGCACCCGGCGTTCCGGAGCCGCCCGCGGCGCCCCCCGTGCCGGTTCCGCAGCAGCAGTCGTACGACACGTGGGACACGACGGGGTACACCGGCGCCGAGTACGGGTCCTACGACGGCACCTACGGCGGCGAGCAGTACCAGGACGCCCGGCAGTACGACCCGGGTGCCTACGGGCAGCAGGCCTACCAGGCGGACCCGTACCAGCAGGACGCCTACCAGGGCGGTCACGGCGGCCAGGCCGCGCAGTACGGGACGGGCGGCCAGTACGACCCGTACGCGTACGGCGATCCGACACAGGCTCAGGACCCCGGGTACGACCCGGCGTTCGACCAGGCGTACGGCCAGGGCGGCTACGACACGCCGTACGACCCCTCCCAGCCCCAGCAGCCCCACGGCACGGGCAGTGAGCGTCCCGACGGGAGCCAGCAGTGAAGCGCACGACCCTGTCCCTGATCGCCTGCGCGACCGCGCTCGCCGCCGTCACCGGGTTCGCCGCGGTGTCCGCCCCGGACGACTCCGGCCCGGACACCGCGGCGCCCGCCGCCCGGCTGCCCGTGGAGCGCACCGGCCTGCTGTGCCCGGCGCCCAGCACCTCCGACCTCGCCGAGACCGCGTACACGTCCTTCACGCCCGTCACGAAGGGCGCCGACGAGAAGGGCAGCGCCGCGCTCGTGACGGCGGAGCCGGCCGTTGCCACCGACGACGGCAAGGACGACAAGGACGAGAAGAAGGAGAAGCCGGTCGTCCAGCCCAAGGCGCCCGGCGCACCGGTCGCCGGGAAGACCACCGGCGCCGACACGCCCGCGCTGATCGGCACCGCCGAGGGGAACAGCGCGCCGGGCTGGACGGTCCAGCAGACCACGGAGGTCGCCGCCGGGACGGGCCGGGGACTGCAGGGCGTCAACTGCACCGCACCGGACACGGAGTTCTGGTTCCCGGGCGCCAGCACCGCGACCGGCCGCACCGACTACGTGCACCTGACCAACCCCGACGACTCGGCGGCCGTCGTCGACATCGAGCTGTACGGCAAGGACGGAGCCCTGAAGTCCACGGTGGGGGAGGGCGTCACGGTGCCGCCGCACGCCAGTGAGTCCCTGCTGCTGTCCACGCTCAGCGACGTGAAGCAGACCGACCTGACCGTGCACGTCGGCGTGCGCAGCGGGCGGCTCGGTGCCGCGGTGCAGGCCCTGGACGACAAGACCGGCGGAGACTGGCTGACCGCGGCCGCGGACCCGGCGAGCGAGCTCGTCCTGCCGGGCATCCCGAAGGACGCCACCACCGTGCGCCTGGTGCTGTTCACGCCCGGCGGCACCGACGCCGACCTGAAGGTGCGGCTCGCCTCGCCGTCCGGGCTGATCACACCCGCCGGTCATGAGACGGTGCACGTCAAGGCCGGTATGACGACCGGCGTCGACCTCGGCGAGGTCACGCGCGGCGAGGCGGGTTCGCTGGTGCTGACGCCGACGGACCGGTCCGTGCCGGTGGTGGCCGCGGTCCGGGTCGTGCGGGGCAAGGGCGACGAGCAGGAGTCCGCGTTCATCCCGGCCTCCGACCCCGTCGGCGCCCGCGCCACGGCCGCGGACAACCGTGCCAAGAGCACCACCCTGGCCCTGTCCGCGCCCGGCGCCGCCGCGCAGGTCAAGGTCACGGCCTCGGCGGGTACCGAGGGCGGCACACCGGCGACCAAGACGTACACGCTCAAGGCCGGCACGACCCAGAACGTCGACGCACCGGTGCCGGCGGGCCTCAAGGGCTCCTACGCGCTGACCGTCGAGACCGTGTCGGGCGGCCCGGTCCACGCGTCGCGCACCCTGACCGGTTCGGACGACGACGTGGCGTCCTTCACCGTCCAGACCCTCGCCGACGACCGGGGCACGGTCTCGGTGCCGAACGCGGACGAGGACCTGTCGGTACTGCAGAAGTAGCGGCGCCGAGGGCGCGTGCGCGGTGGCCGCAACGGGACTCACCGCGCACGGCGCCCGCGGCTCCGCCGCCGGCGCTCAGTCCTCCCCGTACCGCGGGTCCACCGTCTCCGGTGTCAGCCCCAGCAGCTCCGCGACCTGCTCGACGACGACCTCGTGCACCAGCAGCGCCCGCTCGTCGCGCCCCTTGGTCCGGATCTCCACCGGCCGCCGGTAGACGACCACCCGCCCCCGCCGCCCGTCCCGCGACGGGACCGTGCCCCCGAGCGGTACGGCCTCGTCGTTCCACGCCTCCCCGGCCGCGGCCGGGCGGGGCACGTCGAGGACGAGGAAGTCGATGTCGGCGAGTTGCGGCCACCGCCGCTCCAGGCGCTCCACGGAGTCCTGCACCAGGTCGGCGAACACCTCGCCACGGCTCGCGGCGAGCGGCACCTGCGGGGGTGCCACCGGGCCGCGCATGCCCCGACCGTGGCGATCACGACGGCGGGGTCCTGGGCGGCCGGCATCACGGGGCGTCACGGGGTTGTCCATCACTGGTGAAGGGTAGTCCCCGCCGGGGCGGCGCGCCCGACCCGCACGCGCACGACGGGCGACGTGGCGGCGGCCCTCTCGATCTGTCGCCGGATGACCATTCCAGCCAAGGTTGGGCTCGATTTCGTATCTCTCCATGACCACGGAACTCAAGGCAAATGTCATCGTTTGTATCGGGTCGTGACCGCTTCCGGAGCCGCGCAGAGGCCTCGCGATCGGCGTCCACGCAGGTCGAACGGGGGTGTGCGGGAGGAGCCGTAGCACGTTTCACGCCACGACACGGGGGTGTGACCCGGTGGAGAGTCGTCGCGGCCCGCTCAAGAGTGCGGTACCGTCCAACATCGTGAGCCCTGTACGTCGCTGTTCGCGCACCGCCTGCGGCCGTCCCGCCGTCGCGACGCTGACGTACGTCTACGCCGACTCGACCGCGGTCCTCGGCCCGCTCGCCACCTACGCCGAACCCCACTGCTACGACCTGTGCGCCGAGCACTCCGAGCGCCTCACCGCCCCGCGCGGCTGGGAAGTCGTCCGTCTGCTCGACGGATCGGCCCCGGCCCGCCCCAGCGGCGACGACCTGGAGGCGCTCGCCAACGCGGTGCGCGAGGCGGCCCGGCCCCAGGAGCGGGCGGCCGAGGCAGGCGGCGGCGCCCGGACGGCCGACCCGATGGAGGTCGCGCGCCGCGGCCACCTGCGCGTGCTGCGTTCGCCGGACAACTGAGCCCCCGCGCCCGACGGGTCGGCGGCTTTCCCTCGTAGTGTTCTCGGTCACATCCGTTGCTGCACACCCATTGACGTTCCCTTGTCGCGGACACGACCATTCCGGAAGTCCGAGAAAACGCTTTCGCATGGCGGAATCCGGGAGGCGTCCGTGTACGTGCAGGAACTGGAACCCGTCGCCGGTTCGCTCGGCCTGTCCGCCCTGGTGGCGGCCCTGCCGCTGGTGATCGTCCTCGTCCTGCTGGGCGGCCTCCGCATGAAGGCGCACCTGGCGGGTCTCATCGGCCTCCTGGCCGCCGTACTGGTCGCCTGGCTGGCGTACGGCATGCCGCTGGACCAGACGGCCTCCAGCGCCGTCCAGGGAGCGGTTTTCGGCCTCTTCCCCATCCTGTGGATCGTCGTGAACGCCCTGTGGGTCTACCGGATGACCGTCCGCACCCGGCACTTCGACATCCTGCGCCGCTCCTTCGGACGGCTCTCCGACGACCCCCGCATCCAGGCCCTCGTCGTCGCCTTCTGCTTCGGCGCCCTCCTGGAGGCCCTCGCCGGGTTCGGGGCGCCCGTCGCGATCTGCTCGGTCATGCTCGTCGCCCTCGGCTTCGACCCCGTGCGCGCCGCCGTCGTCTCGCTGGTCGCCAACACCGCGCCGGTCGCCTTCGGCGCGATGGGCACCCCCGTGGTGACACTGGCCCAGGTCACCGGGCTGCCCCTGGACGACGTCGCCTCCGTGGTCGGCCGCCAGACACCCCTGCTCGCCCTCGTCGTACCGCTGCTCCTGGTCGCCCTGGTCGACGGGCGACGAGGACTGCGTGAAACCTGGATCCCCGCGCTGGCCTGCGGAGTCGCCTTCGCCGTCGCCCAGTTCGCCGCCTCCAACTACGTCTCCGCCCAGCTCGCCGACATCGCCGCCGCCCTGATCGGAGCCGGCGCCCTGGTCGCCGTACCGCACTCCCGCAGGCCCGCCGCCGAGCCCGTACGGGCGTCCGTACTGACCGGCGTACGCAGCGAGGAGCTGGACGAGCAGGACGCCCCGCGGGAGGTCGCGCGGGCGTACGCGCCCTACGCGCTGATCGTCGCCGTCTTCTCCGTGGCCCAGATCCCGGCGGTCAAGGACTGGCTCGCGAAGGCCACCCAGAACTACGACTGGCCCTTCCTCGACGTGGCCGACCCCGGGGGCAACCCGGTCGGCGGCAACGTCTTCTCCTGGCCGATCGTCTCCACCGGCGGCACGCTCGTCCTGTTCGCCGGGCTGGCCACGGCCGTCGTCCTCGGCGTGCACGCGCGCGTGGCGGTCAGGGAGTGGCTCGCGACCGTCCACGAACTGCGGTTCGCGATCCTCACCGTCACCTCGGTCCTCGCCCTCGCCTACGTCATGAACCTCTCCGGACAGGCCGCCACCATCGGCCATTTCGTCGCCGCGGCCGGCGCCGGGCTCGCCTTCCTCTCACCCGTCCTCGGCTGGTTCGGCGTCGCCGTCTCCGGCTCCGACACCTCCGCCAACGCGCTCTTCGGCGCCCTCCAGGTGACCGCCGCGCGGGAGTCCGGCCTCTCGCCCGAACTGCTGGCCGCCGCCAACAGCTCCGGCGGCGTCCTCGGCAAGATGATCTCCCCGCAGAACCTCACCATCGCCTGCGCCGCCGTCGGACTCGCGGGCCGCGAGGGCGACCTGCTGCGCAAGGTACTGCCCTGGAGCCTCGGCCTGTTGCTGGTCATGTGCCTGATCGTGGTCGGCCAGTCCACGGTGGTCCTGGGCTGGATGCTGCCCTGACCTCCGGGAACCTTCCGGTCGGCCCGTCGGTCCCTACGGGTAGTTTGTGGGCTCCGACAGGACTTTCAGGAAGGTTGGCCGTGGCTGCTGATCTGTCGCAGATTGTGAAGGCGTACGACGTGCGCGGTGTCGTCCCGGACCAGTGGGACGAGTCGCTGGCCGAGCTGTTCGGCGCGGCCTTCGTCGAGCTGACCGGCGCGGACGCCGTCGTGGTCGGCCACGACATGCGGCCCTCGTCCCCGGGCCTGTCCGGCGCCTTCGCGCGCGGAGCGGCGGCCCGCGGCGCCGACGTCATCGAGATCGGCCTGTGCTCCACCGACCAGCTGTACTACGCCTCCGGCGCGTTCGACCTGCCCGGCGCCATGTTCACGGCCTCGCACAACCCCGCCCGGTACAACGGCATCAAGCTGTGCCGCGCGGGCGCCGCCCCGGTCGGCCAGGACACCGGCCTCGCCGAGATCCGCGCCCAGGTGGAGCGCTGGAGCGGGGCGGGCGCCCCGGAGCCGTCCGCCCGCCCCGGCACCGTCACCCGGCGCGACACGCTCGCCGACTACGCGGCCCACCTGCGCTCCCTGGTCGACCTGACCGCCATCCGCCCCCTCAAGGTCGTCGTCGACGCGGGCAACGGCATGGGCGGCCACACCGTCCCCTCGGTCTTCGACGGCCTGCCCCTCGACCTCGTGCCGATGTACTTCGAACTGGACGGCACCTTCCCCAACCACGAGGCCAACCCGCTCGACCCGGCCAACCTCGTCGACCTGCAGGCGCGCGTCCGCGAGGAGGGCGCCGACCTCGGTCTCGCCTTCGACGGCGACGCCGACCGCTGCTTCGTCGTCGACCAGAACGGCGACCCCGTCTCCCCGTCCGCCGTGACCGCCCTGGTGGCCGCCCGCGAGCTGGCCCGCAACGGCGGCAAGGGCACGGTCATCCACAACCTGATCACTTCCTGGTCCGTGCCGGAGGTCGTGCGCGAGAACGGCGGCACACCGGAACGCACGCGCGTGGGCCACTCCTTCATCAAGGCCGAGATGGCCAGGACCGGCGCCATCTTCGGCGGCGAGCACTCCGCGCACTACTACTTCCGCGACTTCTGGAACGCCGACACCGGCATGCTGGCCGCCCTCCACGTCCTCGCCGCCCTCGGCGAGCAGGACGGCCCGCTGTCCGCCCTGGTCGCCGCGTACGACCGCTACGCCGGCTCCGGCGAGATCAACTCCACCGTCGCCGACCAGCAGGCCCGCCTCGCCGCGATCCGGGCCGCGTACGAGGGCCGCGACGACGTCACCGTGGACGACCTGGACGGCCTCACCGTCCAGGCTCCCGACTGGTGGTTCAACGTCCGCCCGTCCAACACGGAACCCTTGCTCCGCCTGAACGCGGAGGCCCGCGACGAGGCGACGATGACAAAGGTACGCGACGAGGCCCTGTCGATCATCCGCGCCTAACCACCGCCCCCGTAGCTGCGGGCAGTCGTGCCGCTGGGGCGGCACGGGTGGGCGCAGCGGCACCCGGCCAGCGCCGGCCCGCGCAACCCGCCGCCCGCCCCAGCCGGGCCCGCACCGGTGCCGGGCGTCGCCCCGCGCACCCCGACACAGGCTCCATCACCGGCGGTACCCTGACCAGCACATCCACACAAGCCCCACCGCCCCCGAAGGGAACCCCCATGCCGCTCGAAGCCGGCCTCCTGGAGATCCTCGCCTGCCCCGCCTGCCACGCCCCCCTCAAGGAGCAGGACGCGGAGCTGATCTGCACCGGCCAGGACTGCGGCCTGGCGTACCCGGTGCGCGACGACATCCCCGTCCTCCTCGTCGACGAGGCCCGCCGCCCCGAATAACCGCCGCCCAGGCGACCGGCCACCCGGCGACGACCCCGCGCAACCAGACGAACGCCCCGGCGATCGGAGACCTGCCGCCATGCTCGACGAAACGCTCCTCGACGCCCCGGAGCGCCTCACCGAGGCCGACCGCCGCGGCCTGCTCCGCGGCGCCGCAGAGGCCGGTGCCCGCGTGCGCACCGCCGCCCGGCACGCCGCCGAGGCCGGCGTCGGCAACCTCAAGCCGGACGGCCGCCCCCGCGCCGTACTGATCGCAGGCCCCGGCGCCGCCGCCACCCACGCCGCGGACCTCCTCGGCACCCTCGCCGGTGCCGGCAGCCCCGTCACCCGCCTCGCCCCCACCGGTGTCGCCCCCGCCGCGGGCGCCCTGCGCTGGGAACTGCCCGGCTGGGCCGGCTCCGTGGACCTCCTGCTGATCGCCACCCCCGACGGCGCCGAACCCGGCCTGTCCCTGCTCGCCGAACAGGCCTACCGCCGGGGCTGCACGGTCGTCGCCGTCGCCCCCGCCCGCTCCCCGCTCAGCGAGTCGGTGAGCGCCTCGCGCGGCCTGTTCATCCCGATGGCGACCGCCCCGTACGACCACGACGAACCCCTCGCCGGTGCCGCCCCCGGCGTCCTGTGGGCGCTGCTCACCCCGCTCCTCGCGCTGCTGGGCCGCACCGGGCTGCTCGAGGCGCCGCCCGAGGCCATCGACAAGGTCGCCGACCGCCTCGACCGCGTCGCCGAACGCTGCGGGCCCGCGATCGTCACCTACAGCAACCCTGCCAAGACCCTCGCGGCCGAACTGGCCGAATCCCTCCCCGTCGTGTGGACCGAGGGCACCTCCGCCGGACCCGCGGGACGCCGCTTCGCCGCCGCGCTCGCCGAACTGTCCGGCACCCCCGCCGTCGTCGCCGACCTGCCCGAGGCCCTCGCCGCGCACAGCGCCCTGCTCGCGGGCCGCCTCGCCGCCGGCGCCGACCCCGACGACTTCTTCCGCGACCGCGTCGAGGAACCGGCCGCCCTGCACGCGCGCGTGGTGCTCCTGCGCGACCGGCCCACCGGCGGCCTGACCGCCGCCCCCAACGCCCGTGAGCTGGCCCTCGGCCACGACACGCCGATCAGCGAGCTGGAGCCCGAAGAGGGCGGCGAACTGGAAACCCTCGCCGAACTGATCGCCATCACGGATTTCGCCGCCGTTTACCTGGCACTCGCCTCGGGAGCCTGACCCCGTACGCACCATCTCCCCGTACAGCGTTCCTGTACGACGTCCCCGGACGACTCCCCCGTACCACCGCGCACGCACCGGCAGAGAGAGCCCATGGACCGCCTCGACAACACCGTCCGCCCCTACGCCTGGGGTTCCACCACCGCGATCCCGACCCTGCTGGGGACCGAGCCGACCGGCGAACCGCAGGCGGAGATGTGGATGGGCGCCCACCCCGGCGCCCCCTCCCGCACCGGCCGGGGCACCCTCGCCGAGGTCGTGGACGCCGACCCCGAGAAGGAACTGGGCGCCGCCTCCGTCGCCAAGTTCGGCCCCCGGCTGCCCTTCCTCCTCAAACTCCTCGCCGCCGGCGCCCCGCTCTCCCTCCAGGTCCACCCCGACCTCGCACAGGCCCGGCAGGGCTACGAGGACGAGGAACGCCGCGGCGTGCCCCTGGACGCCCCGCACCGCAACTACAAGGACGCCAACCACAAGCCCGAACTGGTCTGCGCCCTCACCGAGTTCGACGGCCTGTGCGGCTTCCGCGCCCCGGCCGGGACGGCCGACCTGTTCGACGGCCTCGGCGTCGCCTCCCTCAAGCCGTACGTCGACCTGCTGCGCGCCCATCCCGAGGAGGCCGCCCTGCGCGAGGTGCTCACCGCGATCCTCAGCGCCGACCCCGAGGAGATGTCCCACACGGTCGCCGAGGCCGCGGCCGCCTGCGAACGCCTCGGCGGCGCCTACCGGCCGTACGCCGACATCGCCCACCACTACCCGGGCGACCCCGGCGTCCTCGCCGCCATGCTCCTCAACCACGTCCGGCTCCAGCCGGGCGAGGCCCTCTACCTCGGCGCCGGCATCCCGCACGCCTATCTCAACGGCCTCGGCGTCGAGATCATGGCCAACTCCGACAACGTCCTGCGCTGCGGCCTCACCCCCAAGCACGTCGACGTCCCCGAACTCCTGCGCATCGTCCGCTTCGACGCGGGCGACGCCGGCATCCTGCGCCCGGAGGCGTCCCCCGACGGCGAAGAGGTCTACGACACCCCGACCGACGAGTTCCGCCTGTCCCGCTACGTCCTGCCCGAGGGATCCGGCGCCCACGACCTCACCCTGCCCACCCCGCAGATCCTGCTCTGCACGGCGGGCACGGTCCGGGCGGGCGAACACGAACTGGCCCCCGGCCGTTCCGTCTTCGTCCCGGCACACGAAAAGGCCGAAGTGACCGGAACCGGCACCCTCTTCCGGGCCACCGTGCGCGTCTGACCCGTGCCCGACGGCGCATCCGGCACGTCGGGTCCCGCGCGGGCTGCAACAATGGCGCACTGCAAAGGCGGGGCAAAGCCGGTCACCCACCGGCCGCGCCCCACCGGCGCACGGACGCAGAAGCAGACGAGATCAGACGAAGCAGACGCAGGCGAAGGGACAACGCGACACATGAGCGCGTCAGGCGGTACCAGGGCGATCGTGGCGGCACTCCTCGCCAACCTCTCGATCGCGGTGGCGAAGTTCGTGGCGTTCCTCTTCAGCGGATCGTCGTCGATGCTCGCCGAGTCCGTGCACTCCGTCGCCGACTCGGGCAACCAGGGCCTGCTGCTCCTCGGTGGCAAGCGGGCCCAGCGCGAGGCCACCCCGCAACACCCCTTCGGCTTCGGCCGCGAGCGCTACGTCTACGCCTTCCTCGTCTCCATCGTGCTCTTCTCCGTCGGCGGAATGTTCGCCCTCTACGAGGGCTACGAGAAGATCAAGCACCCGCACGAACTGGAGCACTGGTACTGGCCGGTGGGCGTTCTGGTCTTCGCGATCATCGCCGAGGGCTTCTCCTTCCGGACCGCCATCAAGGAGTCCAACCCCCTGCGCGGCAAGAAGTCCTGGAAGGAGTTCATCCGCCACGCCAAGGCCCCGGAGCTGCCGGTCGTCCTCCTTGAGGACTTCGGCGCCCTCGTCGGCCTGGTCCTCGCCCTCGGCGGCGTCGGTCTCGCCCTGCTCACCGGCGACGGCGTCTGGGACGGCATCGGCACCCTGTGCATCGGCATCCTGCTCATCCTGATCGCGCTCGTCCTCGCCGTCGAGACCAAGTCCCTGCTGCTCGGCGAGGCCGCCGGCGCCGAGGTGGTCCAGCAGATCGAGGCCGCGGCCGTCGCCGGTGACACCGTCACCGGCATCATCCACATGCGCACCCTCCACCTCGGCCCCGAGGAACTGCTCGTCGCCGCCAAGATCGCCGTCCGCCACGACGGCACGGCCACGGAGATCGCCTCCGCGATCGACGCCGCCGAATCCCGGATCCGCGAGGCGGTCCCGATCGCCCGCGTCATCTACCTGGAACCGGACATCTACAGCGAGTCCGAGGCCGCCAAAGGCCCTGACCCCGAGGCGACCCCCGGCGGCCCCACCGCACCGCCCGCCGACCACTGACCGCCCGGCAGGCGCCCGTCATCACCCTGCGTGAACGTCCGGAAGTGTTCGGAGGCGGACTGGGGACGGCGAGCGCCAGCGGTGTAGCTTGGGACGGAGCCAGACGTCGCTGCTGATGGCGGTCGGGCGGTCCAGGACGGACCGGCCGAGGGAGAGAGGGCCTCCGACGGACTGCGCTGCGCGTACGCGGGCATGCCTGTGTCCTCTTCGGGGCACCCCTGTGTCCGCCGCCGCGCAGGTCAGCCGTACCCACCTCGACCCAACCCGAGGAGCAGCCCGTAATGACGACTGTCGACAACCGACAGGACTTCAAGGTCGCCGATCTCTCCCTGGCCGCGTTCGGCCGCAAGGAGATCACCCTCGCCGAGCACGAGATGCCCGGCCTCATGGCGATCCGCAAGGAGTACGCCGAGGCCCAGCCGCTCGCCGGCGCCCGCGTCACCGGCTCCCTGCACATGACCGTGCAGACCGCCGTGCTCATCGAGACCCTGGTCGCCCTGGGCGCCGAGGTCCGCTGGGCCTCCTGCAACATCTTCTCCACCCAGGACCACGCGGCCGCCGCCATCGCGGTCGGCCCCGACGGCACCCCGGACAACCCGCAGGGCGTCCCGGTCTTCGCCTGGAAGGGCGAGACCCTCGAGGAGTACTGGTGGTGCACGGAGCAGGCGCTGACCTGGCCGAACACCCCCACCGGCGGCCCGAACATGATCCTGGACGACGGCGGTGACGCCACCCTCCTCGTTCACAAGGGCGTCGAGTACGAGAAGGACGGCAAGGTCCCCTCGGTCGACACCGCCGAGTCCGACGAGCACCGCGTCATCCTCGAACTCCTCACCCGCACGGTCGGCGAGAGCCCGCAGAAGTGGACCCAGCTGGCGTCCGAGATCCGCGGCGTGACCGAGGAGACCACGACCGGCGTCCACCGCCTGTACGAGATGCACCGCGACGGCACCCTCCTGTTCCCGGCGATCAACGTCAACGACGCGGTCACCAAGTCGAAGTTCGACAACAAGTACGGCTGTCGCCACTCCCTGATCGACGGCATCAACCGCGCCACCGACGTCCTGATCGGCGGCAAGACCGCCGTCGTCTGCGGCTACGGCGACGTGGGCAAGGGCTGCGCGGAGTCCCTGCGCGGCCAGGGCGCCCGGGTGATCATCACCGAGATCGACCCGATCTGCGCGCTGCAGGCCGCGATGGACGGCTACCAGGTCACGACGCTGGACGAGGTCGTCGACAAGGCCGACATCTTCGTCACCACGACCGGCAACAAGGACATCATCATGGCCTCGGACATGGCCAAGATGAAGCACCAGGCCATCGTCGGCAACATCGGCCACTTCGACAACGAGATCGACATGGCCGGCCTCGCCAAGACCCCCGGCATCGTCAAGGACGAGGTCAAGCCGCAGGTCCACACCTGGACCTACCCCGACGGCAAGGTGCTCATCGTCCTCTCCGAGGGCCGCCTGCTGAACCTGGGCAACGCCACCGGTCACCCGTCGTTCGTGATGTCCAACTCCTTCGCGGACCAGACCCTGGCCCAGATCGAGCTGTTCACCAAGCCCGACGAGTACCCGACCGACGTCTACGTGCTGCCCAAGCACCTGGACGAGAGGGTCGCCCGGCTCCACCTCGACTCGCTCGGAGTCAAGCTGACCACGCTCCGCCCGGAGCAGGCCGACTACATCGGCGTCAAGGTCGAGGGCCCGTACAAGGCGGACCACTACCGCTACTGAGCCCGCCAGCTCCCACGGCTCCCAGCCTCCGAGACAGGCCCCCGCACCCCCGTGCCGGGGGCCTGTCCCGTTCGACGCCTCAGTGGCCGGACCAGCAGCCCGTCACCACCCAGGACACCCATGCCACGCGGCCGATATTCGCTCCACGATCCGCACGACCACACCCCCCTCGCAGAAGAACACTTCCAATGCGCCCCCGGCCCGTCCGGCTGGCGCTACGTCTCACAGCTGACCGCGCCCAGCGGGGACCACCGCGGCTCCGTCGACCTCACCCTCGACGAACTCGGCCGTCCCATCCGTCTCGAACTCCACGCCGCCGACTGGCAGGTACGCGGCGCCGCCCTCGACGGTGTCACCTGGGTCCGAACCGACCCGACCGGAACCCACGCCACCGAAGGCAATGTGCGCGCCCACGCCTTCACCGGCACCTCCCCGGCCTTCCTCGTCGCCGTCACCCGTCTCCTGCGCCTCACCCCCTCTGGACCGGCTACCCGCCTACGCCTCGTCGCCCTTACCGACCCGGTCCTCGCCCCCCGCACCGTGGACCAGTCCTGGGCCTTGCTCAACAGAGAAGCACACGCCACTGACAACGGCCCCCTCACCGTGGACGAATACCAGGTCACAGCCCTGGACACGGGCGAGCAGCACTCCGTGCACATCGCCGGAGACGTCGTACTGGCGGCCCCCGGCGTCGAGCTGGAGGACCTGGAGACACCACCGTCCGTGTTCCCGTGAAGGGGCGTCGAGTCGTCGGCCGCGCCTACGCGGGCGGCACGAACCCGGTACCGGGGCGGCCGCCCGGCGGCACGTCCCGCGGCACCTCGGGGCGGTCGGCGGAGGCCGGGGCGGGCGGCGGGCCGGCGGGGGCCGCCGGTGGGGGAGCCGACGCAGGAGCCGCCGGCACCTCCGGCACCGCGGGGGCGGCGCCACCACCCGCCGGAGTGCCCCCGAACGCCCGCCGGGCCTCCCGCGCCTGCCGTTCCTGCAGCACCGCCGCCAGATACGCGGGCGGCGGAACCTCCCGCGGCACCGGCGCACCCGTCCGGGCCGCGACATCGGCGGCGAGCCGCTCGGCCATGGCCCATCCGACGCGCGGATCGAGCTGCCCCGCCCGCGTCAGATACTGCCGGACGGCGAGCCACAGGTCGTCGGGCACCGCGGACAGGTCGAGCCCCGAGAACCGCCCGGTCAGCCACGGCGGAGGCGGCGGCATGAAGCCCGCCGACGAGAACGGCACCCTCTCCCGCACGACAAGCGTGCCCGCGAACACGTCACCGAGCCGACGCCCCCGCGCCGACACCAGCGAGGCGATACAGGCGATCACCCCGAACGTCATGAGGATCTCGATCACCCCGATCAAGCCCCGCACCAGCGAGTGCCGGAACCGGATCGGCCCGCCGTCGTCCCGCACCACCCGCAGCCCGCACGCCACCTTCCCGAGCGACCGCCCGTGGCTGAGCGTCTCCACTGCGATCGGCCCGCCCACCAGTACGAGAACGAAGGTCGCGATCGTCAGGGCCGTCTGCGCCGCCCCGTCCAAGGACGAGGTGGACGCCACCAGCGCGATGGTCACCGCCACGTAAAGGGCGACGGCGACGGTCAGATCGAGCAGGACTGCCAGCGCCCTGCTGGGCAGCCTCGCGGGACGCAGCTCCAGCGCCACCGCCTCGCCCGTCACCAGCTCACTCACGCCCGCCGCCCTTCCCCTGACTGCCCCCGTCCCCGCCAGTCTGCCAAGCTGAGGACGCACCGCGCCGCAGTACGACAAGCTGATCCACGACGAGCCGCCGACGATAGCCGAGGAGCAGGCACCCCGATGGACCTCGACGTCTTCGTCTCCGCCCACCGTGCCGAGTGGGACCGTCTCGACGCGCTGCTCCGGCGCCGACGGCGACTGACCGGTGCCGAGACCGACGAACTCGTCGCCCTCTACCAGCGCACGGCCACCCACCTCTCCCTGATCCGGTCCAGCGCACCGGATCCCCAGCTGACCGGACGGCTCAGCCAACTGGTGGCACGCGCGCGCAGTGTCGTGACAGGCACGCGGCGCGCCTCCTGGCGCGACGTCACACGGTTCCTGACCCAGCAGTTCCCGGCGGCCGTCTACCGGGCCCGCCACTGGTGGGTCCCCACCGCCCTCCTGTCGACCGCGGTCGCCGCCCTCCTGGGCTGGTGGATCGGCACCCACCCGGAGGTGCAGTCCAGCATCGCGGCACCGGGCGAACTGCGTGAGCTCACCCGCCCGGGCGGCCAGTACGAGACGTACTACTCGAGCAGTCCGGCAGCCTCGTTCGCGGCACAGGTGTGGACGAACAACGCCTGGGCCGCCGCGCTCTGCCTCATCCTGGGCGTCTTCCTTGGGCTGCCCGTCATCTGGATCCTCTTCCAGAACATGCTCAACCTCGGTGTCGGCTTCGGCCTGATGTCGTCGGCCGGCCGCCTCGACACCTTCCTCGGTCTGGTCCTGCCCCACGGTCTGCTCGAACTGACAGCGGTGTTCGTCGCCGCGGGTACCGGTCTGCGGTTGGGCTGGACCCTCGTCGACCCGGGGCCCCGCACCCGACGCAACGCCCTCGCGGAAGAGGGCCGGGCCGCCATCGGCATGGCGGTCGGCCTGGCACTCGTCCTCTTCGTGTCCGGCGCCGTCGAAGGCTTCGTCACCCCGTCCGGCCTGCCCACCTGGGCCCGCATCGCCATCGGAGTCGTCGCCGAGCTGGCCTTCCTCGCCTACGTCTACGTCCTCGGCGGCCGTGCCGTACGCGCCGGCGACACGGGCGACGTCGAGGCGGCCGAACGAAGCGCCACCGTGCCGACGGCGGCCTGATGTGCATCCACCCCGGGCGAGCTGCTACTGTCCTCTTCGTTCCCGCAAGAGCCGTTGACACGGAGCGAGCGGGGAGGTAGATTCGAACAGTTGCCTGCAGATGGGTTCATCCCAGAGGGCAACGGTGAACATCTACCAGCTTCCACGAATCAATGAATTCGACGAAGCACTCTCCCGATGAATCGGAAACGAACAGCCGGTCAGACCGGCCCGAAACTTCTGATAAAGTCGGAACCGCCGAAAGGGAAACGCGAAAGCGTGAACCTGGAAAGCACCGAGGAAATCGGATCGGGAAGATCTGGTAGAGTCGGAAACGCAAGACAGCAAGACCGAAGGGAAGCGCCCGGAGGAAAGCCCGAGAGGGTGAGTACAAAGGAAGCGTCCGTTCCTTGAGAACTCAACAGCGTGCCAAAAGTCAACGCCAGATATGTTGATACCCCGACCTGATCGGATCTCTGATCGGGTTG